>DASUZB010000164.1:0-2609 GCA_036377075.1 Actinomycetes bacterium | reverse complement strand
GAGGACAACCTGCGGCTCGGCGCTGCTGCGTGCGACGCCTTCCAGGCCGACTCCCGACCGGCCGAGGCCGCGTTGGCCGCCCTGCAGCTCGGACTCTTTCACTTGGCGCGAGGCGACGAGCCCCAGAGTATGGGCTGGATCGGCCGCGCCGGGCGTCTGGCGGAGGGGATCCCGGAGTGCCCGGTGCACGGATACCTGCAGTGGTTTACGGAGGTGGAGTTGGGTCTGCTGACCGGTCAGCCGGCGGCGGCGGTGGACGCGGCTCGCCGGGTGCAGGACCTCGGCCGCCGGGTCGATGAGCCCGACCTGGTGGCTGTGGGCCTCCACGGCGAAGGCCGCGCCCTGATCAAGTCGGGGCACGTGGTCGACGGGCTGGCGCTGGTCGATGAGGCGATGGTCACCGTCCTGGACGGCCGGCTCACCCCGCTCTGGTCAGGCAACCTCTACTGTCACACCATCGCCGCCTGTCACGAGGTCGCCGACGTCCGCCGGATGACCCGCTGGACCGACCTGGCCGAGCGGTGGTTGACCACATTGCCCGCGGCGGTGGTGTTCGGGGGCCTCTGCGGCGTGCACCGGGCGCAACTTCTGTTGCTCCGCGGCGAGTGGGACGAGGCCGAGCAGCGTGCGCTGCGGCTCGTTGCGGACCTCGACGCCAACCGGCTCGACTATGCAGCGGAGGCCTGGTACGTCGTTGCCGAGGCGCGCCGGTTGCGCGGCGACCCGCGTGCCGCCGCCGCCTACGACGAGGCGCACGCTCGCGGGCGTGACCCGCAACCGGGACGGGCGCTGCTGCGGCTGCAGGAGGGTGACGCCCCGGGTGCCGCGACGTCGATACGCTGGGCCGTGGCGGCGGCTGGCACCGATCCCGTGCGCCGGGCCCCCCTCTGTGCCGCGGGGGTCGAGATCGCGGTCGCCGCGGGACGGCTGGAAGACGCGGCCGCCGCCGCGTCCGAGCTCGCAGCGACGGCAGCGACGTACGCCACCTCGGGGCTGGAGGCGATGGCCGCCGCTGCGCGTGGCGCGGTGCTGCTGGCCGAGGGCCGCGCCGAGGAGGCCCTCCCGGTGCTACGCGACGCCTGTCGGCGCTGGCACGAGCTCGGCGCAGCCTACGACGCCGCCGCCACCTGTGTCCGGCTCGCCGAGGCATACCGGGCGCTCGGCGACGAGGCGTCCGCCGCCGCGGAGGTCGCGCGGGCGGAGGCGGCGTATGAGCGGCTGGGCGCGCACCGGTCGGCGCCGGAATCGCCCGACGGGCTGACACGGCGCGAGTGCGAGGTGCTGACACTCGTGGCCGACGGACGCTCCAACCGGCAGATCGGCGAGGAGCTCTACATCAGCGACCGCACGGTCGCCCGGCACCTGACCAACATCTTCCACAAGATCGGTGTCACCTCCCGGACCCAGGCCGCGCGCTACGCCATCGACCGCGGCATGACAGCCACCCGGTGAGGACGATGCGGCTACGCACAACCGCGTAGTCCGCCGCCGCAGGTTGGTCAATCGCGCCGATGCCGCAGAGCCGCCGCGCGGCCTAGCGTCCCGGTGGACGCGCCGAACACCGGGCGCAGCATCGATCGGGAGGGACCACCATGACTGATGACCGGATCCACCGAGCCGGCTCCGCCGACGGCACCGAGATCGCCGGACGAGTGCAGGGACAGGGTCCGCCGCTGGTCCTGGTCCATGGCGCGTTCGGGGACGGAGACAGCGCCTGGGAGGCGCTGCTGCCCCACCTCACCGACCGGTTCACCTGTTACCTGCCGAGCACCCGCGGCCGAGGGCTGTCGGGCGACAACCCGGACCACTCACCTCCGCGCCTGGAGGAGGACGTCACTGCGTTCGTCGACAGCCTCGGCGAGCCCGTCTGCCTGGTGGGCTGGTCGGGCGGCGGCGCGTGGGTGCTCGGTGCGGCGGCCCACAGCGGCTCCGTGGCCGCTGTGGCCGCGTACGAGCCCGGTGTGGTCTCGGTGATGCGAGAAGACGACCTCGCCCGTACGGGCGCCACCTTGGAGCAGATGGGTATGGCGGCTGCCGATGGCCGCCTCGTCGATGCGGTTCGCGCGTTCGCCCCTTGGGTCTGCACCGACAACGAGATCGCCGCCCTGGAGGAGACGGACTTCTTCGAACGATGGGCAGGCGGCGTCCCGGCGATGCTCCGGTTCTTCCAGCACGACGCGCCCTACGAGGGGCCCCGGTCGACTGACCCCGAGGTGCTCCGGCAGGTTGCCTCGCCGGTCTTGCTCCTGCGGGGGCTACAGACCGAGCTCGACACCTGGTTCGCCGATTCGGTGCAGCACATCGCCCAGCACGTCGCCGGCCCACACGTCCGCGAACTGCCGGGCCTCGGGCACTTTGCCCCGCTGGTTGCACCCGAGCCCCTCGCCGAGGGACTGGTCTCCTTCTTCGAGTCAGCCCGGCAACCGGCCTGACCGGATTGCCGCCCGCTAGGGATTGGACACGTATCCGCTTCCTCACCCGGCTGCCAGCGGCCGGTACCTCAGGTAGAGGACGCCGGTCTTGAAGCTCGTGGCGTGGACGAGCTCGAACGCCTTGTGGTCGCTCTCGTGCTCGAACAGGCGGCCGCCGGTGCCGAGGGCGACGGGGTG
>DASUZB010000163.1:0-11136 GCA_036377075.1 Actinomycetes bacterium | reverse complement strand
CTGGGGCCGCTACACGCCGGACGGCGCCGAGCCGCACCAGCGCGTGCTGCACGTGGACGAGCGCACCATCCGGTTCGCCTGGACCGTGGACGGAGTCGAGACCACGGCGCAGTTCGAGCTGGCCGAGGACGAGGACGGCACGCTGGTCACGCTGAGCCAGAGCGACCTGCCGAGCTTCCAAGACGTCCTGGCCGACACGGCCGGTGCCCGTGGAGCGCTGCAGACGTTCTGGTCCCTGGCGATCGCGAACCTTGCGGACTATCTGTCCGGTCGTGAGCTGACACCCAAGTGCGACTTCACGTCGGCCGAGTTGCACGCTTCGGTCGTGATCGACGCGGCACCGGACAAGGTGTTCGACTCGATGATCGAGCCGGAGCAGTTCCGCAAGTGGTTCGGTGCCAACGTGGACATCGAGCCGTACGTGGGCGGCCGCTTCGCGATGGGCGGCTTCGAACTGGACCCCGGGGGGGCCAAGTTCGTCGAGTTCGAGCCGGGCCGCAAGGCGACGCTGCGCTTTGCCGACGGCTTCACCTCCAGCTGGGAGCTCGACGGGTCGGACGGCAAGACCCGGCTCACCCTGGTGCAGAGCGGCTTCGACCCCGCCAACCCGCCGTACCCGGGCTGGGCCGGCTGGCTGGGCGGCATCGCGGCGCTGCGGCGCTACCACGAGCTGCCCCGCGGGCGCTCGATCTGGCGCCAGATCGAGGTCGCCGGTGTCCCCGCGGGCATGCTGGCGATCGACCAATGAGCTGAGCGCCCCGGAACGCGTTCCGGGGCGCTCAGCAACAACAGCTCACGGCGCGTGTCATCCATCCCGGGAAGGAAGCGGCGCATGGCCTCACTGGTCCTGAAGATGTCCGTCTCGCTCGACGGCTACGTCGCACCAACCGACGGGAGCACCGACTGGGTCGCTGCGGGACGCTCCGATGACGGCGCCAGTTGGACTGCCGAGACCCTGAGCAACGCCGGCGCGCACCTCATGGGTGCCACCACCTATGCGGGGTGGGCCGCCTACTGGCCCGGCGCCTCCGGGCCGTTCGCCAAGCCGATGAACGAGATCCCCAAGGTCGTGTTCTCGAACTCGCTCGCGTCCGCCGACTGGGGCGAGACGACGATCGCCACCGGAGACCTGGCCGCAGCCATCACGCGGCTCAAGCAGGAACGCTCCGACGGATACCTGCTCGCCCACGGCGGGGCACGGTTCGCCCGATCGCTGGTCGAGACCCGACTGATCGACGAGTACCGCCTTGTCGTCCACCCGGTCGTCCTGGGCGCGGGCGAGCGGATCTTCATGGCACCGCTCACCATCGAGCCGATGAGCACCATCGCCTTCAGCGGCGGAGCCGTCGCCCACGTCTTCGCGGCGCACCCGTGATCGAGCCCGATCGGCAACCGGGGAGCGGACGCTGTCACCTCGCTGTACCTATGGCCGAGCATGCTCGTGAGGCCGAAGGCCTCGTGGACCACGACCAGGCCACGGCCCGGCACCGCCGGCGTGGCGAGGCGGCGCCGAGCTCGCCGCCGGCCACCGGCAGCGTCACGTCCGCCATGCGCTCCCCTTGGGGAGTCGGTCACGTATCCGCGGTCCGCGCCGTGGCCGTGATCCGTCGCCGCAGGCAGAGGAGGCGCCGGACCGATACATGCCCGACTCCCTAGACCAGCGTGGCGAGCACGCCGACGGCGAGGCCGATCGCGACCGAGCTGAGGGCGAGGTTGCGGGCGCGGCGGCGGTCCCGCGCCCTGGCCTCCTCGGCGGCGACCCGCTCGTGGTGGCCGAGGGCGTCGAAGTTGTAGACGCCGCGGAAGCCGTAGTCGAAGCAGAAGCGGGCGTTGGCCTGGAGGTAGCCGGCGGCGCCGGCGGTGGCGGGCAGGGCGAGCAGCAGGCGCCACGGCGCCGCGGCGCCGACCGCCAGCAGGACCACGCCGAGCAGCACCGTCACGGCGAGCCCGAGGTGCCCGATGCGCCTGCGGCGGGCGATCTCGGCCGGGCCGATGTTGCAGGTGCCGGGGACGTACTGGTCGACCATGGCAAGGCTCCTCTCGGGCCCCCCTGATCGCTCTGGCACGGACTCGACCAACCGGTCAAGTCAGCTGGCACGATAGCGTCCGGCACCTTGCCCCACAAGACGTGCACGGGCGCCGAACCGGTCACGCCTGGTGGCGCCGCCGCGGCCGCTCGTGCGCCAGGCTCAGCCGGACGGGGTGGCGCGCGGCTCGCCCTGGGCCTCGAAGTCGGCGACGAAGCCGCCCCAGCCGTCGTCGGCGTCGTCCGGGGCCGGCGCCGTCACCACCAGCAGGCGGCTGTCGCGGCGGATGGTGTAGCCGTGCCGGATGCCGCGGGGCAGGAAGACGAACCCGCCCTGGTCCACCTCGAAGGTCTCGTCGCCGCAGCGGAAGGTGAGCGCGCCCTCCAGCACGTAGAAGAGCTCGTCCTCGGTCGCGTGGGTGTGCTCGGGCGGCTCCTCGCCCGGGCGGGTGGCGTACTCGACCAGCGCCACCCGCCGACCCAGGCCGAGCTCCCCTGCCTTGACGGTGAAGTCGATGCCGTAGTTGTAGGTCCAGCCCTCCCCGGCCTTCAGCGCGTACGGGCGCCTTCCCCCGTTCTCCACCGCTTCCTCCCCAGGTCCGCGTGCCGTGGGGTCGACGGTATCCGTTCACCTCGACAAGCGCCCCCCGGACGGGAGGCCCGGTCAGGAGGCGACCTCGCCGGCCTGCTCGCGTGACGGGGTGGCGCCGGCGAGGAAGCCGACGACCTCGGCGACCACCGCCGGGTCGCGCAGGATGCGGCGGTGCCCGAGCCGGCTGGTGGTGAGCAGCCGCGCCGCGGGCCAGGCGCCGGCGATGGCGCGGCCGCCGGACCAGCTCGTCTCGCGGTCGCCCTGGTCGTGCACGACCAGCACCGGCGGCATGGCGGCCTGCGCGGCCATGGCGGGCACGTCCAGGTACGCCATCGCCACGCCGACGCGCCGCTCGATGCGGGCCAGCAGGCGCACCTTGGTGCGCTCCCCGAAGCCGAGCCGGGCCGCGAACCAGTCCGCGTAGGGCCGGGGATCGGCCATCGGCGCGAGGAACACGGCCCTGGTCGCCGGCAGGCCGTCACGCAGGGCGACCGCGGCCGCGGTGGCGCCGGCCGAGTGCCCCACCACCCCGGCCGGGTCACCGTGGCGCGCGGCGACCGCGCGCAGCGCCTCGGCGAACTCGAGGATGTTGCTGCTGCGCGGGCCGCTCGGGCCGGGGTCGGAGGCGCCGTGGCTTGGCCCGTCGAAGCTGACCACCGAGAACCCCGCCCGGACCAGCGGCAGGACGAACGGGTCGAGCTGGGAGGCCGACCCGCCCCAGCCGTGCACCAGGTAGACCGGGTCGCCCTCGCCCCAGCGCCGGCCGCGTACCAGGCGGCCGTCGACCGCCACCTCGAAGGCGGCGCCCCCGTCGGGCCTGGCGGCACGCGGCGCTGCCGGCGTACGCGGGATGGTGAACCAGATGCGGTCGGCCCACCACGCGCCGAGCGCCGGCGCGACCAGGTCGAGCAGCCGGAACGAGCCGCGGACGGCGGCGTGGGAGGTCCCCTTGTAAGCACGAACGATCGTGCTGTTCCGAGTCGCCATCGGGCTCACGGCTCCCTTCGCGGTGGTGTCGGTCAGTCCGGCTCGCGCGCCTCGTCGAGCAGGCGGTCGAGCGCACGGCGGGCGCGCTGCTCCGCCCTGGGGTCGCGCAGCAGGCGGCTGGCGTGGTGGTAGGCGAGGATGACCCCGTAGAGGTCCTGCGCGAACTGCTCCGGGTCGGCGTCGGCGCGGAACTGGCCCTCCGAGGTCCCGCCCCGGAAGACCGTGGCCACCGTCTCGAGCCAGTCGCGCTGGTTGGCGACCAGCTGGTCGCGCACGGGCCCCGGCTGGTCGTCCAGCTCGCTGGCGGCCGCCACGAAGACGCAGCCGCCCGGCAGGTCGCTGCACCAGGCGAGCCACTGCTCGAACAGCGCGCGCACCCGGGGCTCCCCCCGCGGCGCCTTCAGCGCTGGGCGCACCACCTCGTCGACGAAGCGGGACCTGGCGTGCGCCAGCACCTGGAGCTGCAGCGACTCCTTCGAGTTGAAGTGGGCGAACAGCCCGCTCTTGGAGAGGCCGGTGTCGGCCGCGAGCGAGCCGATGGTCAACCCGCCGAGGCCCACGCGGCTGGCCACGCGGGTCGCCTCGTCGACGATCGCCTGGCGGGTCAGTTCCCCCTTGCTCATGCACTAGGAATAGCACGATCGTTCGTCCACGGCAAGTGGTCGTCCGCGCACGGGCCTCGGCACCGTCGCCGGCACCTAGTTGACAGTTGATTCAGGTTTCATCTACGGTCCCGGCTGGGCGGGCATGGCGGCGGTGGCCCAGCTGGGCCGAGGTGGTGAGGGCCGCTGCTCGCCGGCGTCAACCACCTGCAGCTCGGCTGGACGCCGAGCGCCATGGCGCAGGTGGCGACCTGGCTCGGTTGGCGCGAGACGGGAGGACGATGAGCAAGGCGGCGAGCCCCACCCTGCCGACCACCGCCAGGGGGCAGGCGACCAGGCAGCGGCTGCTGGACGCGGCCGAGGAGGTGTTCGGGGCCAAGGGCTACGAGCGCGCCTCGATCGTGGAGATCACCGGGCGAGCCGGCGTGGCGCAGGGCACCTTCTACGTCTACTTCAGCGACAAGCAGGCGATCTTCGGCGAGCTGGTGACCGAGCTCGGGCACCAGCTGCGCGGCCACATCGCCCGCTCGGTGGCGGGCGCCGGCGACCGCATGGCGGTCGAGCGTGCCGGCTTCAAGGCGTTCTTCACCTTCATCGCCGCGCACCGCAACCTCTACCGGATCGTGCGCCAGGCGGAGTTCGTGGACGAGCGGCTGTACCGCTCCTACTACCAGCGGCTCGCCGAAGGCTACACCGCCGGCCTGGCGCGGGCGATCGCGGCCGGCGAGGTGGCGCCGCTCGACCCGGAGGCGCTCGCCTGGTGCCTGATGGGCATCGGCGACTTCCTGGGCATGCGCTGGGTGCTGTGGGAGGAGCGCGACCTGCCCGACCACGTCCTCGACACGATGACCACCCTGATCCACCACGGCATGGCCGGGCAGGGGGAGGCGAGCACGACATGAAGGCGCTGACGGTGACGACCAAGCGGCTGGCCACGCACCTGCGCACCGCGGGACCGGCGGGCGGCGAGCCGGTGATCTTCCTCCATGGCAACTTGTCGACCTCGCGCTTCTGGGAGGAGACCCTGGCGGCGCTGCCGCCGGGGACGCGCGGGGTCGCGCCGGACTTCCGCGGCTTCGGCGGCACCGAGCCGCTGCCGATCGACGCCACCCGCGGCATGGGCGACTTCGCCGACGACCTGCGTGCCCTGCTGGAGGCGCCAGAGCTCGAGCTCGGTGAGCGGCCGGTGCACCTGGTCGGCTGGTCGACCGGAGGGGCGGTGGCGCAGCGCTACGCGGTCGACCACCCGGGGGCGGTCGCCTCGCTGGTGCTGGTCGCCCCGATGTCCCCCTACGGCTTCGGCGGCACCCGCGACGCCCGCGGCACGCCGTGCTGGCCCGACTACGCCGGCTCCGGCGCCGGCACCGCCAACCCCGAGTTCGTGCGGCTGCTCACCGCGAAGGACCGCGGCACCGACAGCGACTTCGGCCCCCGCCAGGTGATGAACGGCTTCTACTACCGGCCGCCGTTCCGGGTCGAGCCCGAGCGCGAGGAGGCCTACCTCGACGCGGTGCTGTCCAGCGTGGTCGGCGACGACCACTACCCCGGCGACCTGCGGACCTCGCCGAACTGGCCGGGCATCGCGCCGGGCACCCGCGGGATGAACAACGCCTTCTCCCCCAAGCACTGCGACCTCAGCGGGTTCGCCACGATCGAGCCCAAGCCGCCGGTGCTGTGGATCCGTGGCGACGCCGACACGGTCATCTCCGACGCCTCCCTGTTCGACCTCGGCAACCTCGGCAAGCTCGGCGCCGTGCCCGGCTGGCCCGGCGACGAGGTCTACCCGCCGCAGCCGATGGTGGCGCAGGTCCGGGCGGTGCTCGACGCCTACCGCGAGGGCGGCGGCGACTACCGCGAGGAGGTGGTCGCCGACTGCGGCCACTCCCCCCACGTCGAGCGGCCCGAGGAGTTCAGGAGGCTCCTGTGGGAGTTCCTGCGCCAGGCGTGAGCCGGTCTCGGCACGCCCGCATCACCGCGACCGGCCGCTACGTCCCCGACCGGGTGGTCGCCAACGCCGAGCTGGAGGAGCTGCTCGGCGAGCCGGTCGACGAGTGGCTGGTGGCCAACGTCGGCATCCGCGAGCGGCACGTGATGGCCGCGGACGAGACCACCTCCGACCTGGCGGTGGGCGCCGCCCGCGCGTGCCTGCGGCGCGTCGGCCGCTCCCCCGCCGAGCTGGACCTGGTCGTCGTCGCCACCGACACGCCCGACTACCTGAGCCCGGCGACCGCCTCGGTGGTGCAGGCCAAGCTCGGCGCGCGCCGGGCGGCCACCTTCGACGTCAACTGCGCCTGCGCCGCCTGGGTGACCGCGCTCGACATCGCCGCGCGGCGCATCGCCACCGACCCGGCCTGCGGGCTCGCGCTGGTCGTCGGGGCCTACGGGATGACCCGCTTCCTCGACTGGTCCGACAAGCACACCGCCACGCTGTTCGCCGACGGCGCCGGCGCCGTGCTCCTGGAGGCCGGGACGGAGCCCGGCTTCCTCGCCGGCCGGCTCGGCGCGGACGGCTCCTGGTACGACGCCCTGGGCGTCTACACCGGCGGAGCCGCCCGCCCCGCCACCGAGGAGGCGGTGCGCCACGGCGGCCCGCCGCACGTCGAGTTCGCCCGCCGGATCCCGGCGGGCTTCAACACCGAGCACTGGCCGCCGCTGGTCCGCCAGGTGGTCGCCGACGCCGGCCTGCGGCTCGGCGACGTCGACCTGTTCCTGTTCACCCAGCTCAACCTGCGCACCATCGAGGCGGTCATGGCCGAGCTGGGCCAGCCGCTCGAGCGGACCCACTGGACCATGGACCGCTGGGGCTACACCGGCTCGGCGTGCATCCCGATGACCCTGGACGACGCGGTGGAGCGCGGGCGGCTGCGCCCCGGCGACCACGTCGTCCTGTGCGCCAGCGGCGGCGGCGTGGCCCTGGCCGCCGCCGTGGTGCGCTGGACCATGGCCAACGCCGACGACTGGCGGGCCCCGGGGTCCGGGGGCCTCAGGAGCGAGGCCGGAACCCACGCGGCGGGCGGCCACGCAGAGCCGAGCGGTAGGCCCCCGGTGGACCAAGCATGACCGTCCCGGCCCCGGTCGTCGGCGACTGGACCGGCAGGGCGGCAGCCTACTGGCCCGGGCGGCTCGCGCTGGTGGACCCGGAGGGCGGCCGCTTCACCTACGGTGAGCTGGACGAGCGCGCCGCGCGGCTGGCCGGCTGGCTACGGGGCCGCGGCCTCGGCAAGGGCGACCGCGTCGGCGTGCTGGCGCGCAACCGGGTCGAGGTGCTCGACGCGTTCTTCGCCTGCGGCAAGCTCGGCACGGTCCTGGTCCCCTACAACTGGCGGCTGCACCCGCGGGAGCTGGGCGAGCTGGCCGCCCGCACGCGCCCGTCGGCGCTGCTGTACGAGCAGGAGCTCGCCGCCGGGGCCGCGGCGGTCGCGGCGGCCGCCGGGCCGGAGCCGGCGCTGGCGCACCTGGACGGTGAGGGCCTGGACGGGAGCCGGCCCTACGCCGACGCGCTCGCCGCGGCGCCGCCGGCGGTCCCCACCGAGCTCGACCCCGAGGACGTCGCCTGCCTGCTATTCACCGGCGGGACCACCGGGGTCGCCAAGGCGGCGATGGTGAGCTACCGGATGATCGCCTGGAACACCCTCAACACGGCGGTCCACGAGCTGCAACGCGACGACGTCACCATCACCCACACGCCGCTGTTCCACACCGGCGGGCTGCTCGTCTACACCGTGCCGCTGCTGGTCCTCGGCGGCACCGTGGTGCTGATGCGCGCCTGGGACCCGGACGGCATGCTCGACCTGGTCGAGCGCGAGCGGGTCACGCTGTTCTTCTGCGTGCCGACCCAGTACCAGATGCTGCTGGCCTCGGAGCGCTTCGCCCGCGCCGACCTGTCGAGCCTGCGCTTCGTCACCAGCGGCGGCGCGCCGCTGCCGGTCAGCGTGATCGAGCGCTGGCGGGCGGTGCACGACACGCCGTTCAAGCAGGGTTTCGGCATGACCGAGTTCGGCCCGGGCGGCTTCAGCATGGGGCCCGAGCACGCCGTCGCCAAGGCCGGCTCGATCGGCCGCCCCAACTGGTTCGTCAGCGCCGCCGTGGTCGGCGGGGACGGCGCCCCGCTCGCGCCCGGCGAGGTCGGCGAGCTGGTCCTCAAGGGCCCGTCGATGTTCTCCGGCTACTTCGAGGACCCGGCGGCCAGCGCCGCGGCGGTCGACGCCGCCGGCTGGTTCCACACCGGCGACCTCGCCTACGCCGACCGGGACGGCTTCTACTTCATCGTCGACCGCAAGAAGGACATGTTCGTCTCCGGCGGGGAGAACGTGTACCCCGCCGAGGTCGAGCGGGCGCTGTGCGAGCACCCGGCGGTGCTGATGTGCGCGGTGGTCGGCGTGCCGGACGAGCGCTGGGGCGAGGTCGGCCGCGCCTTCGTGGTGCGCCGCGACGGCGCGACCGCCGAGGAGGAGGAGCTGCTCGCCTTCCTGCGCACGCGGCTGGCCCGCTACAAGCAGCCCCGCAGCGTGGCCTTCGTGCCCGAGCTGCCGATCTCCCCCCAGGGCAAGGTGCTCAAGCGGCTGCTGCGCGCGCCGTAACCCCGGAGCGGGCAATCCGCGTTGCGTCCCCGGCGTGTGCCTGAGACGCTCGGGCCATGTGCTGCGAGGCGACCGCGACGATGAGCCTGCCGGTCGAGGTGGTCGAGGCGCTTGCCCGCTACCGCCGGCTGCTCGACGAGCGCGGCTGGGACTGGGGCGACGACCGCATCGACCTGTTCCGCTGGGAGCGCTTCTCCCAGCACGGGCCGCTGCTCGACCAGCTCGCGGCCGGCGGCGACTGGGCCGGGGCGATCCGTTCGGTCATCGGCGACGACGTCCCCGCCGGCACCGTGGTGGTGCGGGTCGGCCGGGACGGGGGCCTGCGCGCCGACCTCGGACCCGCGCGGCCCGGGATCGCGGGCCGCACCGTGCCGATCGACGTGGTGGTGGACTCGGCCGCCGACGCCGACGTCTCCCTCACCGTCGCCGGCCGCGAGGTGCGCGTGGCCGCGCTCGGCGCGGCGGTCGAGACGATCGCCCTCGACGGGGGCGACCCGGTGTTCACCGTCGCGCTCGGCGGCCGGACCCTCGCCGTCGACGGCGCGGTCCGCACCTGCGCCGCGGCCGAGCTGCGGCTCTCGTCGCCCCGCTGCGCACGCTGGTCGGTCACCGACGCCAGCGGCGGCGCCTGGTTTCCCGACGGCATGCTGCCGAAGTGGGACTTCCACCACCGGCCGTTCTTCCACGGCCACGAGGTCACCCTCGCCGTCCCGGCCGAGTCGCTGCACGTCGCCTGCGCCCGCGGCCTCGAGTTCGAGCGGGCCGAGCGCGACGTGCTCCCGGGCGCGGGAGAGGCGCTCACCGTCGAGTGCGACCCGGCGCGACGCTTCGACCCCGCCGCCGACGGCTGGTACGGGGGCGACCTGCACGTCCACATGAACTACGGCGGTGACCTCGTCTGCACGCCCGGCGACGCGGCCCGGATGCAGCTCGGCGAGGGTCTCCACCTGGCCAACCTGGTGGCGGCGAACTGCCTGACCTCGCTCGTCTACGACCGGGAGCTGCTCGAGCGGTCCGCCGGCGGCGACCTGCCGTGGTCCGCCGAGGGCACGGTCGCGCGGATGGGCGTCGAGTACCGCAACGACCTGCTCGGCCACGTCCACGCGCTCGGCCCGAGCGGGCCGCCCTCCGGTTACTACAGCGGCCACGAGCGCTCCGACCACCCGGAGGACTGGCCGCCGAACAAGGTCGCCTGCGAGGAGCTGCGGGGGCTAGAGGCGACGGTGGGCTACTGCCACCCCGCCTACACGCGGTTCCCGGACTGGTCGACCAGCGGGTTCTTCCAGAACCCGCGGTCGGTCGAGGCGCGCGAGCTGGTGGCGGACGCCGCGCTCGGCGTGGTCGACTCCGTCGACCTCATCTCCCCCTTCGACGACGAGGGCGCGGTGTTCCTGTACCACCGCCTGCTCTCGTGCGGGCTGCGGCTCGCCGCCACCGCCGGCACCGACGTCTTCCTGTCCTTCTCGCACGGCCCCGGCGTGGCCTCCAACCCTCCTGGCTGGGGCCGCGTCTACGCGCACCTCGGCGACCAGGGCCTGTCGGTGGAGGCGTTCAAGGAGGCTGTCCGCGCCGGGCGGACGGTGGTCACCAACGGGCCGTGGCTCACGTTCGAGGTGAACGGCCGAGGGCCCGGCGCCGTCCTCGACCTGGCCGCCGGCGAGCGGCTCGACGTCCGCGTCCGCGTGCTTGGTGAAGGGGCCCAGCACCTGGCGCTCGTCGGCCCGGACGGCGTCGTGGCCGAGGGCGACGCGACGGCGGAGCTCCGCGTCGAGGCTCGCGTGGACGGACCGATGTGGATCGCGGCCGTGGCCCGCGGCGGCGGCGGCGATCCCAACACGCTGGACCGGTCGGTGCTGGCCCACACCTCGCCGGTGTACGTCGACGTCGCCGGCCGGCGCGTCGCCCGGGCGGCCGACGCGCGCTGGTGCCTGGAATACCTCGACGAGCTGGAGCGGTTCGTGGCCGAGCACGGCCACTTCGACCCGCCGACCCGCGCCGCCCACCTCGGCGACCTCGTCGCGGTCGTGGAGGAGGCCCGCGCCTTCTACCGCCGGGTGGCCAGGTCCGCCGACCGGTAGCCGGCTCCGCTCGGCTCAGGGACGGACGTGCGCTGGGTCCTTCTTGTCGTTCTTGGCTTCCTGGATGTTCTGGATCAGGTCGTGGAGCGGCTTGGTGCCGCCGCCGATCGCCAGCCCGGTGACCAGCAGATCGAGCGCATGCCTGACGCCGGCCGCCGTTCCCCAGCCGTCCGCCACCCTGCCGTCGATGCCGACCAGGTCGTCCTGCAGCCCGACAGCGTGGAGCAGGTACAGCCCGAGCACGCCGCTGAGCAGCATGCCGAGCACGCTG
>DASUZB010000162.1:0-5469 GCA_036377075.1 Actinomycetes bacterium | reverse complement strand
GAGGCGCTGCCCGGCGACGGCTACGTGCGGGTCGCCGCCGAGGCGGCCGGGCGCACCGCCAAGCCGCTGGCGATCCTCGCCAACCTCGCCAGCGGCGTCGACCGCCGCGAGGCGGCGCTGGCGCGGGCCGCCGGCGTCCCGGTGCTCGAGGGCACCGCCACCGGCCTGGCGGCCCTCGCCGGCCTGCTCGCCCGCCGCGACGCCGCCGCGGCCAGGGCCGTCCCCGACCCGCCCCCGCCGGCCCCGCCGGAGGAGGTCAGGGCGCGCTGGCGCGCCCGCCTGGCCGCGCCCGGCCGCCTCTCCGAGCTGGACGGGCTCGCGCTGCTGGCCGACTACGGCATCGCCGTGACCCCGGCGCTCGCCGTCGCCGGTCCGGACGAGGCGGTCGCCGCCGCGGAGCGGCTCGGCTGGCCGGTGGCGCTGAAGACCGCGCGGCCCGACCTGGCCCACAAGTCCGACGCCGGCGGGGTCCGGCTCGGCCTCGCCGGCCCGGCGCAGCTCGCCGCCGCCTGGGCCGAGCTGGCCGCCCGGCTCGGCCCGGCGATGCTGGTCGCGGCGATGGCCCCGCCAGGGGTCGAGCTCGCCCTCGGGGTGGTGCGCGACCCGCAGTTCGGCCCCCTGGTGATGGTCGCCGCCGGCGGCGTGCTGGTCGAGCTGCTGCGCGACCGCCGCTTCGCCCTGCCGCCGCTCGGCCCCCGCGCGGCCGCACGCCTGCTCGACCGGCTGGCGGCGCGGCCGCTGCTCGACGGCGTACGGGGCGGTCCGGCGGCCGACCTCGGCGCGGTGGCCGGGGCGGTCGCGCGCCTGTCGGTGCTCGCCGCCGACCTCGGCGACGAGCTCGAGGCGCTCGACGTCAACCCGCTGGTCGCCGGCCCGGACGCCTGCCTGGCGGTGGACGCGCTGGTGCTGCCGCGCGCGCGGGGCAGCACCGCTACGCCGGCGGCGGCGCGATCGTGATGGTGCGCGTCGAGGTGTACAGCTCCCGCGCCTGCTTGCCCTGCTCGCGGGGACCGATGCTGGACTGCTTCTCGCCGCCGAAGGGGGCGTGGTAGTCGACCCCCGAGGTCGGCTGGTTGACCCGGATCATGCCGGTGTCGAGCCCGTCGACCGCCCGCAGGGCGGTGCCGAGGTCGCGGGTGAACACCGAGGTGACCAGCCCGTAGGGCACGGCGTTGGAGACCTCCACCGCCTCCTCGACGGTGGCGGCGCGCAGCACCACGCAGATCGGGCCGAAGACCTCCTCCTGGGCGAGGCGGGCGTCGGGGCTCAGCCCCTCGACGACCGTCGGCGCCACGAACCAGCCGGCGTCCTCGACCGGCTTGCCGCCGGTGGCGATCCGCGCCCCGCGGCCGCGTACCTCGTCGACCGCCTCCAGCACCTTGGCGCGGGCCTTGGCGGTGATCACCGGGCCGACCACCGTGCCCTCGTCGATCGGGTTGCCGACGGTGAGCTTCTTCACGGCCGCGACCAGTGCCTCGCCGACCGTGCCCGCCTCGAGGATGCCGCCGACCACGATCACCCGGCTGGTGGCGGTGCACTTCTGGCCGGCGTAGCCCATCGCCGCCGCGGCGATCGTGGTCGCCGCCGCGGCCACGTCCGCGTCCGGCAGCACGATCGAGGCGTTCAGCCCGCCCATCTCCGCCTGCACCGGCACGCCGCGCATGCCGGCCGCGGCGGCGACCTGGTGGCCGACGCCCACCGAGCCGGTGAAGCTGACCACGTCGGCGCGCTCGACCAGGGCCTGTCCGGCCTCGGCGCCGCCGGTCAACACCTGGAAGGCGTGCTTGGGCACGAAGCGGCTGACCAGCTCGGCGATGCGCACGGCGACGCCGCTGGCGTCCGGCGCCGGCTTGAGCACCACGCTGTTGCCGTAGGCCAGCGCCGGGGCGGCCTTCCACAGCGGGATCGCGACCGGGAAGTTCCACGGGGTGATCAGCCCGGCGACGCCGCGCGGGCGGCGGCGGGCGAGCAGCAGCGCGTTGCCGTCGGCGGGCGGCGCGGCCGGGTAGGTCTCGCCGTCGGCGTCGAGGGCGGCCTGGGCGTGGTAGCGCAGGATGCCGACGGCCCGCGCCACCTCCTGGCGCGCCTCCACGATCGGCTTGCCGACCTCCCGGACCACCAGCAGGCTGAGCTCCTCGGCCGCGTCGGCCATCGCCTGGGCGGCGGCGGAGAGGGCGTTGGCGCGCTGCGTCGCCGGCGTCGCACGCCACTCCCGGCCGGCCTTGACCGCCCGGTCGACCGCCTTGCCCACGGCCGCCTCGTCCACGTCGGGCACGGTGGCGACCACGTCGGACGGATCCTGTGGCGACCTCGACTCGATGGTTGCGCTGCTCACGGGCGCCTCCTCCCGAGGTCCGAGGTGGATCGGCGTGCGACGTACCGGCTTGGACGTGACCAGGTCGCAGGCATGGTACGACTGCCCCCGCGGGCAGGGCGACTGCGGCCGTGGCGGGCGAGCCATGCTCGTCGGTGCCGTACCCGTTGAAAGGCCCGCATAGCGGCGACTCCGGCGGGTTCAGCGGGCGACCCGCGTTGTGCGAGAGACTTCCCGCATGCCGACCTACCAGACCGCCGGCCGGCGGTTGCTCGAGCGGATCGAGGCGTATTACGACGCGGTGCCGCGGGCCGACAGCCGCCCCGAGCGGCTCGGCCCACTTACCCTGTTCGTCGCCGACCGGCCGGGGTTCCGCTGGTACGCGCGCCCGAGCCTCGGCGCCGACGGGATCACCGTCGAGGACGTTGCGGCGGTGCGGCGGCGCCAGCGCACCCTCGGCCAGCCGGAGTCGTTCGAGTGGGTGGCGGAGGTCACCCCCAGCCTCGCGGCCGCCGCGCGGCAGGCGGGCCTGGCGGTGAGCGCGCTGCCGCTGATGGTGCTCGACCCGGCCGCCGCGCGCCGGCCGCCGATGCCGGCCGGCGTCGAGCTGCGCCTGGTCACCCCGGACGACGACCTCGCCCGCATCGACGCGGTGGCCCGCATCGGCTTCGCGGTCGGCGGCACCGCCGTCGGCCAGCTCGGCGTGACCGCGCTCGCCGGGCACGCCGCCGAGGCCTCGGCGGCGCTGCTCGCCAAGCAGCGCGAGCGCCTGCGCAGCGGGCGCACCGTCACCGCCGTCGCCGTGTCCGACGGCGACCCGGTCGCGGTCGGCAGCCACCAGCCGCTCGCCGGGGTCAGCGAGGTCGTCGGCGTGGCCACGCTGCCGGCGATGCGCCGCCGCGGCCTCGGCGCCGCGGTCACCGGGCTGCTGGTCGCCGACGCGCTCGGCCGCGGCGTGCAGACGCTGTTCCTCTCGGCGGGCAGCGACGACGTCGCGCGTGTCTACGAGCGCACCGGCTTCCGCCGGGTGGGCACCGCCTGCATCGCCGAGCCGCCCGAGCAGCGAGGCTGACCGAGGCGGTGGGCCAGCCACCGTCTCCCCAACCCCAGTGCCCTGCCGGGTCCGCGGCCGGGCCGCGGCGGGTCCCAGCCGGCGGCGGTCCTTCGGGCCGGCCGGGTCGGCCACCTATACTGCCTCACGGACAAGGCAGACAGCACGGGCGGACGAGCGGCAGCCGCCGGTTGCGACGAGCAGGTCGCGCCTCGGCCAGACCGACGGGGCGCCTTCCCCCGGGCGTGCAGCAGGCTTGGTGGCCCGTGAGCGCGAGCGTACCCCCGGTGAGCGCCTTCGAGTTCCGCCTGCTCGGCCCTGTCGAGCTGCGCCGCGGGGAGCACCCGGTGCCGCTCGGCAGCGTGCGCCAGCGGGCGCTGCTCGCGGTGCTGCTGCTCTCGGCGAACGAGGTGGTGCCGACCGAGCGGCTGATCGACGCCCTGTGGGGTCCGTACCCGCCCCTGGCCGCCAGGCAGTCGCTCCACAACCACGTCTCCGCCCTGCGCAAGCTGCTCGGCCTCGGCCAGGCCCCCGCGGTGCTGCTCACCCGCGACGCCGGCTACCTCATGGAGGTGGAGGAGGAGCGGCTCGACGTGGCCCGCTTCCGCCGCCTCGCCGAGCGCGGCTCGCAGTCGCTGGCCGCCGGCGACCCCGCGACCGCCACGGAGCTGCTCGGCGCGGCGCTGGCGCTGTGGCGCGGCCCCGCCCTCGCCGACGTGGTCGGCATGCTCGGCACCGGTCCCGCCGCCACCGCCGGCGAGCTGGAGGAGGCCCGTGCGGTCGCCACCGAGCAGCGGATCGAGGCGGAGCTCGCCCTCGGCCACCACCGCGAGGTCACCAGCGAGCTCGAGCGGCTGGTCAGCGCGGAGCCGTTGCGCGAGCACCTGCACGGCCAGCTGATGCTCGCCCTGTACCGCTGCGGCCGCCAGGCCGAGGCGCTGGCGACCTACCGCGACGCCCGCCAGCGGCTGGTCAGCGAGCTGGGGGTGGAGCCGAGCGTCGGGCTGCAGCGCCTGGAGCAGGCGATCCTCGCCCAGGACCCCGCGCTCGACCTGCTCCTGCCCGCCCCGCCCGCCGAGCAGCCGCCCGGCGGCGACCAGGCGCCGGGCGGCGCGGAGCGCAAGCTGGTCACGGTGCTGCTGTGCGACGTCGACGAGCCGGCCGAGCCCGCCAGGGAGCGCGACCCGGAGGACGTCGGCAGCGTGCTCGCCGAGTACCTGGAGCGGGTCCGCGCGGAGGTGGAAGACCTCGGCGGGCAGGTCGAGCACGTGGTCGGCGGCCTCACCATGGCGGCGTTCGGGGTGCCGCGCACCGGCGAGGACGACACCGAGCGGGCGGTGCGGGCGGCCCTGGCCATCCGGGACGCCCTCAGCCCTGCTGACCGGGGCGCTGCCGCTCGGCTCCAGGTGGGCACCCACGAACCGGGTTCCGGCCTCGCTCTTGACCCCCCCGGCCGGGTGCGGGTGCGGGCGGCGGTGGCCACCGGGGAGGCGCTGGTCGGGCAGGCCCCGGCCGCCGGCATCACCGGCGACCTGGTGACGGTCTGCGGCCGGCTGCTGCACACCGCCCCGCCTGGGGCGGTGCTGGTGTCGGCGGCGACCGAGCGGCTCACCGCCCGGACGATCGGCTACGGCAGCGCCAGCCTGCTGGCCCTCGGCGGGCGCGCCGAGCCGGTGCCGGTCTGGAGCGCGCTCGCCCCGCGCTCGGGGGACCTGCTCGAGCTGGCCGGGACGGCCGCGGCCCCGCTCGCCGGGCGCGAGGCCGAGCTGCGCGCCCTCCAAAGGGCGTACCAGGAGGTGCGCGCGCGGCGCACCCCGAGGCTGGTGCTGGTCACCGGGCCGGCCGGCATTGGCAAGAGCCGGCTGGTCGCTGAGCTCGGCCGGCGGCTCGCCGCCGACCCGCGGCCGGTCACCTGGCGCCAGGGCCGCTGCCCGCACGGCTCGGGGGCGCCGTGGCGCGCCCTGGCCGAGGTGGTCGCCGCGCGCCTGGACGGCCTGCCCCCCGACGAGAAGGCGGTGCTCGCCGACGCCGCCGTGCTCGGCGGCGCCGGCTCGGCGGCCGCCGTCGCGGCCCTCGGCGGGCGCGAGCCCGGCTGGACCAGGGC
>DASUZB010000161.1:0-23605 GCA_036377075.1 Actinomycetes bacterium | reverse complement strand
ACGTTCGACCAGTTCAAGTACGGCTGGGCGAACGCGCTGGACGAGAAGGAGGCCCGGGCGCTCTACGCCACGTTCCACGTCGCCGGCTCCGGGGTCTCCCTCGTGCAGATGGGCAACGCGAACCTCAACCCCTGGACGCAGGCGAAGGTAAACACGAAGAACCCCGACCGCGGGCCCCTGCTGATCATCGACGGCGAGAAGGACCACACGGTGCCGTGGGCGATCGCGCACGCCGCCTACAAGCGGCAACGGCGCAACCCCGCGGTGACGGAGATCGTGAAGATCCCCAACCGCGGCCACGCCCTCACCATCGACCACGGCTGGCGCCAGGTCGCCGAGACCGCGCTCAACTTCATCAAGCGGTTCACCTAGCCGTGCGCGCGGACGGCGCCGAGCATCCGCGTCGCCTGGTCGAGATGGGGCACCAGTTCGCCGGCCCAGTCGGTGATGCTCGCCCATTCCGGCGCAACTGCTTCGGGGGGACGTACAACGTGTTGGCGTAGACGTGCGCCCCGCCGCCGACGCCCGCACCGGAGAGGACGAGCGGGTCGCGGTCCCTCCGTCACCAACGTGCTCATCCGTCGTCCTCTTCACCTGGCGTGTGATGCCTGAGAATGACCGCCGCGTCCTCGGCGTCCGCATCGGCGACGAGCACCCGCGCGCCGCGCGAGCGGTCGATCGGGTAGGCGCCAGCGGCCTCGTCGGGAGCGAGCACGCAGGGGATCCCTGCTGCCGCCAGCAGCGACCGGGCGAACTCCGCGTCCGCCCGCGTGTCGAACCTGCCAACCTCGACCATGTGCCAGCCCGGTTCGGGTGGGTGGTGACTGCTCGATGACCGAAACGCCCCTCTGCGTGTGTCGGATGTAGCGTCACGCAGTGGAGGACCGGTCGCCCCAGCGAATGCCCTGGTTCAGCACCCTGGGGTAGCGGCAAACCACCACCCCTGCTCTCGGTGGGTTCAGGTTCGGCCGAACGTGATGTTGCTGAACTGGTTGAGCGTCCCGATCCAGGCGGTGCTGCTAGACCCTCGCCCCCGGTTTGTCTAGGATCGAGGCATAATGGCGGGTGGCCATCCGGTTCGCGGGCCGGGGAGCTTGCAGGGCCGTGGTTCGGAGTGCGCCCTGCTCGATGACGTCATCGCCGCGCTCCGCGCCGGCGAGAGTCGGACGCTGCTGATTCACGGCGAGGCCGGGATCGGAAAGACAGCGCTCCTGAACTATGCCGTTGAATCGGCAGCAGACCTGCGGCTCCTTCAAGCCGCGGGGGTCGAGTCGGAGATGGAGCTCGCGTTCGCGTCCTTGCACCAGCTGTGTGCGCCGCTGCTCGAAGCCGTGGAGCAACTCCCTCCGCCACAGCGCGGCGCACTCGAGGTCGCGTTCGGCCGGACCGAAGGACCGGCGCCGGATCGATTCCTCGTCGGGCTGGCGGTCCTGACGCTGCTCTCGGGGGCGGCAGAGGGGCGTCCGCTCCTGTGCGTCGTCGACGACGCGCAGTGGCTGGACGAGGTGTCGGCCAAGACACTCGCCTTCGTCGCACGGCGGCTCCTCGCCGAGCCAGTCGGACTGCTCGTTGCGGCGCGCACGCCCGCCGGGGATCTTCGCGGCCTCCCGGAGCTGGAGGTCCTTGGGCTCCGGAACGGGGACGCGCGTGCGCTTCTGCGTTCGGGCGTCATGTTCCGGCTCGACGAGCGGGTCCGCGATCGCATCGTCGCCGAGACGCGGGGCAATCCCCTCGCGCTCCTGGAGCTGCCCCGTGGGTTGTCGGTCGAGCAGCTTGCCGGTGGGTTCGGCCTGTTGGACGCCCCGCGGCAGGCGTTGCCGACTCGGCTCGAGGAGAGCTTCCAGCACCGAGTTCAGGCGATTCCGGCCGCCGCGCGGCTCTTGATGCTGGTCGCCGCGGCCGAGCCGGTCGGCGACCCGTTGCTCGTCTGGCGTGCAGCCGAACGGCTCGGGATCGCGGTTGCCGCGGCTGACGCCACGGATGGGCTGCTCACGATCGGGGAATCCGTGCGGTTCCGTAATCCGCTGGTTCGCTCCGCGGTCTACCGATCCGCGCCGGTCGATCAGCGTAGGAGGGTGCACCTCGCACTGGCGGAGGCGACCGATCGGGAGGTTGATCCAGACCGTCGGGCGTGGCATCTGGCGGCGGCTGCCCCCGCACCCGACGAGGCGGTCGCGGGTGAGCTGGAACGATCCGCCGGCCGCGCGCAGGCGCGCGGAGGCGTCGCCGCCGCTGCCGCGTTCCTGCAGCGCGCCGTCGGACTGACAGCCGAACCGGGTCGGCGAACGGAGCGCGCGCTCGCCGCGGCGGAGTTGAGCTTTCAGGCAGGAGAGCTCGACACGGCGCAGCGGCTCCTGGCCATGGCGAAGTCTTACCCGCTCGACGGGTTCCAGGCCGCACGAGCCGCGCTGCTTCGCGGCCACGTTGCCGTGGTCCTCGGCTACGGCAACGATGCTGCGCTGCTCCTCCTGGACGCTGCGAGACAACTCGAAGCGTTCGACCTCGAGCTCGCTCGTGGGGCCTACCTGACCGCGTACGGTTCTGCGCACTCTGCCGCGCATCTCGGGCAGGCGGCCGTCTTCCTCGACATCTGCCGAGCCATCGAAGACCTTCCTCCGCCCCAGGGAGCCCCGGATGCCAAGAGCCTCCTGCTGGAAGGGCTCGCACGGATGCACACGGACGGACGCGCCGTCGCGACACCGATCTTGCAGCGGGCGGCGAGCGCGGTGGCGCAGATGCCCGAAGAGGACGTCCTGCGGTGGGGGTGGATAGCCCCGATGGCCAGCAATGCGACCTGGGACTCCGACGGCTCGACCGCGATCTTCGAGCGCCAGGCCAAGATCGTTCGGGGCGCCGGTGCGCTTGTGGAGCTGCCGGTCTACCTCTCCTCGTTGGCGCTGGACAAGGTGTGGAATGGAGACCTGGCAGGCGCCCGCCTCCTCATTGCGGAAAGCGACACCGTGGCAGCGGCGACCGGGAGCCAGCTCCCTCCTTTCGCAGCGCTCAGGCTCTTGTCGATGCAGGGGAAGGAAGCCGACGCCTCCATGCTGATTGCGGCCACGATCAAACAAGCCACCGCCCGGGGGCAGGGGCTGGCGGTCAGGGTAGCGCAGTGGGCGGCCGCGGTCCTCTACAACGGCCTCGCCCGCTACGACGAGGCGGCGGCGGCAGCGCGCCAGGTGACCGCGAACGACATCGATCCCTATCCCCAGATGTGGGCGCTGCCCGAGCTCGTCGAGGCGGCAGCACGCGTGGGCGAGACCGACGTCGCGCGCAGAGCGCTCGACCGACTGGTGCAGATGACCCAGCCGGCCGGCACGGACTGGGGGCTTGGCACGGAGGTGCGCTCGAGGGCCTTGCTGAGCGACGGCGAGAACGCAGATCTCCTCTATCGGGAGGCAATCCAGCGGTTCGGCCGGACCGGGCTACGTCCCGAGCTCGCCCGCGCGCATCTGCTCTACGGGGAGTGGCTGCGGCGCGAGGGGCGACGAAGTGACGCGCGCGAGCAGCTTCGTACGGCGCACCACATGTTCGCCGCCATTGGAATGGAGGCGTTCGCCGAGCGCACGCGCCGAGAGTTGGTCGCGACCGGCGGGACGGTCCGGAAGCGCAGCGCTGAGACGCGCAAGGTGCTCACTGCGCAGGAGGAGCAGATTGTCCGACTCACACGCGACGGCCTCTCCAACCCGGAGATCGGGGCTCAGCTCTTCCTGAGCTCCCGCACCGTCGAATGGCATCTCCGCAAGGTGTACATGAAGCTCGGAATCAGCTCTCGTCGAGAGCTTTGGGCAGCGTCCGTGCGGGCGGCGGGCTCCTCGTCCGCCTAGACGAGCGCGAGCGGGGCGCCGACCGGCCTTCCATGGGCACGCCGGGACCACGCGCGGCTCGACCCCCGACACCTGAACGAGGACGAGTCGCAGCTCGCGCGACCGAGGCGACACCGCGCCAGGGTGCCGAGTGCGCAAGAGCGCGTCGAGACCCTGCCGCCGCGAGTGGCCAGGGAGTCCGACCCCGACCAGTGTGCACCCGGGCCGCGCACCGGGGCTGCGCTTGCGCACCTTCTCGCTGGTGGCGACAAGCTTCGCCGCGGGCGTTCCCCGAACGCATCCGTGCCGATCGCGTCGAAGGTGCCCCAGTGGGTCGACCCGTGGACCCCCCAGGGTGTTGACAGGCGCGACGGGTCGCCCCAACCGCGACACTGAACAGCGATGAGGGTGTGGTAGCAGCAAGACGGGCAAGCGACCCGCAGCGAGGAGGAAGCATGGACTTCTCCGCCCAACTCGACCAGCTCCAGCAGCGCGCCGCCGAGGCCAAGCAGGCGGCCCAGGCGGCCGCTTCTGAGTCCCGTGACCGGCTGCGCCAGCGCATCGACCAGGCCAAGGTGGACGTGGACCTGGCCGCCAAGGACGCCCGCCAGGACGCGAGCGCGGCCGCGGCCAGCGCCCGCAGCAAGTGGGCCCAGATGAAGGTCGACGCCGCCGCCAGGATGGACGACCTCCAGGCCCGGATCGACAAGCGGGCCGACCAGATCGACGCCAACCTGGCCGCCGACGACGCGGCCTGGGCCGAGGACGACGCCGCCGCCGCCATCGACTACGCCTCGTGGACGGTCGACAACGCCCGGCTGGCGGTGCTGGACGCGATCGACGCCCGCGCCTACGCCGACGAGCTCGCCAAGCCGGCGGGCGCCTAGTCCTCGCCTGCACCTGGACGAGCAGAAGGAAGGGAGTGAGCACCATGGCCCGCTTGTCCGAGCAGCTGGCCGAGCTGTCCCGGCGTGCCAAGGCCGCCGAGGATGCCGCGGACGCGGCCCGGGCCGAGACCCGCGAGGCGCTGGCCGCCCGGGTCGACCAGGCCCGCACCAACGCCGAGCAGCGCGCCAACCAGCTGGGCGACCGGGCCGCCGCCGCGGCCCAGGACGCCTCCGACCGGTGGAGCGAGATCCAGGACCGCTGGAAGGACCACGTGAGCACCCTGCGCGCGCAAGTCGAGCAGAAGCACGCCGAGCGCGACGCCAAGCGCGCCGAGCGGCGCGCGGAGTACGCCGAGGACGACGCCGCCGACGCGATCTCCTTCGCCGTCGCCGCCGTGGAGGAGGCCGAGTACGCCGTCCTGGACGCCACCTTGGCCCGCGCCGACGCCGACGCGATCGCCGCCGGCACCTGACCGACGGCCAGGCCAACGCAATGGGAAAGACCAGCAAGCGGCGTTGAGCGGCAAGGGAGGCTGCCATGACGAGCGACGCGACACCTTCGAGCCCACTGCGGGAGACGGTCCGGGCGGGCGTGCGGGACCTGCGGGCGGTCTGGTGGTGGTTCCTGATCATGGGGGTGCTGTGGACCTGGTTCGGCATGTTCGTGCTGTCCTACCGGGTGGGCAGCCTGGCGGCGGTGGCCGCGCTGGTAGGGGTGGCGTTCCTGCTCGGCGGTGCCACCCAGCTCGCGGTGGCCACCCGGGTCCAGGGCTGGCGCTGGCTGTTCGTCGTGGCGGGGATCCTGGGGGTGGCCGCCGGGATCGTCACCTTCGTGTGGCCCGGGATCACGCTGTACGTCGTGTCGGTCTTCGTGGCCTGGTACCTGATCTTCTTCGGCGGCATGCACCTGGTCGCCGCGCTGGCCGGCCCGAAGGTGACGTGGTGGTGGACCCAGCTCCTGCTCGGCGTCGCCGAGCTGGCCCTCGGCGTCTGGGCGATCCGCTCCTACCAGCGGTCGCTGCTGACCCTGGTGACCCTGGTCGGGGTGTGGGCCATCATCCACGGGGTCAACGAGATCTTCGCCGCGTTCTCCCTGCGCGAGGCCGGCAAGCGGGTCGAGCAGCTGGTCCGCTGACCCGCCCGATAGGCCACCACCCGGCGCACCGGCGGTGCGCCGGGTGACGGCCGAGGCCGGATGGGATGCCGCCCCGACGACTTGAGATGGTGAGTGATCGCCTTCCCTTCCCCAGCAACCCGGCGCTGCTGCGACACGCCGATCAGCGAAGACAGAGCTCAAGAACCGCCCAGGAGCGGTGGCAACGGGCCAGGGAAGGGATCCTATGAAGATCGAGGATTACGCGCTGATCGGTGACCTGCAGACGTCCGCCCTGGTTGGGCGCAACGGCTCGGTGGACTGGCTCTGCCTGCCCCGCTTCGACTCCGCAGCGTGCTTTGCCGCGCTGCTGGGCGAGGAGGGGCACGGTCGCTGGCTGATCGCTCCCGCTGGCGTGGTCACGGGCGCGACGCGCCGCTACCGCGAGGGCACGCTGATCCTGGAGACCGACTTGGAGACCGCCGAGGGTGCGGTGCGGCTCGTCGACTTCATGCCGCTGCGCGACGGCGGCGCGCCGCAGCTCATGCGCATCGTGCAGGGCTTGCGTGGCCGCGTCCCGGTGCGCATGCAGCTGGTCATCCGGTTCGGGTACGGCTTGGTGGTGCCGTGGGTGCAGCGCGTCCCCGACGGGATCGTCGCCCAGGCCGGGCCGGACGCGGTACACCTGAGCACGCCGGTTGACCTGCGTGGCGAGCAGCTCACCACGGTGGCGGAGTTCACCATCGCCGAGGGCGCGAGCGAGGGGTTCGCCTTGAGCTGGTTTCCGTCCTACGAGCGCCCTCCGCGGGCCGAGGACGCACGGTCGGCGCTGGCCCGTACCGAGGCGTGGTGGCGCGACTGGTCGGGCCGCTGCACCTACCGGGGCGAGTACCGCGACGAGGTGGTGCGGTCGTTGGTCGTGCTCAAGGGCCTCACCGACCAGGTCACCGGCGCGGTCGTGGCCGCGCCCACCACCTCGCTGCCGGAGGACCTCGGCGGCGAGCGCAACTGGGACTACCGCTACACCTGGCTGCGCGACTCGGTACTGACCCTCAACGCGCTGCTGGCCGGTGGCTACACCGAGGAGGCGATGGCGTTCAGCGACTGCGTGTTCCGGGCGACGGCCGGTCATCCCGAACAGATGCAGATCATGTACGGCGTCGCCGGCGAGCGGCGGCTGGAGGAGTACGAGGTCGGTTGGCTGCCGGGCTACGAGGGCTCCAAGCCGGTCCGGGTCGGCAACGCGGCGGCGGGCCAGTTCCAGCTCGACGTGTACGGTGAGGTCGTCGGCGTTGGCTGGGCGGTGGCGATGGCGCTCGGCCGGCTATCCGCGGGCCGCTGGAGCCGGCTGCGCAGGCTGATGGACTACCTGGAGACGGTCTGGCGCGAGCCTGACGACGGCATGTGGGAGGCCCGCGGGCCCCGGCGGCACTACACCCAGTCCAAGCTGATGGCCTGGTTCGCGTTCGACCGTGCCGTCGCGCTGGCCGAGCACTTCGGGCTGGAGGGGCCGCTGGAGCGCTGGAGGCGGATCCGGGCCGAGATCCACGACGAGATCCTGGAGAAGGCCTACGACCCGCGGCGCAACACGTTCACGCAGTCCTACGGTTCCGGGGCGCTTGACGCCGGCGCGCTGATGGTCGGGCTGCTTGGCCTGCTGCCACCGACCGACGACCGCTTCACGGGGACCATCGACGCGGTCCGCGGCGAGCTCGGCCACGACGGCTTCATCTCGCGCTACTCGACCGACGCGACCGATGATGGCCTGTCGGGCAGCGAGGGCCAGTTCCTCGCCTGCTCCTTCTGGCTGGTCGACGCGCTCGTGCTCAACGGCCGTGAGGGCGAGGCGCGCGAGCTGTTCGAGCGGCTGCTCGCCCTGCGCAACGACCTTGGGTTGTACGCCGAGGAGTACGACGTGGCCCGCAAGCGGCAGGTCGGCAACTTCCCCCAGGCCTTCACCCACTTGGCCCTCATCGACGCCGCGAGGCTCCTCAGCGGCGAGCGGATGGGCACGCGATCCACGCCACCGCCGCGCACGCCGACGCCGACGCCCGCGAGCTAGGTAGTGAGGGGTGTCTGGTCAGGCCTGGCGCGGTGGGAGACACTGCTGCCGTGATCGATGTCGTTCGCGGTCGCCAGTGGCTGGTGGCCGGGTCGTCGCTCGAGCGTGGCCGACCTCGCCACCGGTCCCCGCGATGAGCGCGCCCGGCCGTGACCGCGGGCACCGCCCGCGCGCGATCCTCGCCCCGGAGGTCGCCGGCGTCGCCGAGGCGGTCAAGGCGCGCCTGCCCGACCTGGTGGACCGGGTCGTCGAGCGGATCCGTGCCGAGTTCGACTTCTACCGTGACGGCGGGGTCGTCGGCGCCGAGGAGCTCCGGGAGTCGGTCCAGGTCAACCTCGCGACGATGGTCGCGCAGCTCACCGTGGCTGGGCCGCCCGACCTGTCGGTCCCCCGCGAGACCGGCCGCCAGCGCGCCCGGCAGGGCGCGCCCCTGGCCGAGCTGCTCCACGCCTACCGGATCGGCTTCACGGAGCTTTGGGGGGCGATCGTCGCCGAGGCGCGCCTCGGCGGGCAGGCACCGCCAGAGATGCTGGTGGACGCTGCCGGTGGCGTGTGGTGGCTGATCGGCGAGTACACCCAGGAGCTCACCGTGGCCTACCGGGAGGCCGCCGGCGAGCTGCTGCTCGCCGGGGCGCGGGAGCGTGCCGCGCTGGTGGAGGCGCTGTTCGCCGGTGGCCTCCCGGACCGGGACACCCTGTGGGAGGCGGCGAAGCTGCTCAGGCTGCCCTGGGAGGGCGTGTTCGTGGTGGTGGCCGTCGAGGCGCCGGCGCTGGCCCGGGAGGGGCTCCCGGACGCCGAGGCGCTCCTGGCCGCCCGCGGGATCGGCTCAGCCTGGCGGCTGCAGCCCGACGTGCAGGCGGGCGTGGCGTCGCTGCGCCACCCCGACGCGCACCCCGTCCTGCTCGAGTTGCTGCGCCGCGGCGTCCAGGCCCGCGCCGGCGTCAGCCCCGTGTACCACGCGCTCGGCGACACCCCGCGCGCGCTGCACTACGCGCGGCTGGTCCTCGGCAGCCTTCCCAGCGGGACCCCCGCGGTCGCCCAGTTCGAGGAGACGCCGCTTCGCGTGCTCGCCGCCGCCGCGCCCGACGCGGCCGGGGAGCTGGCACGCGCGGTGCTGGGACCGGTCCTCGACCTGCCCGCCCAGGACCGCACGACGCTGTTGGGCACCCTGCAGGCCTGGTTCGACGCTGGCGGCTCCGCGGACGAGGCCGGCAGGCGGATCTACTGCCATCCCAACACCGTGCGCTACCGGCTGCGCCGGTTGCAGGAGCACACCGGCCGCTCCCTCGACGACCCCAGGGCCGCGGCCGAGCTGCTCGCCGCCCTGGACGCGCTGCGCCTGGCGCAGCAGCAGGGCGAGGGGCGCTGAGGCGCCGGCGTGCTGGTCGGGGGCGGCGGTTGTCGCCGGGAACAGTTCGGCGAGCCTGACGCTGTCCCGCCCGCCATTGTCCCCAGGCGCCGTGCGAGGGGACGCTTCCAGGCAGGAACCGACGCGTGGAGGCGGCGATGGCGAACCTGGCCTCGAACCTGGTCGAAGCGGCCGGCATGTACCCGGACAGGGCGGCGGTCCGGCTCGACGACCTGGTCTTGACCTACCGCGAGCTGGACGAGCGGTCCGCGCGGGTCGCCGGCCTGCTGGCCGCCCGCGGCGTGGAGCCGGGCGACCGGGTCGGCGTGATGCTGCCCAACGTGGCGGAGTTCCCGGTGCTCTACTACGGCGTGCTGCGCGCCGGCGCGGTGGTGGTGCCGATGAACCCGCTGCTGAAGGCCCGCGAGGTCGAGTACTACCTGACCGATTCCGGCGCCAGGGTCCTGTTCGCCTGGGAGGGGGCTGCCGAGGAGGCCGCCAAGGGCGCCGAGGCCGCCGGGGCCGGCTGCGTCCGGGTCGCGCCCGAAGCGTTCGACCACCTGCTGGACGGGGCCGTCCCGGCGACGGCGGTGACCGGCCGCGCGGACGACGACACCGCGGTGATCCTGTACACCTCGGGCACCACCGGCAGGCCCAAGGGCGCCGAGCTGACCCACGCCAACCTGGTCCGCAACGCGGCGGTCTCGGCCAGCACGCTGTTCCACCTGCAGCCCGACGACGTGGTGATGGGCTGCCTGCCGCTGTTCCACTCCTTCGGCCAGACCTGCGGGCTGAACGCCGTGGTCGGCAGCGGCGCCTGCCTCACGCTGCTGGCGCGGTTCGACCCCGGCAAGGCGCTCGAGGTGATCGAGCGCGACCGGGTGACCGTCTTCGAGGGCGTCCCGACGATGTACCTCGCGCTGCTCCACCACCCGCGGCGCGGCGATCACGACGTGAGCTCGCTGCGCGTCTGCGTCTCCGGCGGCGCGGCACTGCCCGTCGAGGTCCTACGCGGCTTCGAGGACGCCTTCGGCTGCGCCATCCTCGAAGGCTACGGCCTGTCGGAGACCTCGCCGGTCGCCTCGTTCAACCACCCCGACCGGGTGCGCAAGCCCGGCTCGATCGGCACCCCCGTCCGCGGCGTCGAGATGCGGCTGGTCGATGCGCTCGGCGGCGACGTGGCCAGCGGCGAGGTCGGTGAGGTCGCGATCCGGGGGCACAACGTCATGAAGGGCTACTGGCGCCGCGAGGAGGCCACCCGCGAGGCGATCCCCGACGGCTGGTTCCGCACCGGCGACCTGGCCCGCCAGGACGGCGACGGCTACTTCTTCATCGTCGACCGCAAGAAGGACCTGATCATCCGCGGCGGCTACAACGTCTACCCGCGCGAGGTCGAGGAGGTGCTCTACGAGCACCCGGCGGTCGCCGAGGCCGCCGTGGTCGGCCTCCCGCACCCGACCCACGGGGAGGAGGTCGGCGCCGCGGTGGTGCTCAAGCCCGGGGCCGCGGCCACCCCGGCGGAGCTGCAGGCCTTCTGCAAGGAGCGGGTCGCGGCCTACAAGTACCCCAGGCACCTGTGGCTGGAGGCGGCGCTGCCGAAAACCGCCACCGGGAAGCTCCTGCGCCGCGAGGTGCAGCCGCCCGAGGACCTGTCGCCGTGACCGCCCAGCAGGCGGGGACCAGGCCCTCGACGGGCGAGGCCGCCGACGCCGCCGCGGCCCTCGACCTGCTGCTCGCCGCCGCCGCGCTGGGGCCGCTGCGGCGCTTCCTGCCCGGCAGGGCGGGCATCCGGTTCGCCGCCGCGCTCGCCCGCCGGCCCGACGACCTGGCACGCCGGACGACCGCGCTCGCCGTCGAGCTCGCCCGCGTCGGCCGCGGCAGCTCCACCCTGGCGCCGTCGCCCCGGGACCGCCGCTTCGCCGACCCTGCCTGGACCTCCAACCCCCTGCTGCGCCGCGTCGTCCAGGCCTACCTGGCGGCCGCGCAGGCCGCCGGCGGGCTGCTCGACGACGCGGACCTGGAGTGGCGGGACGCCACCAGGCTGGCGTTCCTGGTCGACAACCTGGTCCAGGCGCTGGCGCCGAGCAACAACCCCCTGGTCAGTCCGGTCTTCTGGAAGGCGCTGGTCGACTCCGGCGGCGGCAGCGTCGTCCGCGGCGCACGGCACCTGGCCGCCGACCTGGCCGCGCCGCCACGGGTGCCGTCGATGGTGGCGGCCGACGCCTTCGAGGTCGGCGCCGACCTCGCCGTCACACCTGGCGCGGTCGTGCTGCGCACGCCGATGTTCGAGCTGCTGCAGTACCAGCCGCGGACGCCCCGGGTGCGCCGCGTGCCCCTGCTGGTCGTCCCGCCGACCATCAACAAGTACTACGTCCTCGACCTCGCCCCCGGACGCAGCCTGGTCGAGTACCTGGTCGAGGGCGGCCAGCAGGTCTTCGTGATCTCGTGGCGCAACCCCGACGCCAGGCACCGCGACTGGGGCGCCGACGCCTACGGGCGGGCGATCGTCGAGGCACTGGCGGCGACCCGGCGGATCTGCCGCGCCGACCGGTCGCTGCTGCTCGGGCTGTGCTCCGGCGGCATCCTCGCGTCGATGGTCCTGGCGCACCTGGCCGCCAGCGGGCGGCAGGACCAGGTCGCCGGCTTCGGCCTGGCGGTGACCGTGCTCGACCACGCCCGCGCCGGGGCGGCCAGCGCCGCCCTCGACGAGGCCACCGCGTGGGCCGCGGTCGCGGCCTCGGCGGCGCGGGGCTTCCTCGACGGCCGTACCCTCGCCGAGGCGTTCGCGTGGCTGCGGCCAGCGGACCTGATCTGGAACTACTGGGTCAACAACTACCTGCAGGGGCGCCCGCCGCCGCCGTTCGACATCCTGTACTGGAACGCCGACACCACCAGGATGCCGGCCGCGTTGCACCGCGACTTCGTCCGGCTCGCGGTGGGCAACGCGCTCACCCGCCCCGGGGCGGCCCAGATGCTCGGCACCCCGGTGGACCTGGCCAAGGTCGACCGGGACGCCTACGTCGTCGCCGGCGTCGCCGACCACCTCTGCCCCTGGCAGTCCTGCTACCGCAGCACCCAGCTGCTCGGCGGCAGCGTGCGCTTCGTGCTGTCCAGCAGCGGCCACGTCGCCTCGATCGTCAACCCGCCCGGGAACCAGAAGGCCGCCTTCCGGACCGCGCCGGAGAACCCGCCGGACCCGGCCGCCTGGGCCAGCCAAGCGACCCCCACGCCCGGCTCCTGGTGGCCCGACTACGCCCGCTGGCTGGAGCAGCGCGGCGGCGGGGAGAAGGCCGCGCCCCGGCGGCTTGGCGCCGCCGACTTCCGCCCGAGCGACCCGGCGCCCGGCACCTACGTCCTGGACCGCTGAGCCGCCCATGGCCAGGTCCGTGCGCACCGTGGTGGTCGGCGGCCAGCCCCTGCGGGTGGCGGTCCGCCACGGTGACGGGACCCGCACCCCGCTGGTGCTCGCCAACGGCATCGGCGCCAGCCTCGAGCTGCTGCAACCGCTGGTCGACGCGCTCGACCCCGCGATCGAGGTGGTCCGCTTCGACGTCCCCGGCGTGGGTGGCTCGCCCCTGCCGCGGACGCCCTACCGGCTGCCCGGGCTGGCACGGCTGCTCGCGCGCCTCCTCGACCAGCTCGGCTATCGCAGCGTGGACCTGCTGGGGATCTCCTGGGGCGGCGGCCTCGCCCAGCAGTTCGCGCTGTGCCACCGCCGCCGCTGCCGGCGGCTGGTCCTGGCGGCCACCGCCACCGGCACGCTGATGGTGCCCGCCAGGCCGGAGGTCCTGGCGCGGATGGCCACGCCGCGCCGCTACCTGGACCCCGTCTACGCCGAGCGGGTCGCCGCCCGGCTCTACGGCGGGACCGCGCGGTCCGACCCGGCCCTGGCGCGGTCGCTCCTGCACGGCCGTACCCGCGTGGGCCCGCGGCTCGGCTACCTCTACCAGCTCGCCGCCGGCGCCGGCTGGACCAGCCTGCCGCTGCTGCCCTGGATCCGGCAGCCCACCCTGCTGCTCGCCGGCGACGACGACCCGATCGTGCCGCTGGCCAACGCGCGCATCATGCGGCGCCTGCTGCCCGACGCCGAGCTGCACGTCTACCACGGCGGCCACCTCGGCCTGCTCACCGAGGCCGCCGAGCTGGCTCCGGTGGTCGACCGGTTCCTGCGCCCGGGCGGCCGACCGGGCGACGCCCCCACCTGACGAGCCCGAGGAGGATGCCATGCCTGCCGACGCCGACTTCTACGCCCTCGAGCTGCTCCTCGACGAGGAGGACCGCGCGCTGCTCCACCGCGTACGCGGCTTCATGGAGAAGGAGGTCCAGCCGATCATCAACCACTACTGGACCAGGGCGAAGTTCCCCCACGAGATCCTGCCCGGCCTGGCCGAGCTCGGCATCGCCGGGCTTCCCTACCGCGGCTACGGCTGCGCCGGCAGGAGCCCGCTGCTCGACGGCATGGTCGCGATGGAGCTGGCCCGCACCGACCCGTCGATCGCGACCTTCAACGGCGTCCACGGCGGCCTGGCGATGGGCTCGGTCTACCTGTGCGGCTCGGAGGAGCAGAAGCGGCGCTGGCTGCCCGCCATGGCCCGCATGGAGCAGCTCGGCGCCTTCGGGCTCACCGAGCCCGAGGTCGGCTCCGGCGCGGCCCGTGGCCTGACCACCACCGCCCGCCGCGACGGCGACGCCTGGGTGCTGGACGGCCACAAGAAGTGGATCGGCAACGCCAGCTTCGCCGACCTCACCGTCATCTGGGCGAGGGACGTCGACGACGACCAGGTCAAGGGCTTCGTCGTCGAGGCGGGCACGCCCGGGTTCGAGACCGAGGAGCTGCGGGACAAGATCGCGCTGCGGGTGGTGCAGAACGCGCTGGTCACGCTCGACGGCGTGCGGGTCCCCGAGGCCAACCGGCTCGGGCACGCCAGCTCGTTCCGGGACACCGCCGCGGTGCTGCGCATGACCCGGGCCGGGGTGGCCTGGATGGCGGTCGGCTGCGCGCGCGGCGCCTACGAGCACGCCCTCGCCTACGCCGGCGAGCGCGAGCAGTTCGGCCGGCCGATCGCCGGCTTCCAGCTCGTCCAGGACCTCCTGGTCAGGATGCTTGGCAACACCACCGCGTCGGCCACCCTGTGCGCCCGGCTGTCGCAGCTCCAGGCCGCCGGCCTGGCCGCGGACGAGCACGCCTCGCTGGCCAAGGCGTTCTGCACCGCGCGGATGCGCGAGACGGTCGGCTGGGCGCGCGAGCTGCTGGGCGGCAACGGCATCCTGCTCGAACACCACGTCGGCCGCTTCGTCGCCGACGCCGAGGCGCTCTACTCCTACGAGGGCACCCGGGAGGTGAACACCCTGATCGTCGGCCGCGCCATCACCGGCCACAGCGCCTTCGTCTAGCCGCCGGAGTTGGCGGCGCACCCGTTGCCTCTTCGGCCCGCGCGCAGCTGGCCGCCGAGGTAGCCGAGCACCGCCCCGAACGCGGTGCCCGCCGGCAGCACGAACAGGCTCCCGCCGAGCAACTGGTAGTTGACCCAGGCCCGCATCGACGACCAGCCGCTGCCGGCGAAGCTGACCACCTTGTCGTGCTGCTGGCTGACGACGTCGAAGAAGACGTTGTCGACCACCAGGAACGTCGCCATCGTCAGCGCGGCGACCACCAGGCCCGCGGCGGCGCCCGCCTTGACCCCGTCCACCGCGCTGGCCGCCCCTGGCCGGCCGTGCGCGCCGATCGCCGCCAGCAGCAGCGCCAACGCCGCGTAGACGGCCAGGATCTGCCTGACGTACTCCGGGTCGCTGTCGCTCTCGTTGGGACCGCCCGGGAACAGCACGTTGGTCCACACCACCAGGACCGCCAGCGCGGCCGCGACCACGACGCCGTCGTAGACGCCCCGCCGGACCGCCGGGTCACCCAGGTACCGTCGCACCTCGCCCCCCTCGTGCAGCTGCGCCGCCCGTCCGAGGCGGCCGCGCCAAGCATAGGCCGGCAAGGCGAGCAGCAGGTGGCCGGCAGGCGTCGGGCCGGCGGCGCGCCCGCACCGGCGCCGCGGCTAGCTGTAAGAGTCAGCACCAGGTGGCCCGCTGCATGCCGCGCAGCCCGTAGCGGGGCAGGAGTTCGCCACGTCGGTCTGGGAACCGCGACCGCCGGCACGCCCAGCCGCCGTGCCACGGTGGCCCCTTGCGTGCCAGCGCGACCCTCGAGGCGAGGTGTACCACGTCGGGCGCCAAGCGCCGCAACGCCGCCTCGACGCGCGGGCTCGGCAGGCCGATGATGCCAGGGGGCTCGGCGTCATCCGGCGTGGCGGAGCGGGGGCAGGTAGGACGCCTCGGCGATCCGTCCGCCGGACGGGCGCAGCCTCCAGGTCGAGCCCTTCGGCCAGGTGGCGTCGGCGGGGATCGGGGCGCCGGCGTCGCGCAGGCGGCCGAGGAGCTCGCCGATCAGCTCCCCGTGCGTGCACAGCACGGCGTCGCCGAGGGCAGGCGCGAGCAGCAGGGCGGTTGCCGCCTCGGCGGCGGCGTCCACGTCCAGGCCCGGGTCGAGGTCGACCCGGAGGCGGCGCTGCGCCGCCAGGGGCCAGACGGTCTGCTGGCAGCGCAGCGTCGGGCTGGACAGGATTCTGGCGACCAGCTCGGTCCGGAGCTGGACCAGGAGCCCGGCGGCCTCGCGGTGGCCGGTGGCCGACAGCGGCCGCAGGGCGTCGTCGCCGGCCCAGGCTCGCTTGTCGCCGGCGTGGCCGTGACGGACCAGGTAGATCACCCGGGTTCCTCCCGCAGGCCGTAGGGGCGGCATGACCTTCATGCGCGATCGGCGGGTCCACTAACCGGACTTACCGACTGTTCACCAAGGGTTCGCCGAGGTCCCCGACGGCGTCGCCCACCCGTTAGCGACGGAAGCCGTCGACGGTCCGCTGCACCCGGTGGACATCTTGGCGAGCTGGGCGGCCGCCTGCTGCGCCTCGGCGATCCCGGCCGTGGCACGCTACCGCCACACCACCGCCACCTGACACCGTCGCCGCCAGCCCAACCAGCGCACCGAGGGCACCACATGACCGCCCACCAGGACCCAACCACCCACGGCGGCCCGGTCGAGGTGCTGGTCGTAGGGGCCGGACCCACCGGGCTGGCCCTGGCAGCACACCTTCGCGCCTTTGGCAGCCGGCTGCGGATCGTCGACCGCCAACTCGACCGGGCCCACGAGTCCCGCGCCCTGGCCATCCAACCCCGCACCATGGAGGTCCTCGCCGGCCTCGGCGTCACCCCCGAGCTGCTCGACCACGGCCAGCAGGCCGTCCAGCTGCGCCTGCACCTGCCCCACCGGGTCATTTCGGTGCGGCTGTTCGACCTCGGCCTGGCCGACACCGCCTACCCGTTCCTGCTGTTCCTCTCCCAGGCCGAGACCGAACGCGTCCTCGGCGACCACCTCGCCGAGCGCGGCGTCCGGGTCGAACGCGGCGTCGAGCTGGTCGGCCTCGACCCGGCCGCCGAGCAGGTCACCAGCCGGCTGCGCCACCCCGACGGCCGCCAGGAGATCGTCGCCGCGCGGTACGTGGTCGGCTGCGACGGCGCCCACTCCACCGTCCGCCACCTCGCGAACATCCCGTTCGAGGGCGCCGACTACCCACAGACCTTTCTGCTCGCTGACCTCGAGGTCGACGGGCTCGAACACGGCGCGGCGCACACCTACCTCACCGGCGCGGGCATGCTGTTCTTCTTCCCCCTCGGCACCCCGGCGACCTGGCGGATGCTGGCCATGCGCCCACCCGGCAACCGCCCCCCGGTCGAGGCGGGGGTCTCCCTGGCCGAGCTGCAGGCCATCACCGACGACTACACCAGCGAGCCGTTGCGACTGCGCGACCCGGTGTGGATGACCCGCTTCCGGCTGCACCTGCGCGGCGCCACCCGCTACCAGTCCGGCCGCGTCTTCCTGGCCGGCGACGCCGCCCACGTCCACAGCCCCGCCGGCGCTCAAGGCATGAACACCGGCATCCAGGACGCGGTCAACCTCGCCTGGAAGCTCGCCCTGGTCGGCGGCGGCGTCGCCACCCCCGAACTGCTCGGCACCTACCAGGTCGAACGCGGCCCGGTCGGCCGCTGGGTGCTGCGCTTCACCAACCGCGCCTTCACCGTCGCCACCAGCACCAACCTCCTGGTCCGCCTGGCCCGCACCCAGGTCCCGCGCCTGGCGCCGGTGGCCTTGCGGGCCGCCCCGGCGCGCGCGGCCGCCTTCCGCGCCGTCTCCCAGCTCGCCATCGGCTACCGGCATAGCCCCGCCGCCAGCAACGGCCACGACGCACCGCGGCGTGGCCCCAAGGCCGGCGACCGGCTCCCCGACGCCCCGCTGCTCCGCGACGGCCAGCCCACCACCCTGCACGCCGCCACCGCGGCGCCCAGCTTCCACCTGCTGCTATGCGGACCTGTCCCCAGCTGGCCGGCACCAGCCACCTCCGTGCCCGAGCGCCATGCTGGCCTGGTCGCCGTCCACCACCTCAGCCGCGAGCCTGCCCCGGCCGTCTTGCACGACCCCGACGGCACCGCGCTGCGCCGCCTCGGCCTCGACCCGGCCGGCACCCGCACCGCGCACCACCTCGTTCGCCCCGACGGCCACGTCGCCTACCGCGCCGGCGGTACTGACCTGGCCGGCCTGCACGCCTACCTCGCCCGCTGGCTCCCCGGCGCCACCAGCCCCTAACCGCCACCCAGTCGCCGTGGCTGGCCGCGAGCCGTGGCCACATCGCCCCTTAGGGTCCTCAAGCTCGCTGGCCGACGGCCTTCGCAGGAGCAACCCAAGTCGTCACGGCGAACACCAGCACGCGGCGTACGCCGCCAGGTTGACGGGTGGCCTGGGGAAGCCTTCCAAGCTCGTGATCCCCTGGGCTCGCTCGACGATCTGCCACGGAACCGCCGTCGCGACTACCGTGGGTACGTGCCCGGTCGTGCAGGAGGACGCTTGCCTCCTGGTCGGCTGGCCCGCTCCATGAGGGGGCCAGGGCGGGTCTGGCCCTTGTTCGTCCCGCATCCTGGGCATGCACTACTTTGTTAGCGACCTGCCTCGGGGGCCGCCCCCCACGGGTACCTGGCATCGAGGTGGAGGAGGTTCCGACGTGTCCGACGAGCGGCGCCCTCGGCGGGACCCCGCACGCGACCAGCGGCCCGACCCCAACGAGGAGTTCCGGCGCAGGCTGGAACGAGAGACCGACCTGTCCCTGCGCACCGACCCCGAGCGGCGACGGTTCTACCGGTCCGGGGACCTGCCGCATTCCAGGTCGTCCAGCGACGACCGCCCGCCGGCCGCGATGCCGCACAGCGCCGTTGACGTGCTCACGTGGGACGGGGAGACGCTCACCCTCATCGGGTGGTCGCAGCGGACGGGGATCCGGGTCGAGACACTGCTCCGCCGGTGCCGCAGCGGCTGGTCGGTCGAGCAGGTGCTGACGACGCCGCCAGGAGAAGGAAGGGTGGCCACCCCACCTGCGTGAGGCCGCGTGGCGCTGCCGCCAGGGGTCGCGGCCCCTGGGTGCTCACCAGGGCTGCTCGTCGGCCGTGTGGGCGTGGTAAGGGTCACCGTCGCCGTCACGCGTCATCGCGGGCGCCGTCCTCGGCTCCGAGCACGGTGGCGGACTGCGTCAACGTGCCTTCGGCGCGCCGGCCATGCCGGCAGCTACGGAAGGCGCCCTGCGACGGTTGCCTGTCGGAGCCAGTGCTCGAGGTCGGAGGCTGGGACGGGCCGGCTCAGGAGGTAGCCCTGGGCGGTGTCGCAGCCGAGCGCGGCGAGCTCCTCCCAGGCCTCCTGGGTCTCGACGCCTTCGGCGACCACCCGCAGGCCGAGGTTGTGCCCGAGGTCGATGGTGGACCGCACGATCACCGCGTCGCTGGGGCTGGCCGCCATCTGGCTGACGAACGAGCGGTCGATCTTGAGCTCGTCCACCGGCAGCTCCTTGAGGTAGGCCATGGAGGAGTAGCCGGTGCCGAAGTCGTCGACCGCCAGGCCGACGCCAAGGGCGTCCAGGCGGGCGAGCACCTCGAGGGCCCGCACGGGGTCGGCCATGACGGCGCTCTCGGTGACCTCCAACACCAACCGGGCAGGGGGGACCTGCCAGGCGGCCAGCCGCTCGGCCACCTGGTCGGGGAAGGTCTGGTCGAGCAGGCACCGGGTCGAGACGTTCACCGCGACCGAAAGGTGCAGCCCGCTGCGGTGCCACCGGGTGGCCTGGCGCAACGCGGCGTCCAGCACCCAGCGGGTGAGCGGGTGGATCAGCCCGGTTCGTTCGGCCAGCGGGATGAACTCTGCGGGGCTGAGCAGTCCGTGGTCGGGGTGCTGCCAGCGCACCAACGCCTCCACGCCGCGGACCTGGCCGGACTCGAGGTCGGCCATGGGCTGGTAGTGCAGCAGGAGCTGGTCGCGTTCCAGGGCTCGACGTAGCCCCCCCAGCAGCGCCAGCCGCTTGGGGCTGTGCTGGTCGACGGTCGGGTCGTAGACCAGCGCGCCGGCATGCGCCTGCTTGGCGAGGTACATCGCCACGTCGGCGTGCTGCAGCAGCTGCGCGGCGTCGCCGCCGTGGTCGGGGTAGGCGGCGATCCCGACGCTGGCGTCCAGGTCCAGCACGACCCCGCCGACGGTGAGCGGCTGGTGCAGCCTGGCTCGCAGCTTGGCGGCCACCTCGCTGGCTCCCTCGGTGGTGGTGCCGGGCAGCAGGACCGCGAACTCGTCGCCGCCCAGCCGGGCGACCGTGTCGGACCCGCGGAGCGCGCCGGAGAGCCGCCGGCCGACCTCCCACAGGAGCTGGTCGCCGTGGTGGTGGCCCAGGGTGTCGTTGACGTCCTTGAACCGGTCGAGGTCCAGCAGCAGCAGCGCGGCCGGGCGCAGCTCCCGGTCGGAGCTGCGGATCGCCTGCCCGACCCGGTCGGCGAACAGCTCCCGGTTGGGCAGGCCGGTCAGCGGGTCGTGCAGCGCCTGGCGCACGAGCCGGCGGCGGTAGCCGGCCACCAGCAGGAGGAACACGACCAGCGCCACCACCCCCACCCCGGCCGCGGCGAAGCTCGCCAGCCGCAGGTTGTGCTGGCGGCGCCGCAACAGGGCCAGCTTGTCCGCCACCTTCTGCTGCTCCCGGTCGGCGAGGGCACCGATCTTGTACTGCAGCGTCCCGTAGCTGGGGTGGACCGGGCGGTCGTGGATCGCGTTGGCCAAGGCCGCCTGGCCGGCGTCCACCGCGGCCACCATCCGCCGCAGGGCACGGACCCTGCGCTGGTGGATGGTCCTGATCTCGCGTGCGGAGGCGGCGTCGTCTGGTTCGCCGTGGACGGTCAGGAACTCCAGCGCCGACGCCAGCGAGCGGCCGGCATCCTGGAGGGAGAGCCGTAGGTCGCTGGAGGGTCTGGCCAGGTAGCCGTGCGCGGCGGACTCCTCCTGGCTGATCGCGCGGTCGGCCTGCACCCAGGCGTCACGCTGGGCGCTGGTGTGCTCGATCTCGCGGACGGCCTGGTCGACGCTCGAGGTAGCCCAGACGGCGCCACCGGTCACGGTCAGCAGCACGGCCACCAGCCCGACGGAGGCTCCCCGCACGAGCAGCCGGCTCCGGGCATCGGCCAACCCGGGTCCTCGGGCCACGCCATTGGACCGCAACGATGGTTCCCCTCCCGGACGCTGCCGATGCCAGGTGCGCGCCGCCACCGGCGTGGCGTCGCTGAGCTCATGGGGACTATCGACCACCACCAGCAAGGGTTGACCGGTCTGCCGCGCAACGCGACACCCTGCCGCCTGAGGGAGGCAGCCTTGACGCGTGGCAGGCGTTGCGGACATGGAGCCCAGGCTGCCTCGAGCTGGGTGCCGGTGAGGAACCGTCGGGCTCCGCGCGGCCGGGTCCGCGGGGCGTAATGCGGGGCGGTCACGGCAGTCCATCCCTACGAACCGGCTGGCGCCACCGTGGCAGGGCAAGCGAGCCGGTGAAAGACTCGGGGCATGCCGTCGGCGGGGGCCCGGCCGTGTGTTGATTCCTTCACTTCGGGGTGACGGTGAGTCGTGTGGGAGCATGCCTTGCATGTCGAGGGGCATGGGACGAGACACCACCACAACTGACACCGCTGCCATCGTGGACGCCACCGCCAGGCAGATCCTGGCGCGCTCGGAGGCGCAGGCATGGGCCGCGTGCGCCTGTATCTGGGCGCGGCTGTGGGTCTTGGCTGGCCCTGGCTGGGTGCGGTGGCCCGATGCCCAACAGGGCGTGTTCGCCGCCCTCACTGTGGCGCTTGCCCAGTGCGTGGGCGTTCCGAGCGCATCCTCCAGGGAGCTGGTCCTCGTCCGTTTGGAAGGCATTGCCGTCGAAGACGACGGTTCGCCCGAGTGGGGATTCATGCTGGACCTGGTTGAGGACCTGTCGGCGGTCTTGCACGGTGAGCCGGTCCAGCGCTGCGTCGCCACGACGCTCAGGACGTTCCTGGAAGGAATGTTCAACCTCCTTGCCAACGAGTTGGCGGCATCGGCTGGCGGTGCGATCTCGCACGCGGAGGCGGACGAGCGGCTGGCGCGCAGCGATGCCTGGAAGCAAACCGTCGCATTCGTCCAGTCGCTGTGACGTGGTGCCACAGGGCAACCGAAGGTGGCGCTGCTGCCGCCAGCGCATGCTCGAGCTGCCGCCACAACGCTACCTGCCTCAGGTGAGCGGGAGAGCCGTCGATACACAGGACGACGCTCCGCGAGGACGGCAAACCCGGGGGAACCCGGGGACGCGACGCCACGGGCCCACCTCGCCGGCTGGCGACACGGCAGCCGGGCTACCGAACAGAAGGCGCAAGCCTTCCCGGGCTACGGCTTGAGGAGGCACGATGCAGGCTGCAGCCAGGACGCCGGCCGGTGCCGGCTCCACCGCCGGCAAGTTCCTCGACCCGTGGGGCAGGAACCGCGACGCGACGACCGTCCCCTAGCCGTGGCGGTGGCGGCGGGCCGGCCCCGCCTGTCGTGGCCGCAGCGGGTCCTGGTGGTGGTGCTGGGCGCGCTGATCCTGGCCGTCCAGGTCATGGTCGTGCAGGCCTACCGCGACCAGGGCAGCACCATCCGGTCGTTGGACACCGCGACGGAGGTCCTGACCGACCTGAACAACGCGCAGCGCGAGGCCTTCAGGTTGGCGCTGGCGGTCGACCGGCTGCAACGCCCCGACGGGCTGGACGAGGTGGAGCTGCGCCGCGGCTTCCTCGGCCGGCAGCTGGACGCCACGCTGGGCGCGACCACCGGCGACCCCGTGCTGCGGGAGGACCTCGCCGAACTCGGCGGCCAGCTGGCCGCCTTCGACGGCGACCTCGCCCGGCTCCCAGCCCAGCCGACGCCTGCCCAGCTCACCCGAGCCCGCGCGAAGCTGCGGGGTCGCGGCAACGCGGTGGAGGCGCTGCTGAAGGCCGCCTACGGCCACGGCGAGACCCAGTTCGTCGGCGCGATCCAGCAGACCCTGCAGGCACGCAGGAGCTTCCAGCGGCTGCTGGTCGGGACCAGCGGGCTCACCCTGGCGGTGGCGCTGGTGCTGGCGCTGTCGCTGCGGCGCCGCGCCGGCCGGGCGTTCGCCACCGCCTACGCCCAGGTGGTGGCCGAGGTCAACGAGCGCAAGCTGGCCGAACAGGCACTGCGCGAGAGCGAGCGGGCCCTGCGCCACAGCGAGCAGCGCTTCCGCGCCCTGGTCCACCAGGCCTCCGACGTGTTCACCGTGGTCGACGCCGACGGGCTGATCCGCTACCAGAGCCCGGCGGTCGAGCCCGTGCTCGGCTACCCGGCCGACGAGCTGCTCGGCACCGGGATGGCCACCATGGTGCACCCTGACGACCAGCCCAGCTTCCGCGAACTGCTCGGTCGGTCCGTCGCACGGCCGTCGGCGTCGGTGGTGGGCGAGCTGCGCCTGCGCCCCCACGCCGACCCGCCGGCATCCCGACGGTTCGAGGTGACCGTCACCAACCTGCTCGGCGACCCGACCGTGGGTGGCCTGGTGCTGAACTACCGCGACATCACCGAGCGGGCGTCGTACCAGGAGCAGCTCACCCAGCAGGCCTTCCAGGATTCCCTCACCGGCCTGCCCAACCGGGCCCGGCTGTTCGAGCGGCTGGACCTCGCGCTCGCGCAGCGGGGCTCGTCGGTCGGCCTGCTGTTCCTGGACCTGGACGGGTTCAAGCAGGTCAACGACGCCCTCGGGCACGACGCCGGCGACGAGCTGCTCCGGCAGGTCGGCGCGCGGTTCGCCGGCTGCCTGCGCGACGGCGACACCCTGGCCCGGCTCGGTGGGGACGAGTTCATCGTCCTGCTCCCCGGCGCCGTCGCCGACGACGCGGCGCTGGTCGCCCAGCGGCTGGAAGCCTGCCTGGCCGACCCGTTCGCGCTCGCAGCGGGCAGCGCGACGGTCGGCGTCAGCGTCGGCGTGGCCGCCCGGCCGGGCGGCCACG
>DASUZB010000160.1:0-34190 GCA_036377075.1 Actinomycetes bacterium | reverse complement strand
GCCGCCGGGATCGACGACCCCGCGGCCGCCGGCGAGGACGACCTGGTCGCGTTCCTCGGCGCGCTGCGCAGCGGCGCGACCGCGGTCGGCACCCGCTACCGCGCCTCCAGCGTGGCGCGCAGCCTGGCGGCGGTGCGCGGCTTCCACCGCTTCCTGGTACGCGAGCGGCTCGCCGCCGGCGACCCCTCGCGGGACCTCGGCAGCCCCCGGGTGCCCACCTCGCTGCCCAAGGCCCTCAGCGTCGAGCAGGTCGAGGCGCTGCTGGGCGCGGTGGCCGGCGACGACCCCCGCGCCCTGCGCGACCGCGCCCTGCTGGAGACGCTGTACGCGGCGGGCCTGCGGGTCAGCGAGGCGACCGCGCTCGACGTCGACGACGTCGACCTCGACGACGGCGTGGTGCGCGCCTTCGGCAAGGGGTCGCGGGAGCGCCTGGTGCCGATCGGCCGCTCCGCCCGCCGCGCCCTCGGCACCTGGCTGGTCCGCGGCCGCCCGGCGCTCGCCGGGCCCCGCGCCGGCCCCGCGCTCTTCCTCAACGCCCAGGGCAGCCGCCTCACCCGGCAAGGGTGCTGGAAGATCCTGCGCCACCACGCCCGCAGGGCGGGCCTCGAGGGGGCGGTCTCGCCGCACGTGCTGCGCCACTCCTTCGCCACCCACCTGCTGGCCGGCGGCGCCGACGTGCGCAGCGTGCAGGAGCTGCTCGGCCACGCCAGCCTGGCCACCACCCAGGTCTACACCATGGTCACGGCGGACCGGCTGCGCGAGGTCTACCTGCGCGCGCACCCACGTGCGCGCGGAACGGGGCTTCCCCCACCGGCCTCTTCGGGTTCATGATCCTGTAGCCTTTGTCGCTAACGAGGCGCGCACCACTGGAGTACGGACGGGGTCAAGGCAAAGCGGTCGGGTTCGACGCCACGGTGGTGCGCTGGACTCGTTGGTTGCCGGGCGCTGCAGGTTCCTCGCCTGGTGCGGACGCCCAGAACACACCGCCGTCGTTGGCGTCCGTGCCGGTGGTGGCGTCCCGGACGGTCGAGGAGGGGAGCTGGGGATGGACCAGCAGATAACGCTCCAGTTGCGCGAGCGGCTCGAAGATGAGCGTGGCGAGCTGCGCAAGCAGCTCGACGACCTGGGCGCCTACCGCGATGCCGACGGGATCATGGACCCGGAGCTGGACGAGGGCTTCGCCGACGCCGGCCAGGCCGCCGCCGAACGGTCCAACCTGCTCACCCTCGTGCGCAGCTTGCGGGACACGCTGCGCGACGTCGACCACGCGCTCGCCCGCATGGAGGCGGGCACCTACGGCACCTGCGAGCGCTGCCGCCAGCCCATCCCCGACGAGCGGCTCGACGCCCTCCCGGCGGCGCGCCTGTGCATCGGCTGCAAGCAGCGGGCGAGGAGCGCGAGGACGCGCGCGTGAAGGTCGCGCTGATCGTCTGCGACTCGCTCGGCGTCGGCGAGGCGCCGGACGCGGCCGCCTACGGCGACCAGGGGGCCGACACCGTCGGCCACACCGCCGCCGCCCTCGGCGGCCTGACCCTGCCGACGCTCGGCGCGTGGGGCCTCGGGCGCCTCACCGCGATCGCCGGGGTGCCGCCGGTCGACCCCGGCGCGGGCGTGGTGGCGCGCATGGCCGAGCGCTCCGCTGGCAAGGACACCACCACCGGGCACTGGGAGATGATGGGGGTGGTGCTGGAGCGGCCGTTCCCGACCTACCCGGACGGCTTCCCCCCCGAGGTGATCGACGCCTTCGCCACGGCCATCGGCCGCCAGGTGCTCGGCAACAAGCCGGCCTCCGGCACCGAGATCATCGCCGAGCTCGGCGCCGAGCACCTCGCCAGCGGCAAGCCGATCGTCTACACCTCGGCCGACTCGGTCTTCCAGATCGCCACCCACAAGCGGGTGGTGCCGCTGCGGCAGCTGTACGCCTGGTGCGAGACCGCCCGCGAGCTGCTCAGCGGCGAGCACGCCGTCGGCCGGGTGATCGCGCGGCCGTTCGACGGCGAGCCCGGCGCGTTCGTGCGCACCAAGGAGCGGCGCGACTACGCCCTGCCGCCGCCCGGAAGGACGGTGCTGGAGGCGCTGCAGAAGGCGGGGGTGCGGACCCTCGGGGTCGGCAAGATCGAGGACATCTTCTCGCGCCAGGGCCTCGACGGCTCCGACCACACCGGCGACAACGCCACCTCGCTCGACGCCACCGTCCGCTTCCTCCGGGAGGCGGGCGACGAGCCCACCCTGGTCTTCGCCAACCTGGTCGACTTCGACATGGTCTACGGCCACCGCCGCAACGTGGAGGGCTACGGCCGCTGCCTCGAGGAGCTGGACCGCCGCCTGCCAGAGGTCGTCGCCCAGCTCGACACCGGCGACTGGCTGTTCCTCACCGCCGACCACGGCTGCGACCCGACCGCTCCGGGCACCGACCACACCCGCGAGTACACCCCCATGGTGGCGTTCAGCCCCGGCGGCACCGCCGGGACCCGCCTGACCGACCGCGAGACCTTCGCCGACCTCGGCGCGACCGTCGCCGAGCTGTTCGGCGTCGAGCCGGTCGGCCCGGGCCGCTCCTTCGCCGCCGACCTCACCGCCTGACCGGGCCGCGGCCACTCACGCCACGGCACCCGGAGCCCCTGGGTAGCGCCGGCGTCCCCGCTGGATGACCGCAAGCACTACCTTTGACCAATAGTCGAAGGGTTATCCCAAATTCACCATGCGTGGAATATCGGACATGCGCCCTACGGCCACCCCGAAGCCAGGCCAGGAACGGCGTTCCCGCAGGTCACGTAGGGAGTCACGCTCCGTGGTCGACCACGGAGCGTGAGATCTCACGGAGAGTGGTCGATCGGCTCGGGCCAACGTGACCACTGAGCGTGGTGTCCGCTCCATGGCCAGCTCCTCAGCGCGGAGGTGGCCCGCCGTCGGGGACGCTCCCACGGGTCGAGCGCCTGCGCAACGGATGAAGGGGACGTGATCGCAGGATCCTCCAGGACGGCAGCCGCCTGACGGTCGCGGGCCCGTCACCGCGCGTTTCCACAGGTGCCGGAGGGGCGCCTCGCGGCGGCCTTCGATCCGGTAGTATCCGGTCGCTTGATCCACCAGGGGATGCGGCGACTCATCGCGAAAGAGACAAAGCGACAAGGCGTCGTGAGGGGTCGTTGGAGCTTTATCGATAAGTTGCTCAAGCGGTTTGCCTCGCAGGTGATGAAGTGATTGATCGACCCAGTGACTTGGCTACTGAGTGACCTGGAGATGTAGCGACACAGTGACGTAGCGACGTAGGCACTCAGCGACAAGGCACCTGTTGGCGACGGCACCAACGAGGCGGAGGTGTCCCTGGTGGGGAAGGTCATCGCCCTGGCCAACCAGAAGGGCGGGGTTGGCAAGACGACCACGGCGATCAACCTCGGCGCGGCACTGGCCGAGCAGGACCTGCGGGTGCTGCTGGTCGACATGGACCCGCAGGGGGCGCTCTCGGTCGGGCTGGGGCTGAACCCGCTCTCGCTCGACCGCACCATCTACAACCTCCTGATGGAGCCGAAGGCCGACCCGGGCCGCACGGTCGTCACCACCAAGATCGAGCGCCTCTCCCTGCTGCCCTCCAACATCGACCTGGCCGCGGCGGAGGTCCTGCTGGTCGGCGAGGTGGCCCGCGAGCAGGCGCTGGCCCGCGTGCTCAAGCCGCTGCGCCACCGCTTCGACTGGATCCTGGTGGACTGCCCGCCGAGCCTCGGCCTGCTGACGGTCAACGCGCTCACCGCGGCGGACGCCGTGCTGATCCCGCTCGAGTGCGAGTACTTCGCCCTGCGGGGCATGGCGCTGCTGATGGACACGATCGAGAAGATCCGCGAGCGGCTCAACCCGGACCTGGAGATCCTGGGTATCCTCGCCACCATGTACGACCCTCGCACGGTGCACGGCCGCGAGGTCCTCGGGCGCGTCGAGGACGCCTTCGGCGACCGCGTCTTCCAGACCGTGGTCTCCAAGACCATCCGCTTCGCCGAGGCGCCCGTGGCGGGGGAGAGCATCCTCACCTATGCCGACTCGTCGACCGGGGCCGCCGCGTACCGCGAGCTGGCCAAGGAGGTGGTGGCGTCATGAAGGGCCGGGCCAGCCTGCCAGGAGCCGACGAGCTGTTCCGCGTCACCTCGGTCGACAAGGGCCGCGCCGGCCGTGGCGGCCGGCGCGCCGAGTCCGGCCAGCGGGCGGGTGGGCGGACCGGCCAGCCCGCCACCGCCGAGCCCGAGGCGACCGAGGCCGCCGCCGAGCGGACCCCCAGCGGCCGCCAGCGCCACGAGGAGAAGGTCACCTTCTACTGCACGGCCGACGAGCTGATGGACCTCGAGCACGCCCGCCTGCAGCTGCGCCGCAAGTTCGGCATCGGCGTCGACCGCGGCCGCATCGTGCGCGAGGCCCTCGCCCAGGTGCTCGACGAGCTGGAGCAGAGCGGCGCCGACTCCAACCTGGTGAAGCGGCTGACGCGGTGAGGCTGGCACCACCGTCGCGGGCCGTTGCCGAGCACGAGTCGCGCTGCCTGCGGGGCATCCGATGAGGGCGGTCGACCTCATCGCGCGCAAGCGCGACGGGGGCGAGCTGGCAGGAGACGAGCTGCGCGAGCTGGTGCTCGGCTACGCCCGCGGCGAGCTGCCCGACTACCAGATGGCCGCCTTCCTCATGGCCGGCTACCTGCGCGGCTTCTCCCAGGCCGAGACCGAGGCGCTGACCGACGCGATGCTGGCCTCCGGCGAGCGGCTCGACCTCTCGGGCCTGGCCGGGCCGACGGTCGACAAGCACTCCACCGGCGGCGTGGCCGACGGCACCACCCTGGTCGTCGGGCCGCTCGCCGCCGCGCTCGGCATGCAGGTGCTGAAGCTCTCCGGCCGTGGCCTCGGCCACACCGGCGGCACGCTCGACAAGCTGGAGTCCATCCCCGGCATGCGGGTGGAGCTGTCGGTCGAGGAGCTGCTCGACCAGGTCGAGCGCGTCGGGCTGGCGGTGGCGGCGCAGAGCGCCGACCTGGTCCCGGCCGACAAGGCCATGTACGCGCTGCGCGACGTGACCGCCACGGTGGCGAGCACCGCGCTGATCGCCTCGAGCGTGATGAGCAAGAAGCTGGCCGGGGGAGCGAGCTGCATCCTGCTCGACGTGAAGGCCGGCTCGGGCGCGTTCATGAAGGACGCCGGCGCCGCCGCCGAGCTGGCGCGCACCTGCGTGCGGCTCGGGCAGGCGGCCGGGAGGCGCACCGCCGCGCTGGTCACCGACATGGACCAGCCGCTCGGCGACCTGGTCGGCAACGCGGTCGAGGTGCGCGAGGCGGTGGAGGTCCTGCGCGGTGGCCGCCGCGGCCGCATGCTCGACCTCAGCCTCACCTTGACGGGTCACCTGGCCGCGCTCGCCGGCGTCGCGCCGAACCCGGAGGAAGGCCGGCGGCGGGCCGCCAAGGCGCTGGACGGCGGTGACGGCCTGGCGAAGCTGCACGAGTTCGTGGCCGCCCAGGGCGGCGACCGGAGGGTGCTCGACGACCTCTCGCTGCTGCCGCAGGCGCCGGTGCGCCGCGACCTGACCGCGCCGCGTGCCGGCTGGCTGGCCGCGGTCGACGCCGAGGCGGTCGGGGCCGCCGCCGCCGCCCTCGGGGCCGGCCGGCGGCGCAAGGAGGACCGGATCGACGCCGCGGTCGCGGTGGAGCTCACCGCCAAGCTCGGCGACCGGGTCGAGGAGGGCGAGCGCATCGGCCGCATCCTCGCCCGCGACCAGGAGGCCGCCGCGGACGCCGCCCGCGAGCTGGGCGCCGCGCTGCGCTTCGCCGAGCAGCCGAGCCAGCCGCCGCCCCTGGTCCACCAGGTGATCACGGCCCCCTGAAGCGGGTGGCGGGTCTCCAAAGAGTCTCATCGCTTTATCGATCTATCGATATATTGAGAGACTCTATGGAGTGCCGCGGCGACCCGGCCAGGCCGGCGACCCCGTGGTAGGTTGGCGCCGCGCTCGACCGGCGGCAGTGCCGCCAGGCGCGAGACGGCGGGCACGCTGCCGGGAGGATGCGCCGTGGGCTCACCCCTGTTCCTGCTGCGGGACGATCCGCAGCTCTTCATCGCGTTCGTGGTGGCCGTGGTGGTCGGCATCACCGTCCACGAGTTCAGCCACGCCGCGGTGGCGACCGCGCAGGGGGACTACACCGCCAAGTCGCAGGGCCGGCTCACCCTCAACCCCGCCTCCCACCTCGACCCGCTCGGCACCATCTTCCTGATCGTCGGCGGCTTCGGCTGGGGCCGGCCGACGCCGTTCAACCCCCTGCGGCTGCGGCGCCGCCGGGCCGGCGCGGCGCTCGTCGGCCTCGCCGGGCCGGTCTCCAACGTGGTGCTCGCGATCCTGGCCGCGATCACGCTGCGCGTCACCAACCCCAACGGGCTGGACGCGGGCTCCGGGTTCGCCCCCAAGCTGTTGTTCGTCCTGGTGGAGCTGAACGTCATCCTGGCCGTGTTCAACCTGCTGCCGATCCCGCCGCTCGACGGTTCGCGCCTGCTCTCGATCTTCCTTCCGCCGTCGCGCCAGAACGTCGTCTACTTCCTCGACCGCTACGGGATCTTCCTGCTGATCGGGCTGCTGCTGCTCGCCCCGAACATCTTCCAGCCCCTGTTCAATGGCCTGACCAGGGCGATCCTGCGCCTGGTCGGGTTTGGGGTCTGAGGCCGCCGCGCCCCGGCGGCGTGGCGGCATGGGCACCACCGCGGGCATCGTTGTCGCGGCCGGTCGGCGTGGCTACGATTCGCCACCCGACTGTAGAGGCTGGAAGAGGCAGCGGTCGCTATGCGCTACGTGGTCAAGACCGAGGTGTTCGAGGGGCCGTTCGACCTGCTCCTCCACCTGATCGCGCGCCAGCGCCTGGACATCTGGCAGGTGTCGCTGTCGCGCATCACCGAGGACTACCTGGCCGAGATCAAGCGCATGCACGAGCTGAACCTCGAGGTGACGACCGAGTTCCTGGTCGTCGCGGCGACCTTGCTGGAGCTGAAGGCCGCGCGGCTGCTGCCCAGCCCCGACGCCGACCCGGACGAGGCCGAGGCCCTGCTCGAGGAGCGCGACCTGCTGTTCGCCCGGCTGCTGCAGTACCGCGCCTACAAGCAGGTGGCGGCGCTGCTCGGCGAGCGCCTGGCCGCGCAGGCCGGCTACCTGGCCCGCCACGGCCACGCCGACGACGTCTTCCGGCGCATCGTCCCCGACCTGCTCGTCGGGGTGCGGCCCGAGCAGCTCGCGGAGCTGGCCGCCGCCGCCCTGACCCCGGCGCCGCCGCCGCGGGTCGACACCAACCACGTCGCGCCGCCCAAGCTCTCGGTCGCCGAGGCCGTCGCCGAGATCGCCGCGCGCCTGCGCGACGCCGGCCGCACCACATTCGGGGAGCTGGTCGGCCGCAACGCCGCCCCGATCGAGGTCGTGATCCACTTCCTCGCCCTGCTCGAGCTCTACAAGCGGGACCTGGTCGAGATCGAGCAGGCGGGCGTGTTCGCCTCCATCGACGTGCGTTGGACCGGCGGGCCCGACCACGACCTGGGCGCCGCGATCGACCTGACGGTGGAGGAGCCGGCATGACCGCGCACCGTGCCGCCGGCTCCGACCCGCCCGGCGCGAGCGCGCCCGGGGACGAGGCTCGTCCTCAGGTCGAGGGTGACGCTCCCGGTCAGGTCGAGCGTGAGCCCGAGCGGGACGGCGCGGCCAGGGACGCCGCGGCGGCGTGGCCCGACGACGACCTGCTGAACGCGGTGGAGCTCGGGGACCGTGGGCTGGTCCGGCGCGACCTCGAGGCGGTGCTGCTGGTGGTGGACGAGCCGGTGGCCGCCGTCGACCTGGCGGCGGCGATCGGCCAGCCCCGCGCGCTGGTCGAGGAGCTGCTGGTCGAGCTGGCGGGGGAGTACGCCCGCGACGGCCGTGGCTTCGTGCTGCGGGCGGTCGCGGGCGGCTGGCGCCTGTACACGCACCCGGGCGCGTACGAGGCGGTGGAGAGCTACGTGCGCGCGGGCCAGCACAGCCGGCTGACCCGTGCCGCCCTCGAGACGATCGCCGTGGTCGCCTACCGCCAGCCGGTGACCCGCCTGCAGGTCGCCGGGGTCCGTGGGGTGAACGTCGACGGCGTCTTCCGCACCCTGCTCAGCCGCGGGCTGATCCGCGAGGTGGGGCACGACGACGGCCCCGGCCAGGCCACCCTGTACGGGACCACGCCGGCCTTCCTGGAGCAGCTCGGGCTCGACTCCCTCGACCAGCTGCCACCGCTCAAGGACTACCTCCCCGAGGGCGTCGACCTGGCCGACCTGCAGGAGCACCCGGGGGAGCCGCAGTGAGCCCGGCCGCCGACGGCGCCCGCCCAGGGGGTGGCTCCCGGGCGCAGGGCGGCCGCCCCAGCCGTCCCCGGCCGGGTGCCCCCGCCCCCGCGCCGCGGCGGAGCCGCGAGGCGTCCGACGCCGGCGAGCAGGGCCGGATCCGGCTGAACAAGGTGCTGAGCGCGGCCGGGCTGGGGTCGCGCCGGGCGGTCGAGGAGCTGGTCCGGGCCGGGCGCGTCTCGGTCGGCGGGCGGGTGGTCACCGACCTCGGCCAGCGCGTCGACCCGGAGCGTGACGAGGTCGCGGTCGACGGCTCGCGCGTGGTGGTCGACCAGCGGCGCCGCTACTGGCTGCTGAACAAGCCGGCCGGGGTGGTGGCCACCGCCTCCGACCCGCAGGGGCGGCCGACCGTGGTGGAGCTGGTGCCCTCGCGGCCGCGCGTCTTCCCGGTCGGCCGGCTCGACCGCGACACCGAGGGGCTGCTGCTGCTGACCAACGACGGCGACCTCGCCTACCGGCTCACCCACGCCCGCTACGGGGTGGAGAAGCGCTACCTTGCCGAGGTCGAGCAGCTGCCGCGTGACGCGCTCGCCCGCCTGCGGCGCGGCGTGGTGCTGGACGACGGCCCGGCCAGGGCCGAGCGCGCCCGCGCGGTCGGTGGCGCCGGCCGCCGCCGCATGGTCGAGGTGGTCATGGTCGAGGGCCGCAACCGTGAGGTACGGCGGCTGCTCGACGCCGTCGGCGCGCCGGTGCGCCGGCTGGTCCGCACCGGGATCGGGCCGCTGCGGCTGACCGGCCTGGCCCCGGGGGAGTACCGGGCGCTCGGGCACGACGAGGTGCGCGGCCTCTATCGTGCGGTCGGCCTGTAGCCGGGGCGGCACGCTACAGGGACTTATCGATAAGTCACTGAATTGCTATGTTGCCGAATCCATGAGGGAGGGTGCGGATGCGTCGAGAGGGCAGGGACCCGTGAGCGCCGAGCGCCTGGTGGCGATCCGTGGTGCCACCTCGGTCGAGGCCGACGCGCGCGAGGCGGTCATGGAGCGGACCGGCGAGCTGCTGCGCGAGCTCCTCGACCGCAACGGCGTCGACCACGACGACCTGGTGTCGATCATCTTCACCGCCACCGAGGACGTCACCAGCGAGTTCCCGGCCGCCGCCGCGCGCGCGCTCGGGCTGGGCGACGTGCCCCTGCTGTGCGCCCGCGAGCTCGCCGTGCGGGACGGCAACCCGAAGACCATCAGGGTCCTGGTGCACTGCTACTCGCTCCGCTCGCGCTCCAGCCTCCGCCACGTCTACCTCCACCGCGCCAGCCACCTGCGCGACGACCTCCCGGAGTGATCCCCATGCCGACCCGTCCGTGCCCTCCCGTGGTGACCCCGTGAGCGCCGCGGCGGCCAGCCGCTGGCCGCGCAGGCTGGCGATCATCGGCACCGGGCTGCTGGGCGCCTCGGTCGGCCTGGCGGCGCGCGCCGCCGGCGTGGACGAGGTCGCCGGCGTCGACACCGACCGGCGCGAGCTGCGCCTGGCGCTGCGGCGCGAGGCGCTCACCCACGGCGCCGCCACCCTCGACGAGGCGGTGGACGGCGCCGACCTGGTGGTCGCGGCCACGCCGGTGCGGGCGCTGGCCGGCGTGCTGACCCGGGCGCACCGCGCCAACCCGGAAGCGGTGCTCAGCGACGTCGGCAGCACCAAGGCTCACCTTCTGGTCGAGCTGGCAAGATCGTCCACCGACCTCGGCCTGGTCGTCCCCGGCCACCCCATGGCCGGCTCGGAGGAGCGCGGCGCGCAGGCGGCGCGGGCCAAGCTGTTCACCGGCGCCGCCTGGGTGCTGACCCCGTCCGCCCAGGTCGACCACGGCGCGCTGCGCCGCATGACCGGGTTCGTGCGCGCCATGGGCGCGCGCCCGCTGATCCTCGACCCGGAGCTGCACGACCAGGTGGCCGCGTTCGCCAGCCACCTGCCCCAGCTCGCCGCGACCGCCCTGATGGGGGCCGTCGCCGAGGTGCAGGCCCCGGCCGCGCTCCACAGCCTGGTCGCCGGCGGCTTCCGCGACACCACCAGGGTGGCGGCCAGCGACCCCGACCTGTGGGTGGACATCTGCGCCACCAACGGACCGCGCATCGTGCCCGCGCTCGACAGCTTCATCGAGCGGCTGCAGGCACTGCGCGAGCTGGTCGCCGCGGGCGACCGCGACGGCCTGCGCGAGGTCCTGGCCACGGCGCGCAGCGCCCGCATGCGCGTGCCGACCAAGCCGGGGACGTCGCCCCGGGCCCTGCGCGAGCTGGCGGTGCACGTCCCCGACCGGCCGGGCAGCCTCGCGGCGGTGTTCCGCGTCCTCGGCGCGGCCGGCGTCAACGTCGAGGACCTGGCGATCGACCACGAGCCGCAGGGCGGCAGCGGCGCCCTGCGCGTCTGGGTCGGCCGCCGGGCCCTGGCCGCCGCGCTCGACGCCCTGCTCGCCGCCGGCTGGGAGGCGCACGAGGCCAGCGGCGCCCCCGGCCCGACCTGAGCGAGTGTTATATAGCTTCATCGCTGAACTGATAAGTAGATAGATCAACTCATTGATAGAGCGCGGGTGCCCGCCGGGCTCCGGGTAGACTCTGACCAGTGCCGGAGGCACGCGACCGGCCCACACCGCAAGGGGAGGCGCCAGCATGGTGCTCCGCTCGCTCGACGACGACCACGACGGCGACGTGGACGACGTCGTGGTGGCGATCGACGGGCCGGCCGGCTCGGGCAAGAGCACCGTCGCCCGCGCCGTCGCCGCCCGCGCCCGGCTTCGCCACCTGGACACCGGCGCCACCTACCGCGCGCTCACCCTGGCCCTGCTGCGCCAGGGCGTCGGGATCGACGACCCTGGCGCGGTGGCGGCCGCGGCCAAGAGCGTCGACCTCAGCCTGGAGCTCGCCCCGGGCCGCACCGGCTCGGTCCGGGTGCTGCTCGACGGGGTGGTGCTGGGGGAGGAGCTGCGCAGCGCCGCGGTGAACCGGGCCGTCTCGCCCGTCTCGGCGGTGCCCGCCGTGCGCGAGCAGCTGGTCGCGCTGCAGCGGGCGGTGATCGGCCTCGGCGGGGTGGTCGCCGAGGGGCGCGACGTCGGCACGGTGGTCTGGCCACAGGCCGAGGTCAAGATCTTCCTCACGGCCGACGCGGCCGAGCGCGCCCGGCGCCGCCGCGGCGGCGGGGGTGCCGACGGCGAGTCCGCCGCGGCGCTCGAGCGCCGCGACCGGATCGACGCCGGCCGCGCCACCGCGCCGACCCGCGCCGCCCCCGACGCCCTGGTGGTCGACTCGACCAACCGCGCCCCCCACGACGTGGTCGCCCAGGTGGTCGCGCTGGTCGCGGCGGCCAGGGCCGGACGGCCGCGATGACCTCGCCGGCCGCCGCGGCTCGCAACTACCGCGCGGCCGGGGTGGTGATCAGGCCGCTGATGCGGGCGTGGTTCCGCCTCCGGGTGGAGGGCGCCGAGCACGTGCCCGCCGGCGGCCCGGCCATCCTGGCCGCCAACCACCGCTCGAACGTCGACCCGGTGCTGCTCGGCGCCGCGCTGCGCCGGCCGGTGTCCTACATGGCCAAGGAGGAGCTGTTCGTCTGGCCGCTGGGCACGGCGCTGCGCTTGATCGGGCAGTTCCCGGTGCGCCGCGGCGGCGCCGACCGCGAGGCGCTGCGCCAGACCGAGGAGGTCCTGGCGCGGGGCGGCGTGCTCGGCCTGTTCCCGGAGGGCACCAGGGGGGCGGGGCGCTTCGCCACCGTCCACGCCGGCCTCGCCTACATCGTCCTGCGCCAGCAGTGCCCGGTGCTGCCGGTGGCGATGCTCGGCACCGAGAGGGTGCGGCGGCGCTGGGGCTGGCTGCCGTTCGCCGCGCCGGTGCGGGTGGTGGTCGGCCCGCCGCTCGACCTGCCCGACCCTGGCACCGGCCGGGCCGGTCGCCGGGCGGCCGCCGAGGCGCTGCGCCGCGCCCTCGAGCAGTTCGTCAGGCAGGCCGAGGCGGCACCGGGCCAACTCAGCGATCAATCGATAAATTGATACATCAATGAACCAACTAAACGATCCATCGATTGATAACCAGGACGGCGCGGAGCGGGCCGGAGCCATGGGGACGAGGGCCGCGCTGCCGCGCGTCGCCGTCGTCGGGCGCCCGAACGTCGGCAAGTCCACCCTGGTCAACCGCATCCTCGGCCGCCGCGCGGCGATCACCGAGGCGGTCCCCGGGGTGACCAGGGACATGGTGCCGTACGAGGCGGAGTGGAGCGGGCGCCGCTTCGAGCTGCTCGACACGGGCGGCTGGGAGCCGCGCGCCAGCGGCCTCGCCGCCCAGGTCGTCGCCCAGGCCGAGCGCGCCATGCGCGAGGCCGAGCTGGTGCTGTTCGTGGTCGACGCGACCGTCGGCGTCACCGAGGAGGACGCCGCCGTGGCCGCCCGGCTGCGCCGCGGTGGCGTCCCGGCGCTGCTGGTGGCGAACAAGGTCGACGGCCCGGAGCAGGAGCTCGCCACCGGTGCCCTGTGGTCGCTCGGGCTCGGCGAGCCCCTGCCGGTGTCCAGCCTGCACGGGCGCGGTGCCGGCGAGCTGCTCGACGCGGTCGTCGGGCGGCTCGGCGCCGAGCGCGCCGGCGACGACGCGCCCGAGCTGCCCGCCCTGGCGATCGTCGGGCGCCCCAACGTGGGCAAGTCCAGCCTGCTCAACCGCCTCGCCGGCGCGGAGCTGGCGATCGTCGCCGAGACCCCCGGCACCACCCGGGACGCGGTCGACTCGGTGGTGGTCCACGACGGCCGCGGCTACCGCGTGGTCGACACCGCCGGCATGCGGCGCTCGCTGGCGCGGGCCGCCGGCGCCGACTACTTCGCGCTGGTGCGCAGCATGGAGGCGGTCGACCGGGCCGACCTCGCCCTGCTGGTGCTCGAGGCGCCGGTCGGCGTCGCCGAGCAGGACCAGAAGGTGGCCGCCCGGGCGGTCGAGGCCGGCTGCGGGCTGGTGCTGCTGGCCAACAAGTGGGACCTGATGGACGAGGACGCCAGGCGCTCCTTCAAGGCCGACCTCGAGCACCGGCTGTGGTTCGTGGACTGGGCGCCGCTGCTGCGCGTCTCGGCCCGCACCGGCCGCGGCGTCGAGCGGATCTGGGGCCAGGTCGAGACGGCCCTGGCCGAGCGCGCCCGCCGGGTGCCGACCGCGGCCCTCAACCAGTGGCTGGCGGACGCCACCGGCCGCACCCCGCCACCGTCGAGCAGGGGCCGGGCGGTCAAGGTCCGCTACGTCACCCAGGCCAGGGTCGACCCGCCGGAGTTCGTCTTCTTCGCCAGCGGCCCGCTCACCCCGGCCTACCGCCGCTACCTCGAGCACGACCTGCGCCGCACCTTCGGCTTCGTGGGCACGCCCCTGCGGGTCGTCGGCCGCGCCCGCAACCCCCGCCGCGACCAGCGCTGAACGCTCCGGCCGCCGGCCGCGACCGGTGCTGGCAGGCGGTCTGGTGGCGGGGGATCGGTGGTATTCTGCCGGCCAGGGCCTCCGACGGCAGCGCCGTCGAGGCGGCCGCTCGGGACGTGGCGCAGCTTGGTTAGCGCACCAGTCTGGGGGACTGGGGGTCGCCGGTTCAAATCCGGCCGTCCCGACCAAACGTTGGATGCCCCGCAGGCAGGGCGGCTGTGGATCTCCCGGCGGCCCGCACGCTGGTCCAGGCCTCGTCGAGGACTGCCCGGTCCGGCCAGGGTCGCCGGGTCGGCCGGGTGGGGCAACCCCTGTGGATGCCCCTCTTGCCCACGCTTCGACGGGCTGGCAGCCTGCACCGCACCGGACGTCGAGCCGACCCAGGGACGGGCCATGCAGCCAGCTCGTGCCAGCGCAAGGCTCCTCGCCGCCTGCCGCCGCCGGGCGGTGCCGCCGCTCGGCCGGGCGCTGGGTCGCCTGCGGCGGCGTCCCAGCCGGTGGGCCGTTGCCCTGCTGCTCGCGCTGCAGGCCGCTGGCGGCCACGCGGAACCGGCCCCGACGTCGGGCGCGGCGGCCGCCCTCGACCGCGTGACAGCGGCCGACCTGCCCGGGGCCGCGACCGCCACGCGCCCGCCCGGGCAGCGACCGCGGCCGCCTGGCGCCGCCCTCACCGCCGCCCACGGCCGGGCGTCCCCGCCGTGGCCGCTGCTCGGCCAGGACACCACCGACCACCTGCTGACCCGCGCCCTCGGCGAGATCCGCCGGCTCGACCCGGCCCGCTACCGCCAGATGCGGCAACGGGTGCCCCGCTGGGGGCTGTCGCGCTGCGACCGGGTCCTGTGCGACCGCAACGTCCAGGGGCAGACGCTGCTGACCGGCGACGGCGAGTGCCTCAGCACGATCGACCCCGCGGCGGCGCTGCGCGCCGCCCGCCGCTACGGCATCCCTGGCCTGCCGTGGCTCGCCGACGTCCTGGTCCACGAGCACGCCCACTGCCACGACCTGGGCGACGAGTACAGCTCCCTGGCGGCGCAGCGCGACTTCCTCGGCAGCTGGCCCGCCGGTCCCGGCCGCGAGCGCGCCATGGCCTACGTGCGGCGCCTGTACCGCCAGCTGGACGCGAGCGGCAACTGGTCCAGCCCCTGAAAGGGCGGTGGCCCGCAGCCGCACGCGGCTCCGGTACGCGGCTTCGGTTTAGGGAGGTGGGCCGGAGCCGCGCGCTGGCTGGACTTCAGGAGCGAGGGAGGAGCCCCTGGCGACGACGGAGCGACGGGGGAAGCCAGCGCACAGAGCGGCGCAGGCCCACCGACCGTTTGAGTAAAGGGTGCTAGCTTCCTTGCATGAGCCAGCTTGGCGAGCCCGAGCCCACCGGGGGCGAGACCCTGGACGCCGCGCCTTCCGCGGGGGAGGCCGACCGCCCCAGGGCCGGCGGGGAGCGGATGAGCGCGATCCTGACCGCGCCCAACGTCATCACCTTGACCCGGCTGCTGCTGATGCCGGTCTGCGCCTGGCTGCTCGCCCACGGCCGCTGGGGCGTGGGGCTGTGGCTGACCGCGGTGGTCGGCAGCACCGACTGGGTCGACGGCTGGCTGGCCCGGCGCACCGGCTCGGTCTCGCGGCTGGGGCAGCTGATGGACCCGTTCGCCGACCGGCTGCTGATCGCCTCGGTGACGATCGCCCTGCTGGTCCGCGGCGTGCTGCCGCTGGTGGCGGTGCTGCTGCTGGTCGGCCGCGACCTGCTGCTGCTGGCCGGCTTCCCGCTGCTCGCCAGCCGCGGGGTGCGCCCGCCCGAGGTGGTCTGGGTCGGCAAGGCCGCCACCCTGGTGCTGCTGTTCGCCCTGCCCATCCTGGCGCTGGGGGAGACCGGCGTGGCCGTCGCCGGCGCCGCCCACGCCCTCGGGCTGGCCTTGCTCGCGTTCGGGGTCGTCCTGTACTACGTGGCTGGGGTGGTTTACGTCAGAATGGCCGTGCAAGGGCTTCGAGCGGCTCGGTCCGGAGGGTAGCCGCCATGTCCGGTGGCGCCGGGCGCACGACCCGAGGGCCGCGCCCAGGCTCCCCGTCGTGACGTTCCGGTAGGGTGCTGACCGACCCGTCCTGGCGAGACGCGCGCGTGGGCGCCCCACCTGGCCGCCGCCGCGCCAGCGAGCAGGGAGGCAGCGCGAGATGAAGGCCGTGATCATGGCGGGGGGCGAGGGCACGCGCCTGCGCCCGCTCACCGCGAACCAGCCCAAGCCGATGCTGCCCCTCGCCAACCGGCCGATCATGGAGCACATCGTCCGGCACGTCAGCAACCAGGGCGTCCACGACATCGTCGTGACCGTGCAGTTCCTCGCCAGCCAGGTGCGCAACTACTTCGGCGACGGCTCCGACATGGGCGTCGACCTGAAGTACGCCACCGAGCCGCGCCCGCTCGGCACCGCCGGCAGCGTCAGGAACGCGGCCGAGCAGCTGCGCGAGACGTTCGTGGTGGTCTCCGGCGACGCCCTCACCGACATCGACCTCAACGAGGCGGTCACCTTCCACCGCGAGCGCGGCGCCATGGCCACGGTGGTCACCAAGCGGATGGAGAACCCGCTCGAGTTCGGCATCGTGATCACCGAGGACGACGGGCGCATCGAGCGGTTCCTCGAGAAGCCGCACTGGGGCCAGGTCTTCTCCGACACCATCAACACCGGCATCTACGTGCTGGAGCCGGAGATCTTCGACTACATCCCCGACGGGGGCCCGTCCGACTTCGCCGACGACGTGTTCCCCACGCTGCTGAGCAAGGGCGCGCCGCTGTACGCGTGGGTGGCCGAGGGCTACTGGGAGGACGTCGGCACCCTGGACGCCTACCGCCGCGCCCACCAGGACATCCTCGACGGCAAGGTGCGCCTCGAGGTGCGCGGCTTCGAGGTGCGGCGGGGCGTGTGGCTGGGCGAGGGCGCCGAGGTCGACCCGGACGCGATCCTCCACGCGCCCATCCTGATCGGCGACTTCGCCAAGGTGGAGGCGGGCGCGACCCTGCGCGAGTACACCGTCGTCGGCGCGAACGTGGTGGTCAAGGAGGGTGCCTTCCTGCACCGCGCGGTGGTGCAGGACAACGCGTACGTCGGCCCGGGCGCGCACCTTCGTGGCTGCGTCATCGGCCGCGGCGCCGACGTGCACCGCAACGGCCGGGTCGAGGACGGCGTGGTGGTCGGCGACAACGCCAACGTCGGCCAGGGCGCGGTCCTGCGGCCCGACGTCAAGGTCTACCCGTTCAAGACGGTCGAGCCGGGCGCGGTGGTCACCAAGTCGATCATCTGGGAGGGCCGGGGCGCGCGCACGCTCTTCTCCGAGGGCGGCGTCACCGGCCTCGCCAACATCGACGTCACCCCCGAGCTCGCCCTGCGGGTGGCGCTGGCCTTCGGGTCGACCCTCAAGAAGGGGTCGAGGGTTACGCTCGCGCGCGACGCCAGCCGCGTCTCGCGGGCGTTCAAGCGGGCGCTGATCGCCGGGTTGAACGCGACCGGGGTCCACTGCGACGACCTGGAGCTCGCCCCGGCGCCGGCGCTGCGCTTCGCCACCACCATGGCGGGCGGGTCGGGCGGCATGTACGTGCGCACCGCGCCGGGCGACAGCCAGGGGATCCAGATCGCCGTGTTCGGCGACGACGGCACCGACCTCGACGACAGCGCCAAGCGCAAGGTCGAGCGCACCTACAACCGCGAGGAGTTCCGGCGCGCCTTCGGCCGCGAGATGGGCGAGCTGGCGTACCCGCCGCGCGCGGTGGAGCGCTACACCGCCGCCCTGGTCGCCGCGCTGGACGTCGCCGCGGTGCGGCAGCGGGGCTTCAAGGTGGTGATCGACGCCGGCGGCGGCACCAGCTCGCTGCTGCTGCCGTACGTGGTGCCGCGCTTCGGCCTCGACTCCCTGGTGGTCAACGGCCAGCTCGACGAGGACCGCGTGGCTCCGTCGGAGGGGCAGCGCGAGCGCGACGTGGCCCGCCTCGCCCGGCTGGTCACCACGTCCGGCGCGGACCTCGGGGTGCGCTTCGACGCGGTCGCCGAGCGGCTCATGGTGGTGGACGGCAGCGGCCGGGTGATCCCGCTGGCCAGGGCGCTGCTGCTCTACGTCGACCTGGTGGTGCAGTCGTCGCCGCGCGGCACCATCGCGCTGCCGGTCTCCACCACCAGGCGGGCGACGGAGCTGGCCGCGCGGCGCGGCTGGCGGGTGCTGGACAGCAAGCTCGCCGCGAGCGCGATCATGAGCGCCGCCCAGGACGACGACGTGGTCTTCGCCGGCGCCGAGGGCGGCGGCTACGTGTTCCCGGCGCTGCACCCCGTCTACGACGCCCTGATGTCGTTCGGGAAGCTGCTCGAGATGCTCGCCGCCCAGCGCGTCAGCCTGGCCGAGGCGGTCACCGCCCTGCCCGAGTCGCACGTGGTGCGCGCCCGCGTGCCCACCCCCTGGGAGCTGAAGGGCGCGGTCATGCGCCAGGTGGTCGAGGCGACCAAGGGCCTGCCGACCCTGGACGTCGACGGGCTCAAGGCCTACCCGGCGGGCAGGGAGAAGGGCGCCGACGCCGACTGGGTCCTGGTGATCCCCGACACCACCGAGCCGTTCACCCACGTGTGGGCCGAGGCGGGCAGCGAGGCCGCCGCCCGCGCCCTCCTGGAGGAGTACGAGGCCCTGGTCAGGAGGGTGACCGACCAAGGCTGAGCCGCGCTCATCGTTGCCCTGCTGTGACCTGCGCGTGATTGCCTGCATCGCGGCTGGCCCATACGCTCAACCCCCCAGTCCCGACGATTCGGAGCCCGCCGACTTCCTCTGGCCCGCCGACGACCCCTCGGCGCGGCCCGCGGGCGCCGCCACGAACCGGCCCGCGCCCAGCGCGCAGAGGAAGGAGCCCGCCATCGCGGTCGTCGATCCGCCGACCAACGGAGCGGCCGACCCGGTTGTGCCGCCCGCCCGCTCGGCCCCCACGGCCGAGCCGGGCAGTGGGTCGGACACCCCACCGAAGCCCCCCGTCACCTCGCTGCGCACCCTGACCAGGCGCGAGCGGCCCGAGGCGGCTCCGGAGAAGGCAACGCCCGTGCCCCGGCCGGCCGGGGAGCCCGCGGGCGTGCTGGACGCCGAGTCCGCGCTCGCCGCCAAGGCCGAGGCCGGCGGGGACGCCGAGCCCGCCGAGGTCGGGCCGGAGGCCACCGCCCGCGTCGACGCCGAGCCCGCCGAGGCCGGGGCGAGGGCGCCGGCGACCCCGGCCGTGCCCGGGCCGCTGGTGCGAGGCTACCTGGTCGCGCCGGCACGGCCGGCGGACCGACCGGCGCGCGAGCGCAACGGCGCGGCCGCGGGGCAGGAGGGCGCCTCGTGGCCGTCGGACCCGTGGCAGCCGGCCGCGCCGCGGCAGGCGACCCAGGTGATGGAGCGGGTGCCCGCGCGGCCGCCGCCGGCGACCGCGCCGGCGCAGCCGGCGGCCAGCGGGAGGGGCCGCCTGCTCGCCGCGCCGCGCTCGCTGCTCGCCGCCGCGCTCGTCCCCGTCCTGGCGCTCGGGCTGCTCGGGGTGGACACGGCGCTGGCCGCCGGCGCGGTCCGCCGTGGCGTCAGCGTCGGCGGGGTCGACCTCGGCGGGCTCAACCGGGAGGCTGCCCGCGGGCGGCTGGCCGCGGCGGCCGCGCAGGTCGAGGCGCGGCCGCTGGTGCTGCGCGCCGAGACGGGCCGGGTGGAGCTGCCGCGTTCGCAGGCCGGTGTCCGGCTCGACCTCGACGGCAGCGTCGCCGCCGCCTTCGCGGTGGGCCGCTCCGGCCCCTTCGACCTGGGCCGGCTGCGGAGCTGGTTCGGCGGGGTCGACCTCGCGTGGAGGGTGCGGCTGGACGACCACGGCGTCGAGCAGGCGGTGGCCAGGCTCGACGGGCAGGTCCGCCGGCCCATCCGCGAGCCGGCGCTGCGCCTCGACGGCACCACCGTGGAGCTGCTGCCGGGCACGCCCGGCAGGGGCGTCGACCCGGCGGGGGCGCGGCGGACGCTGGCGGCCGCGGCCGGCCTCCCCGCCGGTGCCGAGGTCGCCCTGCCGGTCTCGGAGCAGCGCCCCACGGTCGACCAGGCGGCCGCCCAGGCGGCCGCCGACCAGGCCCGTAAGCTGCTCTCCGCGCCGCTGACCGTGACCGTCGCCGGCCACAGCGCCACCCTGCAGCCCGCCGAGCTGGCGCCGCGGGTCCGCGCGCAGGTGCGCGGCGGCCGCCTGGTGGTGGAGCTGGTGCCCGAGGCGCTCGACGGCCTGCTGCGGCAGCGCGCGCCGTTCGCCTACACCAAGCCGCACGACGCCCGCTTCGAGCCGGCCGGCGACCACGTCCGCCTGCTGCCCGCGGCCGCCGGCCGCGTCGCCGACCCTGCCAAGGCCGCGGCGGCGCTCCTCGCCGCCGGCGGCAAGGCCGGCGCCGCGCGGACGGCGGCCCTGCCGGTGACCACCACCAAGCCGAAGCTGACCACCGAGGCCGCCAGGGCGCTCGGCGTCGAGGAGAAGATCTCGTCGTTCACCACCACGTTCAGCTCCTCGGACGCGCCCAGGGTGCACAACATCTCGCTGATCGCCGCGGCGGTGAACCGCCAGCTGGTCCTGCCCGGCCAGGTGTTCTCGATGAACGGCGCCACCGGCGAGCGCACCCCGGCCAAGGGCTACCGCACCGCCAAGGTGATCAAGGACGGCGAGATCGTGCCCGGCCTCGGCGGCGGCGTCTGCCAGGCGGGCACCACCATGTTCAACGCCGTCTTCTTCGCCGGCCTGCCGGTGGTCGAGCGGCGCAACCACAGCCTCCACATCAGCCACTACCCGATGGGCAGGGACGCGACCCTCAACTGGCCGGGGACGGACCTGAAGTTCCGCAACGACTCGCCCTTCGGCATCTTCATCACCGCGTACGCCACGCCGGCGACCATGAACGTGACCCTCTGGTCGACCTCGCGCGGCTACCACGTCGACTTCAGCACCTCGAACCCGTACAACTTCCGCAGCCCGCCGACGAGGTTCGAGGACGACCCGACGTTGCCGCTCGGGGAGCAGCAGGTCGTGAGCGCCGGCTCGGCAGGGTTCGACGTCACCGTCCACCGCACCGTGACCCACGCCGGCCAGGTGGTGCGCAAGGACAGCTTCGTCTCCAACTACGTCCCCTGGAGCAAGGTGGTACGCCGCGGCACCAAGCCGCCGGGGCCGCTGCCCGGCCCGCCCCTGGGCCCGGGGGCGTGAGCCGGGCAGGGCCGGGGCGCGGGCGGCTGGGGAGCCTCGGGCGTGCGTCCCGCCGGCCCGGAGGGCATCCTGGCGCGAGGACGGCCGCTGTGCTTGGCTACCGCGCCGGTGGAGCATTTGGCGCGCACTCCGCCCGCCCGACCGGCAGCGTCGGCCGCCGCGCGAGCGGGGTCCGGGGCTCACGTAGCGGAATGAAGCCTGCACCATGGGAGTGAGTCGTGGCCCCGGCACAGTCGCACTGCCCGCGGGGCAGTCGGCGGTAGCCCCGGATGGACAAGGGGAGGAGCGGCATGAGCGAGACGTACCCGGAGGACCTGAAGTACACGGAGGAGCACGAGTGGGCCAGGATCGAGGGCGACCGGGCCGTGGTCGGGATCACCCACTACGCCCAGGACGCGCTCGGTGACATCGTCTACGTCGACATCCCGCCGGTGGGCACGACCGTCACCGCCGGCGAGACGTTCGGGGAGGTGGAGTCGACCAAGTCGGTCTCCGACATCTACAGCCCGCTGAGCGGGACCATCGCCGAGCGCAACGAGCAGCTCGACAAGAGCCCGGAGATCATCAATTCCGACCCGTACGGCGAGGGGTGGCTGGTGGCGCTCACGATGACCGACGCCAGCGAGGCCGACCGGCTGATGGACGCCGGCGCGTATCGTGACATGGTGGCCGAGCAGTAGGGTCGAGGCGTGCTCACCGGCCGGCCGTGCGAGCAGCCCGTTTCCGTTGACCCGATTTCAAGCGGTCATCTACAGTCAGCCTTCGTACCATGCCAGAGCCCGGAGGGCGGAATGTTCTGCACCCAGTGCGGTCACAAGAACCCAGAAGGCGCCCACTTCTGCGCGAATTGTGGCGCCGCGCTGGCGTCGTCCCCCGCCGACGACTCGACCACCACCATCAACCTGGCCGCCACCGACCTGGAGGCTGAGGTCGAGGAGGAGGTCGCCGCTCCGGTCGAGGAGCTGCGCGAGGGCACGGCCATGCTGGTGGTCCGCCGCGGGCCCAACGCCGGCAGCCGCTTCCTGCTGGACAAGGAGGTCATCACGGCCGGGCGCCACCCCGAGAGCGACATCTTCCTCGACGACATCACCGTGTCGCGGCGGCACGCCGAGATCCGCCGCACCCCCAACGGCTTCAGCGTCTACGACGTCGGCTCGCTCAACGGCACCTACCTGAACCGCGAGCGGGTCGAGGACGGCGAGCTGGTGGGCGGCGACGAGCTGCAGATCGGCAAGTTCAAGCTGGTGTTCTTCGCCGGCGGCCGGCCGGGCGCCACCACCGGGGCGGGCCCTGGAACGGGAGCAGGGTCGGGATAGCCATGATGGCCGACCCGGTCGGGCGCGACGCGGCCACGCTGCCAGGCGGTGGCGCGGGGTCGCAGGACCGCGCCGCCCGGTCCTCGGCGCCGAAGGACCAGACGATGAGCATCGGCGAGGTCATGGCGCTGCTCAAGCCGGAGTTCCCCGACATCACCGTCTCCAAGATCCGTTTCCTCGAGGGCGCCGGGCTGGTCCACCCGCGCCGCTCGGCCTCCGGCTACCGCAAGTTCTCCGAGGACGACATCGCCAGGCTCCGCTTCGTGCTGCGCGCCCAGCGCGACCAGTACCTGCCCCTGCGGGTGATCCGCGAGCGCCTCGCCGACCTCGAGCAGGCGGGCAGGCAACCGCACGCGGCCGGGGCTGGCGCGCCTGAGCCAACCAGCCCGGCCCCCGACGGGGCGGCGGCGACGGGCGCGGCGGCCGGCACCGGCCGGCGGCACGTCCCCGAGGCCGCGCCGTCCACGCAGGCCGCCCCGGTGGCCCGCGGGCTGCTCTCCGGCGCGCCCCCGTCGGACGCGCAGTTCAGCCGCGAGGAGCTCTGCCGGGCGGCCGGCACCACCGTCGACCGGCTCGCCGAGCTCGAGGAGTTCGGGCTCATCATCGCGCGCGGGACCGGGGAGCGGGGGAGCTGGTACGACGGCGAGGACCTGGTGGTGCTGCGGCTCGCCCGCGACCTGGCGGACTACGGGCTGGAGGCCAGGCACCTGCGCATGTACAAGATCTTCGCCGAGCGCGAGGCGGCCCTGTTCGAGCAGGTGGTGGCGCCGCTGGTGCGCCAGCGCAACCCGGAGGCGCGGACCAGGGCGCGCGAGACCCTCGAGGCGCTCGCCGAGCTGGGCAGCCGCATGCGCGACGCCGCCCTGCGCGCCGCCGTGGCGGACTTCGCCGAGGCGACCGCCGAGTCCCACCGGTGACGCCGCGGTCCACCCGCCCGCGCCGATGACCCGCCGCCGCGCGCCGCTCGTCCTGCTCGTCCTGCTCGCCGTGGCCGTCGGGGCGCCGCCCGGCGCGCCCGTGGCTGCCGCCCACCCGGCGGTCGCCCGCCCGGCCGCGGTGGCCGGGCCGCCGCCGGGGCCGGTGGCGCAGCCGCGGGTCGGAGCCCGCTCCTTCCTGCTCGCCGACGCCGCCACCGGGCAGGTGCTGCTGGCCCGCGACCCGGCCCGCGCCCGCCCGATGGCCTCGACCACCAAGGTGATGACCGCCCTGCTGGTGCTCGAACACCTGTCCCAGCAACGGACCGTGACGATCGGGCCGGGCCCGACCCGGACCTCGACCCCCTCGACCCTCGGGCTGCGCGCCGGCGAGCACCTCACCATCCATCAGCTGCTGCTCGGCCTGCTGCTGGAGAGCGCCAACGATTCGGCGGTGGCGCTGGCCGAGGCGGTGGACGGCTCGGAGGCCGCGTTCGTGCGGCGGATGAACCAGCGCGCGGCCGCGCTGGGCCTGACCGCCACCCACTACGCCAGCCCCCACGGCCTCGACCGGCCCGGCCACCACACCAGCGCCAGGGACCTCGCGCGGCTGTGGACGGTGGCGATGCGGCGGCCGGACTTCCGCGCCCTGGTGGCCACCAGGCGCGCCACCATCCCCGGGCCGCGCGGGCCGCGCCGCTTCGCCAACCGCGACGAGCTGCTGTTCACCTACCGCTGGACCGAGGGCGGCAAGACCGGCTTCACCAACCTGGCCGGCCGCTGCCTGGTCGCCTCCGTCAGCCGCGGCGGCCGCCGCCTGGTAGGGGTCGCGCTCGGCTCCGGCAACGCCTTCGACGACCTGCGCGCCCTGTTCGACTACGGGTTCACCGCCCTGGTGCGGGTGCGCCTGGCCAGCCGCGGCCAGGTGGTTGCGGCGGCGGCGACCGGCGGCCAGGACGGCCGCTGGCAGGCCACCGCCGACGTCGACGCGCTCGTCCGGCGCGACCTGCTGGGCCGGATCGGCCTGCGTCAGGGAGGACCCGGCGGCCAGGGCGGCGCGCCGGCCGTGTGGCTCGTGGCCGGCAGCGCGCCGCTGGCGCGCCTGCCGGTGCGCCCGGCCGACGCCGGCACGGCCGCCGCGGGCCTGCGGCCCGGCCCCGTGCCCGCCGGCGCGCGCAGCGCGGTGGTCGACCGGTTCCTCGCCCAGCAGGCCGCCTGAGGCGCCGGAGAACCCCCGCGGCCGGGGCCGAACGCGCCGCCGGCGCCCCAGCTCAGGAGCCTGCCGGGAGGCCGGCCGGCGGGCCCGGGTGCCCTGGTACCAGGCGATCCGCATGTCGCGTCCGGGAGAGGCGTCTGATAGCCTCTGAATCCAGGCAGGCGCCCGTCCTGGGCGCGGGAGATGACGCTCGAGGGGGTTGTGCGTTGGTCGAGCTGACCCTCGTCGGCGTACGGATCGAGCTTCCCACCCAGACGCCGATCGTGCTCCTCAAGGAGCGAGAGGGTGAGCGTTTCCTGCCGATCTGGATCGGCAACGTGGAGGCCACCGCGATCGCCTTCGCCCTCCAGGGCGTGGCCACCGCCCGGCCCCTCACCCACGACCTGCTCAAGAACCTGCTCGACGAGCTGGTGGTGTCGGTCGAGCGCGTGGTGATCACCGAGCTCAAGGAAGGCACCTTCTACGCCACCATCGAGCTGCGCCAGAACGGCAGCCGCTACTCGGTGTCGAGCCGCCCCAGCGACGCCATCGCCCTGGCCGTGCGCGCCAACACGCCGATCTTCGCCGAGGAGACCGTGCTCAGCGAGGCCTCCATCCTGATCAAGGAGAGCGACGACGAGGAACGCGAGGTGCGCAAGTTCCGCGAGTTCCTTGACCAGGTCAGCCCGGAGGACTTCGAGTAGCGACCTGACCCTCAACCGGTGGACGAAGGTTGACCCGTGCCTGGGGGTGCCGAGGGTCGTTGACGCCCGGTTCTGCGCTCTCTAGGCTGGACCCTCACATCGCTGTAATTCGATTGCTGCCGCTGCAGGTGGTGGAGGGTAGGGATGGCCGATCACGCAGCTTCGGACCCGGCGGCCTCTGGCTACCGGGGACCCACGGTGTGCCGGCTGGTCGGCATCTCCTACCGGCAGCTCGACTACTGGGCGCGCACCGAGCTGGTGACGCCGTCGGTCCGCGCCGCCGACGGCTCCGGCAGCCACCGGCTCTACAGCTTCGGCGACCTGGTCGAGCTGCGCATCATCAAGCGGCTGCTCGACGCGGGCATCTCCCTGCAGCGCATCCGCGACGCGATCGGCTACCTGCGCAGCGAGTCCAGCGACCGGGCGCTGAGCGACGTCACCCTGATCTCGGACGGGCAGCGCATCTACGCCTGCCACTCCGGCGAGGAGGTCATCGACGTCCTCTCGCACGGGCAGGCGGTGTTCGGCATCGCCGTCGGCCGCGTCTGGGCCGACACCGAGGGCGACGTCGCGCAGCTCCCGCTCGAGGAGGCGGCTCCGACGGCCCGGTCGCCCGGGCCGTCGGCTGACCGGCCCCGGCGCGTCAGTCAGTGACCTCGCCGACCGGCGGGCAGGAGCACACGAGGTTTCGGTCCCCGCCGGCGGCGTCGACCCGTCCGACCGGCGGCCACCACTTGGCGGCGCGCAGGGACGGGATCGGGTAGACGGCCTGCTCGCGCCCGTACTGGTGAGGCCACTCGTCGGCGCAGGCGTCCTCGGCGGTGTGCGGGGCGTTGCGCAGCGGGTTGTCGGCGCGATCCCATTCGCCGGCGGCGATCCGGTCGATCTCGCCGCGGATCGCGATCATCGCGTCGCAGAAGCGGTCCAGCTCGCGCAGGGACTCGCTCTCGGTCGGCTCGATCATCAGCGTGCCGGCCACCGGGAACGACATGGTGGGCGCGTGGAAGCCGTAGTCGGTGAGTCGCTTGGCCACGTCCTCGGCGCCGACCCCGGCCGCGGCCTTGAGCGGGCGCAGGTCCACGATGCACTCGTGCGCGACCCGGCCGCTCTGCCCCGCGTACAGGATGGGGTAATGGGGCGCGAGCCGGTGCGCGACGTAGTTCGCGTTGAGGATCGCGACCTCGGTCGCCCGGCGCAGGCCGTCGGCGCCCATCATCACGACGTACATCCACGAGATCGGCAGGATCCCGGCGGAGCCCCACGGCGCGGCCGCGACCGCGCCGATGCCGCCGGCCGGCCCGGCCTCCGCGCGCAGCGGGTGGTTGGGCAGGAACGGCGCCAGGTGAGCCCCGACCGCGACCGGACCGACACCCGGCCCTCCGCCACCGTGCGGGATGCAGAAGGTCTTGTGGAGGTTGAGGTGCGAGACGTCCGCACCGAACCGGCCGGGCTTGGCCACCCCGACGAGCGCGTTGAGGTTGGCGCCGTCGACGTACACCTGCCCGCCGGCCGAGTGGACCACGTCGCACAGCTCGCGGATGCCCGGCTCGAACACGCCGTGGGTGGACGGGTAGGTGACCATGGCGCCGGCCAGGCGGTCGGCGTGCTGCACCGCCTTGGCGCGCAGGTCGTCGAGGTCGACGTTGCCGTGCTGGTCGCAGGCGACCACCACGACCCGCATGCCGGCCATGGCCGCGGAGGCCGCGTTGGTGCCGTGCGCCGACGAGGGGATCAGGCAGACGTCGCGCTGCTCGTCGCCGCGGCTGCGATGCCAGGCGCGGATCGCGAGCAGCCCAGCCAGCTCGCCCTGGGAGCCGGCGTTCGGCTGCAGCGACACGGCGTCGTACCCGGTGATCTCGACCAGCATCGCCTCCAGCTCGCGGATCAGGTCGAGGTAGCCCCCGGCCTGCTCCAGCGGTGCGAACGGGTGCACGTTGGCGAACTCGGGCCAGGAGACCGGCGCCATCTCGCTGGTGGCGTTGAGCTTCATCGTGCAGGAGCCGAGCGGGATCATCGAGCGGTCGAGCGCCACGTCCATGTCGGCGAGGCGGCGCAGGTAACGCAGCAGCTCGTGCTCGGAGTGGTAGCTGCGGAACACCGGGTAGGCGAGGATCTCGCCGGCGCGCCGCAGCGCCGCCGGGATCCCCTCGGGCAGCGGCGCGTCCGCGTCCAGCGCGGCGACCGACACCCCGCCGCGGTCGCCCTGGCCGCCCACGGTCACCCCGAACGCCGCCCAGACCGCCTCGACGGTCGCCGTGGTGGTGGTCTCGTCCAGGCTGATCCCGACGGTGTCGGCGTCGACCTGGCGCAGGTTGATGCGCCGCTCGCGAGCGGCGGCGGCCACCTCGGCGGCGCGACCGGGTACCCGCACGGTAAGGGTGTCGAACCAGGTGCCGTTCACCACCTCGACCTCGTCGCCGACCCCCTGGCGCAGGCCCGCGGCGAGGATGGAGGTGAGCCGGTGGACCCGCTCGGCGATCACGCGCAGGCCGTCCGGGCCGTGCCAGACCGCGTACATGCCCGCGGCGACCGCGAGCAGCACCTGGGCGGTGCAGATGTTGCTGGTCGCCCGCTCGCGGCGGATGTGCTGCTCGCGGGTCTGCAGCGCCAGCCTCAGGGCGGGCCGCCCCGCCGGGTCGGTGGACACGCCGACCAGCCGCCCGGGCAGCGAGCGCACGTACGCCTCACGGGTGGCCATGTAGGCGGCGTGCGGGCCGCCGAACCACATCGGCACGCCGAAGCGCTGCGACGACCCGACCACGATGTCGGCGCCCAGCTTGCCCGGCGGGACCAGCAGCACCAGCGCGAGCAGGTCGGCCGCGACCGTGACCAGCGCCCCGGCGGCGTGGGCGCGCTCGATCACCGGCCGCAGGTCGCGCACCGCCCCGCCCGACCCTGGGTACTGCAGCAGCACGCCGAAGACCGCCTGGGCGTCCGGGTCCAGGTCGACCTCCGGGTCACCGACGACCACCGGCACGCCGAGCGGCTCGGCCCTGGCCCGCAGCACCGCGATGGTCTGCGGGTGACAGTCGGCGTCGACGAAGAAGGCACCGCCCTCGGGCTGGCCCGCGCGCTCGCGACCGGCGAGCCGCCAGCTCATCGCCATGGCCTCGGCGGCGGCGCTGCCCTCGTCGAGCAGGGAGGCGTTGGCCAGTTCCATGCCGGTGAGGTCGGCCACCATGGTCTGGAAGGTCAGCAGCCCTTCCAGCCGGCCCTGGGCGATCTCCGGCTGGTAGGGCGTGTAGGCGGTGTACCAGGCGGGGTCCTCCAGCACGTTGCGCTGGATCACCGGCGGGGTGACCGTGCCGTGGTAGCCGAGGCCGATCAGCGAGGTGAAGACCTGGTTGCGAGCGGCCATCTCGCGCAGGCGGGCGCTGGCGGCCCGCTCGGTCGTGCCGGAAGGCAGGCCGAGGGACCGTGGGCCGAGGCGGATGGAGTCGGGAACCGTCTGGTCGAGCAGCTCGTCGAGCGACGCCAGGCCCAGCTCGGCGAGCATCTTGACCCGCTCGTCGGGGCTCGGCCCGATATGGCGTTGGGAGAACTCGTCGCGTCGCTCGAGCTCCTCCAGGGAGACGCGCTGCTGGTTCATTCGGTAGACCTCCTTGCGCGCACGGTCAGGCCGGCGCCGTGAGGCGCCCGGGCAACCGGGCGCCGTGGCGAAGCTTAGCGCACGGTTTCGGCGCCGCTCGGAACGACCGCAGCTCAGCGAGCCACTGGTCGATCCACGCGGCGAGGCGTTGCACGGCCAGGGTATCGCCGCGGGCCTGGGCGGCGCGCACGCGGTAAGGTCGCCGCAGTCGAAGGGGGTGGACGTGGCGGCAGCCTCTGAGGTGATGGTGCTTTCCGCCGGCGGCAGCAGCCTGGTGGTCGACCTCGCCGGGCCCGCGGTGCCGCGGGTGCTGCACTGGGGCGCGGACGTGGGCCCGCTCGACGCGGCCGCGCTCGCCGGCGTCGCCGTCGCGGCCGACCAGGGGATCGCTCGCGCCGGGCTCGACCAGGGGCTCACCCGCACGCTGCTGCCGACCGAGGCGGACGGCTGGCACGGCCGTCCCGCCGCCAGCGGCCACCGCGACGGCCGCTGGAGCCACCCGCGCTGGACGCTCACCGCGCCCGCCACCATGGAGCGCGAGGACGGCGGCGCCGCCACCCTGCGCTTCCAGGCCGGCGACGCCGACGCCGGCGTCACCCTCGACGCCGAGCTGCGCATGGAGGCGCAGGGCGTGCTGCGGGTCCGCTACGCCCTGACCAACGTCGGCACCGGCACCTGGACCGTCGACGGCCTCTGCTGCCTGCTGCCCCTGCCCGACCACGCCGGCGAGCTGCTCGACCTGACCGGGCGCTGGTGCCGGGAGCGGTCGCCGCAGCGCGGGCCGCTGCGGCACGGCAGCCACGCCAGGGAGGGCCGCCGGGGCCGCACCGGCCACGACGCGACCGGCCTGCTGGTCGCGGGCACGCCCGGCTTCTGCTTCCGGCACGGCGAGGTCTGGGGCGTCCACGTCGGCTGGAGCGGCAACCACCTGCACCTCGCCGAGCGGCTGCCCGAGGGCGCCAGCCTCGGCGGCGGCGAGCTGCTCGGCCCCGGCGAGGTGCGGCTCGCCCCCGGCGAGCGCTACCAGACCCCGTGGGTCTTCTTCGTCCACGCCGGCCGCGGCCTCGACGGCCTCAGCGCCAAGCTGCACCGCTGGCTGCGGGCACGGCCGCGGCACCCGCGCTCGCCCCGCCCGGTGGTCCTCAACACCTGGGAGGCCGTCTACTTCGACCACCGGCTCGACCGGCTCGCCGCGCTGGCGGAGCGGGCGGCGACGATCGGCGTCGAGCGCTTCGTGCTCGACGACGGCTGGTTCCTCGGCCGCAGGGACGACACCGCCGGGCTGGGCGACTGGCTGGTCGACCCGGACGTCTGGCCCGACGGCCTGCACCCGCTGGTGCGGCGGGTGCGCGAGCTGGGCATGCAGTTCGGCCTCTGGGTGGAGCCGGAGATGGTCAACCCGGACTCGGAGCTCGCCCGGGCGCACCCCGACTGGCTGCTCGCCGCGCCCGGGCGGCGGCCGCCGCCCTGGCGCCACCAGCAGGTCCTCGACCTGGCGCGGCCGGAGGCCTTCGACCACCTGCTCGGCCGCCTCGACGCGCTGGTGACCGAGTACCAGATCGACTACCTCAAGTGGGACTGCAACCGCGACCTGCACGAGGCGGTCCACGACGGCGTCGCCGCGGTCCACCGGCAGACCCTCGCCGTCTACCGGCTGCTCGACGAGCTGCGCCGGCGTCACCCTGCGCTGGAGGTCGAGTCCTGCGCCTCCGGCGGCGCCAGGATCGACCTCGGGATCCTGGAGCGCACCGACCGGGTCTGGGCGTCGGACAGCAACGACCCGCTGGAGCGCCAGCCGATCCAGCGCTGGACCGGGCTGCTGCTCCCGCCGGAGCTGGTCGGCAGCCACGTCGGCCCGGAGCGGGCGCACACCACCGGCCGCCGCACCGACCTCGGCTTCCGCTGCGCCACCGCGCTGTTCGGCCACGCCGGCGTGGAGTGGGACCTGCTCGCCTGCACCCCCGCCGAGGTGGAGGAGCTGGCCGCGTGGATCCGCCTGTACCGGCGGCTGCGCCCGCTGCTGCACGGCGGCGAGGTGGTCCGCGCCGACCACCCCGACCCGAGCGCCTGGCTGCACGGCGTGGTCGCCGCAGACCGGCGCCACGCCGTCTTCGCGGTCGTCCAGCTCGCCACCTCGGCCGAGCCGTACCCGGCGAGGCTGCGCCTGCCCGGCCTCGACCCCGCCACCAGCTACCTGGTGCGCCCCTGCGCCGAGCTGCCGCCGCCCGTGGGCGGCGCGACGGCGCAGCCGTCCTGGATGGACGGCGACGGCGTCGCCCTCCCCGGCCGGGTGCTCGCCACCGTCGGCCTGCCCGCCCCGATGCTGCAGCCCGCGCAGGCGGCCGTGTTCGAGGCCGACGCCGCGCCGTCGGCCTGACCGGGCCTCACCCGCGGCGGCAATTCGGGTGACGCCGCCAGGGCCGCTCTGGCACGGTGGACCGTCATGGGCTTCGTCGAGGTGGCGCACCTGCACCACGCCCTGCCGGGTGGCAGGGTGCTGCTCGACGACGCCTCCTTCCGCGTCGGCGAGGGGCAGAAGGTCGCCCTGGTCGGGGCGAACGGCACCGGCAAGACCACCCTGCTGCGGCTGATCGCGCGCGACGAGGAGCCCGAGCGCGGCACCGTGGTGGTCGGCGGACGGCTCGGCGTGATGCGCCAGTTCATCGGCTCGGTCCGTGACCGCACCACCGTCCGCGAGCTGCTGCTCGGGCTCGCCCCCGGGGCCGTGCGCGCCGCCGGCGCGGCCCTGGCCGGCGCCGAGCGCGGCCTCGACGGCGGCGGCGACCGCGCCGGCGTGCGCTACGCGGCCGCGCTGACCGCCTGGGGCGACGCCGGCGGCTACGAGGCCGAGGTGCTGTGGGACCTGTGCACCACCGCCGCGCTCGGCCGCCCGCTCGACGAGGTCGCCGACCGGCCCGTCGCCACCCTCTCCGGCGGCGAGCAGAAGCGGCTGGCGCTCGAGGCGCTGCTGCGCGGCGACGACGAGGTGCTGCTGCTCGACGAGCCCGACAACTACCTCGACCTCGCCGGCAAGCGCTGGCTCGAGCGGGAGCTGGCCGCCACTGACAAGACGTGCCTGTACGTCAGCCACGACCGCGAGCTGCTCGCCCGCACGGCCACCAGGGTGGTCACGCTCGAGGGCCGCGCGACCTGGGTGCACGGCGGCGGCTTCGCCGGCTACCACGAGGCCCGCCAGGACCGCCTCGCCCGCCTCGACGAGCAGCACCGCCGCTACCGCGAGGAGCACAAGCGGCTGGTCGAGTCGCTGCGCGAGTTCAAGCGCCGCGCCTCCTTCAGCGACAAGTTCGCCTCGCGCGCCAAGGCGATGGAGACGCGCATCAGGCGCTTCGAGACCGAGGCGCGGCCGCTGGAGCGGCCGGAGGCGCGGCGGCTCGCCATGCGCCTGGAGGGCGGGCGCACCGGCGTGCGCGCGCTCACCGCGCGGCGGCTCGCCCTCCCCGGGCTGGTGCTCCCGTTCGGCCTGGAGGTCCTCTTCGGCGAGCGGGTCGCGGTGGTGGGGCCGAACGGCACCGGCAAGAGCCACTTCCTGCGGCTGCTGGCCGGCCAGGAGGTGGCCCACGAGGGCGAGTGGCGGCTCGGCGCCCGGGTGGTGCCCGGCTGGTTCGCGCAGACCCACGACACCCCGGAGCTGCAGGGCCGCAGCCCGGTCGAGATCCTCCGCGGTGAGGGCCTCGACCGCGGCCAGGCGATCGGCCGGCTGCGCCGCTACGAGCTGCACGCGACCGCCGACCAGCGCTGGGAGACCCTCTCGGGCGGCCAGCAGGCGCGCCTGCAGATCCTGCTGCTGGAGGTCGGCGGCGCCACCATGCTGCTGCTCGACGAGCCGACCGACAACCTCGACCTGGCCTCGGCCGAGGCGCTCGAGGAGGGCCTCGCCGGCTACCAGGGCACGGTGCTCGCCGTGACCCACGACCGCTGGTTCATGCGCGCCTTCGACCGCTTCCTGGTCTTCGGCGACGACCAGCGGGTCACCGAGCAGCTCGGCCCGCCCCAGGGGTGACCACCATGCCCACCGCAGGACCCCGCCAGGGCTACCTGGGCCGCGAACAGGGATCCCGCTAGGGGACCCGATGGGGGGGTTCGGGGGGGAGCTGTCCCGGGTTCCCTCCCGAATGGATCAATCCCACGAGCTCGGCGATGCTGGCGACGTCGCGGTGGCCGTCGCCGGGGCAGAGGCCGAGCGGGTCGTAGTGGACCGGGTGGATGCCGGCCGCGCGCGCGCCGGCCACGTCGGCGAGCAGGCTGTCGCCCAGGTGGATCGTGCGGGCGGGCTCGACCGCCAGCGCGTCCAGCGCGATCCGGAAGATGCGCGGGTCGGGCTTGGCGACCCCGGCCACGGTGGAGTCGACCACCTTGGCCACCGGCACCCCCTCGCCGTCGCCGACCTGGCAGACGCCGAACGCGCGCAGCTGGTCCTCGACCGAGCCGTCGGCGTTGGACACCACCGCCAGGCCGACGCCCGTGCCGGCCAGCTCGTGCAGCTCGGCCGCGGCCTGCTCGCGCAGCCGCGTCCACGGCGCCCGCATGTAGCCGAGCTCGGCGTCGAACAGCTCCCGCTCGGCTTCCTCGGCGCGCCCGGGCGGCACGCCGGCGGCGCGCAGGTAGGCCTGGCGGTAGCGCGCCAGCGCCTCGGCGCCGCCGCCGGCGTCCCGCTCGGACTCGGCGAGGGCGGCGTAGTGGGCGCGGTCCAGCACCTCCGCACGCGCGTGCACCCCGGCCCGCACCAGCGCCTGGACCACCTCGGCGTGGTCGGGCAGGAAGAACACCCCACCGACGTCGAGCAGGACGGCGTCAACGGCGGCGATCATGGGGTCCACGCTACACGGCGGCGGGCCACGAGCGGTTCTACGGGCCACCTGAGCGGGAGGTAATAATCGCGGGCTCGGGCTACACCCGCCGCGGCCAGCGACGTGTAATGGTCGCGGCCGGCGGCGGCGCCGGCGAGGGAGGTGTCATGGACGCGGGTGGGCGGGGCGGCCGCGGCCGCCTCCGGTGGTCGCCGGCGCTGACCCTGGCCGCGCTCGGCGCCGTGCTCGCCACGCTGCTGTGGCTGGTCGCCCTCGCCAGCCACGACCGCTCCCCGGAGGCGGCGGGCCAGGCACGGGGGCCGCTGGTGGCCTCCCCGCGGCTGGTCGCCGCCACCTACGCCCTGCTGCTGATGCTCGGGACGGTCCAGCTCGTCCTGCTGGTGGTGCAGACGGTGCGGCGCCGGCTCAGGGGTCCGGTGGGACGCCGCTCGCCCTGGCGCGGCCTGCGCTGGGTGGCCGGGCTGCTGCTGCTCTGCTTCCTGCTCGCCAACCTCGTCCTGCCGAACTGGTTCGGGCTGCGCCCCGGGTCGGGCAAGGGCGCGCCCGACGCCCCCCAAGCCACCCTGCCAGGCGGCGGGGCGGCCGCCGGGCGCTCGCCGACCACCGTCGGCGCCGGGCTCGTCGTCCTCGTGCTGCTGCTCGTGCTCGCCGCGCTGGTGGCGGCGCGCCGCCACCAGCGCGGCGAGCACGAGCAGCAGCACGAGGACGACGAGCCCGGC
>DASUZB010000159.1:0-5954 GCA_036377075.1 Actinomycetes bacterium | reverse complement strand
GAAGGGGCCCGCGCGGAGCCCGAGATCCTCGCCAAGAAGACCCTGAAGCAGGTCGCCGACCACACCACCGAGGTCATCAACGCCTTGGACAAGAAACCAGCGGTAATCGGGCACTCGACCGGGGGCTTGCTGGCCCAGATGCTCGCCGGCCGGGGCCTCTCGGCGGCCACGGCGGCGATCGACCCAGGAGTCTTCCGCGGCGTTCTGCCCCTGCCCGCCTCGGTCCTCAGGGGGGTCGGCCCGTTCCTCGTCAACCCGCTCACGCGCCGCCGCGCGATCACGCTCACGTTCGACCAGTTCAAGTACGGCTGGGCGAACGCGCTGGACGAGAAGGAGGCCCGGGCGCTCTACGCCACGTTCCACGTCGCCGGCTCCGGGGTCTCGCTCGTGCAGATGGGCAACGCGAACCTCAACCCCTGGACCCAGGCCAGGGTGGACACGAAGAATCCCGACCGCGGTCCCCTGCTGATCATCGACGGCGAGAAGGACCACACGGTGCCGTGGGCGATCGCGAACGCCGCCTACAAGCGGCAGAGGCGCAACCCGGGCGTGACGGAGATCGTGAAGATCCCGAACCGAGGCCACGCCCTCACGATCGACCACGGCTGGCGCGAGGTCGCCCAGACCGCGCTCGACTTCGTCAAGCGGTTCGCCTAAGCCTGAATCCACCGGGAATCGGTGCGCTCTGCGGTGTCCTTGCAGGTCAGGAGCTGTTCGGCGGTCGCCGGGCGCCGCATCCAGAAGGTGCGCGACCCCGGCAGCAGGAATGGCCCCCTTACGGGGGCGCTGCCGGAGCACCAGGACGATCGCGCCCGAGGCGCGCCCGGCGACGGCGTCGTGGAGCGAGAGCCGTCCCTGCGCGAGGAGTTCGACCAGTGCTTCGAGCCGTGCGCCGTCGGCCCGCACGTAGGCGTCGGTGACCTCGACCCCCCGTTCGGGCGCGGGCGGATCGCCGGTGATCGTCGCCAGGCGGCCGCCGCTCGCCACGGCCTGCAGCGCGGTCGCCGCGCCCCCGGGGGCCGCGTTCACGGCGTGTCGGTGCCGAAAGCCCAGTCCACGAGGTTGACCTGCGGCCTCGCATCAGTGGCGAAGGTCCGCGAGGATCCTCGTCATGGCGTTCAGACTCCCGTGGGGTACCAGAAGTCAGCTCGTCATGCCGCCCGCTCGTATTCGTGGATCAGCCCACCGAGGATGTCACGGCGATACAGCTGACGAAGAGCCGGCGCGCTCGCTGCCTCACCACTCCCCGACGGCATGGGCGTGCCCAGGCCAAGGCTGCGGTGCGGGCGGAGCCGGTTGTAGTGCTCGACGTAGACGCGGAGAACGCGAACAAGCTGCCAGGAGCCGACGATCAGCAACTGGTCCAGACACTCCCGGCGGACCGTCCCGACCCAACGCTCGGCAACAGCGTTGGCATTGGGCGCCCGAACCGGCGTGCAAATGACCTCCACATCGGTTGAGCGCCAGACGTCATCGAACACCGTGGTGAACTTGGCGTCGCGGTCGCGGATCAGGAACCTGAACGCGGTGGCCTCGTCGTCAAGCGCGGCGACAAGGTTGCGGGCCTGCTGGACAACCCATGGCCCGCTCGGATGGGCGGTGACGCCAGCAAGCCGCACCCGCCGGCTCCGGAGCTCGATGATGAACAGCACATATAGCCGCTGCAGGAACACCGTGTCCACGGTGAAGAAGTCGCACGCCAGGATGCCAGCGGCCTGCCGGCGGAGAAACGACCGCCACGTCGTCGGAGCGCGTCGGGGCGCTGGGTCGATGCCGTGGGCTCGCAGCACCCGGCCGATCGAGCTGGCCGAGATCCGACAGCCAAGGCGCAGTAGTTCGCCGCGGATGCGCTGGTAGCCCCACCGCGGATTCTCACGGGCGAGCCGCACGATCAGCTGCTGCACCTGGTCAGGGACCGGCGGTCGTCCACTCGAAGCGGTCGGGTAGGTCCACCGTCGGCGCACCATGCGCCGGTGCCAGCCGAGCAGCGTCTCCGGCTTGACCAGGAACACTGACCAGCGAGGCCGAGGGAGCTGGCGGCTCAGCGCCGCGAGCAGGGCACGATCCTTGGATTGCAGTCGAGGCCGGGGATGCTGGCGACGTAGCACCGCAAGCTCGTGGCGCAGCACCAGGATCTCGACCTCCTTGGCCTCTGCCGACCGACAGCACAGCACGATCAGCTCAAGGACGCGGCCTAACGCCAGGTAGACGAACGACCAGACCACACAGACCTCCGCCGAAGAAGGCGAGCAAGGGACAACGGATCGTAGCCCGACGTCAAGCCAGATCCGCTGGTCACCGGCACCATTGACTTCTGGAACCCCACGGGTGTCCACAACGTCAGTCGGCGCTCTTGAAGCGAACACGTGTTCGGATATGATCAGCACCTCATGCTGGTGACCCAGGCGTACAGGTTCGCCCTCGACCCCACCCCGCGGCAGCTGCGGGCGTTGTGGTCGCACTGCGGCGCCGCCCGGAAGGCCTATAACTGGGCACTGGGCCTGGTCAGGCAGCGCCTCGACCAGCGCGCAGATGGTTTGGAGCTGGAGGTGCCCTGGACGCTGCCGGCGCTGCGCCGGGAGTGGAACCGCGCCAAGGACGAGGTGGCGCCATGGTGGCGGGAGAACTCCAAGGAGGCCTACAACTCCGGCCTGGACGCCCTGGCCCGCGGGCTGGCGAACTGGGCGGACTCCAAGCACGGCCGGCGCAAGGGCCGACCAGTCGGCTTTCCCACCTTCAAGGCCAAGCATCGCACCCGGCCCACCTGCCGGTTCTGGACTGGCGCGATCCGGGTCGAACCCGACCGCCACCACGTCACGCTGCCGAGAATCGGACGCCTCAAGACGCACGAATCCACCAGGAAGCTCGCCCGCCGCCTAGAGGCCGGCACCGCCCGCATCCTCTCCGCGACCATTACTTGCACTGCGGACCGCTGGTACGTGTCATTCACCGTCGAGGTCCAGCGCTGCGTCCTTGAGAAGCGCCCTGGCGGCGCTGTAGTGGGCATGGACGTTGGCATCCGCCACCTGGCGGTGCTGTCCACCGGCCAGGTGGTCCCGAACCCGCGGCCGCTCGACCACGCGCAGCGGCGGCTGCGGCGGTTCAGCCGGCAGCTCGCCCGCCGCCACGGCCCCAGGAGCCCAGACGGCAGCCGCCGGACCTCCTCAGCGGGATGGCGGCAGACCCACCGGCGCCTCGCCCGGATGCACGCCCGGGTAGCCAACCTGCGCCGCGACGGCCTCCACAAGCTCACCACCGAGCTTGCCAGCAACCACGGCACAGTCGTCGTCGAGCACCTCAACGTCGCCAGCATGCTGGGCAACCGGCGCTTGGCGCGCCGCATCGTCGATGCGGGCTGGGGGGAGCTGCGCCGCCAGCTCGCCTACAAGACCGCCTGGGCCGGGACGCGGCTGGTGCAGGCGGACACCTTCTACCCATCGTCAAGGACCTGCTCGGGCTGCGGACACGTGAAAGCCAAGCTGCCCTTGTCGGAGCGGGCCTACGGTTGCGAGCAGTGCGGGTTGGTAATGGACAGGGACCTCAACGCCGCCCGCAACCTCGCCCAGCTGGTGGCGGGCATCGAGGCCGTCGAGCGCGCGCCACACATGGTCGGAGCCGTCGCGGGGAGTGGCCCCGAGACGCGAAACGCTCGGGGAGCGGACACAAGACCCGGCTTGGCCGGGCAGACCGCGACGAACCGAGAAGCCGGCACCGGGTGCCGCCCCGGGTGAGACCGGCACCGTCGGCGCGCAAGCGCCGGCTGCCCAGGTCGCAAGACACGCTGATGGTCTGGGCAACGGCATCACGGTACCTGGCTGGGGGGGGCGACAGTCCTCGCTGAAGCGTAGAACCTTCCATTAACTAGGTCTCTTGGACTAGGCTCCCTAGATACTTTCTGTCCGCGGCTCTTCCATCCCTGCCAGTCCGGGAGGAGTCCCCCAGATGCAGCGGCGTATTCCGATCCTGCTGGCCGCCCTCGTCGTGGCCCTCGCGCTGCTGGGCGGCCCACTCGCGCCCGCCCGGTCGCGCGCGGCCGGGCCCACCGCCGAGCCGACCGCCCTTGGCACCGGCGGGGCGATCGCCACCGTCGACCTCGACGCCTCCCAGGCCGGGCTGGCGGTGCTGCGCCAGGGCGGCAACGCGGTCGACGCCGCGGTCGCGGCCGCCGCCACCCTCGGCGTCACCGAGCCGTACTCGTCCGGGATCGGCGGCGGCGGCTTCATGGTCGCGTACCTGGCCAAGCAGCGGCGGGTGGTGACCATCGACGGCCGCGAGACGGCGCCGGCCGCCTACACCTCCGACGTGTTCATCGACCCGGCCACCGGCCAGCCGATCCCCTTCGCCGAGCGGGTCACCAGCGGCCTGGGCGTCGGCGTGCCCGGGACCCCGCGGCTGTGGCAGTCGGCGCTGGAGCGCTACGGCACCATCGGCCTGCGCGACGCGCTCGCCCCGGCGATCCGCGTGGCCGAGCACGGCTTCGTGGTCGACCAGACCTTCCGCGGCCAGACCCTCGGCAACCTGGACCGCTTCCGCGCGATCGCGCCGACCCGCGACCTGTTCCTCCGCGGCGGCGACGCCCCGCAGGTCGGCGCCGAGTTCACCAACCCCGACCTGGCACGGACCTACCGCCTGCTCGCCAGGCGCGGAATGGGCGCCTTCTACCAAGGCGACCTGGCCGAGGCGCTGGTCGACGCCGTGCGGCACCCGCCGGTCGTCCCCGGCAGCACCCTGAACGTGCGCCCCGGGCTGATGACCGCCGCCGACCTCGCCGCGTACCGGACGGTGGCGCGCGCCCCGACCATGGTCGGGTACCGGGGCCTCCGGGTCGTCGGCATGGGCCCGCCGTCCAGCGGCGGCTCCACCGTCGGCGAGGCGCTCAACATCGCCGAGGGCTTCGACCTCGGCCACGAGTCCCGCACCCTGGCCCTGCACCACTACCTGGAGTCGTCGCGGCTGGCGTTCGCCGACCGCAACCGCTGGGTCGGCGACCCCGACCAGGTCGACGTGCCCCTCAGCGGGCTGCTCTCCCAGGGCTTCGCCGACGAGCGCCGCTGCCTGGTGGGCCCGCGGGCGGCCACCAGCCCGGTGCCGCCCGGCGACCCGTTCCCGCCGTTCGCCGGCTGCGCAGCAGCCGGCCCGGCGCCTGCTGCCGGCGCGGAGGCGGTCACCCAGGGCAGCACCACCCACCTGACCGTGGCCGACCGGCAGGGCAACGTCGTCGCCTACACCCTCACCATCGAGCAGATCGGCGGCAGCGCCCTGACCGTGCCGGGCTACGGCTTCCTGCTCAACAACGAGCTGACCGACTTCGATCCGGCACCCCTCTTCCCTGGGGTGCCGGATCCGAACCTCCCCGCCGCCGGCAAGCGGCCGCGGTCCAGCATGAGCCCGACGATCGTGTTCCAGGACCGGCGGCCGCTGCTGGCCCTGGGCTCGCCCGGCGGCGCCACCATCATCACCACCGTGCTGCAGATCCTGGTCAACCGCCTGGACCTCGGCATGAGCCTGCCCGACGCGCTGGCCGCGCCGAGGGTGTCGCAGCGCAACAACGACCCGGCGGACGCCGAGCCGGCGTTCCTGGCCTCGCCCGAGGCGGCCGAGCTGGCCGCGCTCGGGCAGCAGTTCCGCTCCACCCCGGAGATCGGGGCGGCCACCGCGATCGGCTTCTTCCCTGGCGGCCTGCTGCAGGCCGTTGCCGAGCCGGTGCGCCGTGGGGGCGGGAGCGCGCTGGTCGTCCACCCGAGCGGGTAGGCCAGCGCGGCGAGCTGGGGGCCGCGGCCGGACGGGTCGCGGCCCCCAGCCACGCCCCCGGCGACTATTCCTGGCCGGCGCCGGTCTCGGCGACGGCGCGGGCGAGCTCGTCGAGGTCGGCAGGGGTCAGCGTCAGGGTCCCGGCGGCGGCCCAGCCCTCGACCTGGGAGGGGCGGCGCGCGCCGACGATCGCGGCGGTCACG
>DASUZB010000158.1:0-16677 GCA_036377075.1 Actinomycetes bacterium | reverse complement strand
GGCCCGACCTGGACCCGGTCAAGCTGGATCGAACGCGTGCCTTGATGGCGGCCGCCGTCCGCGACTGGCGCGTGGAGGGCTACGAGCACCTCATCCCGACCCTCACGCTGCCCGACCCCGACGACCGACACGTGCTCGCCGCCGCCATCCACGCCCACGCGTCCACGATCGTCACCGCGAACCTTCGCCACTTCCCTGCTGGGACGTTGATGTCGTTCGACATCCAAGCCGTCGCCCCGGACGACTTCATCCTCGTTCAGGTCCGATTGGATCGCGCGACAATCGAAGATGCGATCCAACGCATCGCCGTCACCTGGCGGCGGCCACCAGGCACCGTCCCAATGGTCCTCGCCAGCCTGGAACGCAGCGGCCTCGCACGAACCGTTGCCGCACTCCGTGCGGCGGAGTCGATCGTCGACGAAGCGCCTGCAAGGCTGCCGGACAATCGCGATTCCGCGCAGTGAGCATTGCTTTACGCATGGCCCGCACCGCCCTCGCAGTAAGGTGATACGTCCCAATGCGGGCTAGAGCGACAAGAGGCGGGTGGCCACGTGGCGAAGCTTCCACGCAAGCGGTTGGGTGAGATCCTTCAAGCTGTGTTGGCAGTCCTCGAAGAACATCCCGACGGACTACAGGCGCGTCGCGTGATTCAGGAAGTCGAGCACCGGCTGCCTCCAACACCCTTCGAGCAGAGTGAGTACCCAAGCACGCCGGGTGTTCGGCGTTTCGACCAGATAGTTAGATTTACTACTATTGCACCAGTCAAGGCCGGCTGGCTCGTGAAGAGCAAGGGCCAATGGATCCTCACTGACGAAGGACGGGAAGCAGGAAAACGATTCCACGATCCTCTCGAACTCGCACGCGAGGCATCACGGCTCTATCAGACGTGGCGGAGGAGCCAACCCGAGGATCCAGCCACCAGTCTCGAAGACACGAGCAGCCCAGCAAGTGCCACCAGCGCACTCGAGGCAGCCGAGGAAACCGCTTGGCTTGAGGTCGAACAGTACCTACAAGGGATGAACCCTTATGAGTTCCAGGAGTTGGTGGCGGCACTGCTGCGAGCAATGGGCTACCACATCGCCTGGGTTTCTCCACCCGGACCAGACCAAGGCCTGGACATACTCGCCTACACCGATCCCCTTGGTGCCGTGGGACCGCGCATCAAGGTGCAGGTGAAGCGGCGAACCGACAAGGTCAACGTCGATGGGCTGCGGGCCTTCATGGCGTTGCTTGGCGCGCAAGACGTGGGCATCTTCATCGCAACAGGTGGATTCACTTCCGAGGCGCAACGCGAGGTACGAAGCCAGGAGAATCGGCGCATATCACTAATCGACCTTCAGCGCTTCTTCGATCTATGGGTCGAGCACTACTCCAAGGTGCAAGAGGACGATCAGCAGCGCCTCCCATTGAAGGCGGTGCAATTCCTCGCTCCTCGGGAGTACTGACCTGCTGCATGCACGGATCGCCCACACCGATGCCGGACGCAATGGACGATCGCCATTCGACGGAAGGACTGACCGAAGGCCTGTCGGCACCGAGTCGTTGACGCAGAATTGGCGCTCTGACCTGCGCTTCTGTTGAGCCCGAGGAGGGATTCGAACCCTCGACCTTTCGATTACGAGTCGAATGCGCTACCACTGCGCCACTCGGGCTGGTGGAGGTGGCTCCGGGGCGGAGTGTACCGAAGGGCTGCTGGGGCCGACCAACCTGATCTCGACCTGAGGCGGCGCGAGCCGGCCTGGCTCATCGTGCCGCACGGCCGTGGTGCCATGCGGCGAGGGCGAGCAGGAGGCCCCAGACCAGGAACCAGAGGTCCCAGAGCATCACGTGCCAACGGAGGGCGGTCCGGTCGACCGGGCCGGACGGGTCGATCACGCCGGTCAGCACCAGCGCCCCCACGGCCACCAGGAGGCCGCCGTACGCGGTCAGGACCGCGCTCCCGACCCAGGCGGTGCCGAGCAGCAGCCAGCGGGGGATCGCGCGGCCCCACGGCCGCACCAGGGCCAGCGCAAGCAGGCCGCCGGCTACCTTGACGACCCCGGCGCCCGCGCCAAGCGCGACGCTCCTGGCGTCGTGGGACGACGCCAGCTCCTCGATCGCCCCGCCCACGGTGGCGAGCCCCGCGGTGCCGCCGAAGGCCCAGTAGAAGCTGGGAACCGCGTACAGCAACGCCAGCGCGCACGCCGCGTAGGCGGCCCAGGACGCCGAGGGGCGGGTCAGCGGATCTCCATGCGGGTCATGGGGACCCGGGGGCCGGCCAGGGCGGCCTGGACGGAGAGGAAGGCGGCTTCGAGGGTGAGCATGGGCGCGGCGCCGATCGACAGGCGGCGGTCGGCCTCCTCGAAGGCGCCGGCGGCGCGGATGGCGGCGGCGGGGTCGATGCCGGCGGCGAGCCGTTCGAAGGTGGCGGTGCGGTCGGCGTGGACCAGGCGCTCGGGCGGACCGCCGTCGCGCAGCAGGGCCACGTCCCGGTAGGCGGCGAGCAGGTCGGCCACGGCGTCGCGGATGGCGTCGAAGCGCAGCCGGCGGAGCTCGCGGCGGTGGCGGGTCTCGAGGCGCCGGCGCATGGCGCCGGTGCCGCGGCCGGTGCCGAAGGCGTCCTCCAGCTCGGCCAGCTCCTCGGCCTGCTGCGCCCTGCGGGCGGCGACGACCTGGTCGGCCAGGTCGACCACGGCGGTGGCGGCGGCGAGGGCGTCGGACGCCTGGCCGCCGGCGACGCGCTCGACCAGGTCGAGGGTGGCGGCGCGGCGCAGGCGGGTGGGCTCGTCGCCGAGCAGGGCACGGGCGCGGGCGAGGCGCCCGTGGCTGGCCTTGGCGGCCCAGGCGGCCTGCTCGTCGCTGACGCCGAGGCCGGCGACGAGCGCGGCGGTGACGGTGCCCGGCGGCAGGGTGGCGAAGCCGAGCATGCGGGCGCGGGAGGGGATGGTCGCCAGCAGCGCCTCGGCGCTGCGCGCGACCAGGACGAAGACGACCTGGGACGGCGGCTCCTCGAGCACCTTGAGCAGCGCGTTGGCGGCGGCGTCGGTGAGCCGGTCGGCCTCGTCGAGGATGAACACGGCCACGCGGCCCTCGTGCCGTGAGAGCGAGGCCTCCTCGCGCAGGGCGCGGATGTCGTCCACCAGCAGGTTGTCGCCCTCCGGCTCGAGCAGGTGGACGTCGGGGTGGACGCCGCGGAGCACGCGGTGGCAGACCTCGCAGGTGCCGTCGCCGCCGTCGGGGCAGTTGAGGGCGGCGGCGAAGACCCGTGCGACGTGGACCTTGCCGATGCCGGGAGGCCCGGCGAACAGCCACGCGTGGGTCACCCGGCCGCTCTCGACCGCCTCGCGCAGGATGCCGACCGCCTCGGGATGGCCGACGACCTCATCCCAGACCGACACGGCTGCCCTCCATGCGCGCGAGCACGCCCCTGCGGACCTGCTCGGCGACCTGCTCGGCGGGGGCGGCGGCGTCGACCACCAGGAAGCGGTCGGGCTGCTCCGCGGCCAGGGCGCGGAACGCCCGCGCCACCGTCTGGTGGAACTCGAGCTCCTGGCCCTCGATGCGGTCGCGCTCGCCGGCGGACCGGGCGAGCCCGGCGGCGGGGTCCAGGTCCAGCAGGACCACCAGCCGCGGCAGGATCCCCGCGGTCGCCCAGCGGTTCACCTCCTCGACCGGGCCGCGGCCCAGGCCGCGGCCGACCCCCTGGTAGGCGAGGGAGGAGTCCACGAAGCGGTCGCACAGGACCGTGGCGCCACGGTCGAGCGCCGGCCTGATCACCTGCTCCACGTGCTGCGCGCGGGCGGCGGCGAACAGCAGCGCCTCCGCCCGCGCGTCGAGGTCGGCGGCGACCGGGTCGTCGAGGAGGATCTCCCTGATCCGCTCGCCCACGGCGGTGCTGCCGGGCTCCCGGGTGGCGACCACCTCGTGGCCGCGGGCTTCCAGCTCATGGCGGAGCAGTTCGAGCTGGGTGGTCTTGCCGGCGCCCTCGACCCCCTCGAAGGTGATGAACCAGCCGGGGGATCTGCGCATCCCCGCCTGCCTACACGCCGACGAGCTCGGCCACCTGCACCTGGGTGCCGCACTTGGCGCAGGTGGCGGTGGAGGCGTCCTTGTCGGGGGCCAGCAGGCCACCGCACGACGGGCACGGCTGGGACAGGGGCGCCTGCCACAGCGCGAAGTCGCAGTCCGGGTAGCGGTTGCAGCTGTAGAAGGTCTTGCCGCGCTTGGTCCGCTTGGAGACGACCTCGCCCTGGCCGCACTTGGGGCAGGTGCCGAAGGACTGCTCGCCCAGGTTCTTGATGCCCTTGCACTTCGGGTAGTCGGAGCAGCCGAGGAAGGGCCCGAAGCGGCCGGTGCGCTTGACCATCGGCTTGCCGCACTTGGGGCAGGGCACGTCGGTCAGCTCCGGCTCGGGCCGCTCGGCCTCCTCCGCCGCGGAGCGCTTGGCGTTGCGCCGGTACTTGCAGTCCGGGTAGCGGCTGCACGACAGGAACCAGCCGTAGCGGCCCCACTTGCGGACCAGCTTGGCGCCGGTCTCCGCGCCGCACTCCGGGCAGGTCTCGTCGGTGGCCTCCTCCGGCCGCGAGACCTTCTCCTGCCGCTCGGCGATGGTCCCCTCGACCTCCTCGAAGAACTGCTTGACGAGCGGCTCCCAGGCCTTGGAGCCGCTGGCGATGCGGTCGAGGTCCTCCTCCATCTCGGCGGTGAAGCCGAGGTCGACGACCTTGGGGAAGACGTCGGCGAGCAGGTCGGTGACGATCACCCCGACGTCCTCGGGGTGGAAGCGCTTGCGGTCGAGCCGCACGTAGCTGCGGTCGAGCAGGGTCGAGATGGTCGGCGAGTAGGTCGACGGCCGGCCGATGCCGTGCTCCTCCAGCGCCTTGACGAGGCTGGCCTCGGTGTAGCGCGGGGGCGGCTCGGTGAAGTGCTGCTCGGGGGTGAGCTCGACCAGCTGCAGCACCTGGCCGACGACCAGGTCGGGCAGCATGCCCGCCTCTTCCTCGGGGTCGTCGTCGCGGCCCTCGCGGTAGACGCGCTCGAAGCCGTCGAAGCGCAGCACCGAGCCGCTCGCGCGGAAGATCAGCTTGCCGGCCTCGATGTCGACGCTGGTCTGGTCGTACAGCGCCTGGGCCATCTGCGAGGCGACGGCCCGCTTCCAGATCAGCTCGTAGAGCTTGAGCTGCGCCTGGTCGAGGTGGCCGTTGAGCGACTCGGGGGTGCGCGCCACCGCGGTCGGCCGCACCGCCTCGTGCGCCTCCTGGGCCAGCTTGGCCTTGGTCTTGTAGCGGGTGGTGTTGACGTACTCCTGGCCGTAGCGGCTGCCGACCAGGCTGGCGATCTCGTCGAGGGCGCTCTGGGCGAGCGCGACCGAGTCGGTGCGCATGTAGGTGATCAGCCCGACCGAGCCCTCGCCGGGGAGGTCGATGCCCTCGTAGAGCTGCTGGGCGATGGCCATGGTGCGCTTGGAGGAGAAGCCGAGCTTGCGCGAGGCCTCCTGCTGCAGCGTGGAGGTGGTGAACGGCGGCGCCGCGCTGCGCTTGCGCTGGGTCTTCTTGACGTCGCGCACGATCCAGCTGGCCGCCCGGGCGAGCTCCGCGGCCGCCTCGGCGGCGCCCTGGTCGCCGAGGACGAACTTCTGCTTCTCGCCCACCGGGTAGCGGGCGTGGACGGCCTCCTCGGCCTCGGTGAGCAGGTCGGCCTCGAGGCTCCAGTACTCCTGGGGCTTGAACGCCTCGATCTCGCGCTCACGGTCGACGACCATCTTCAGGGCGGCCGACTGCACCCGGCCGGCGGAGAGCCCGGCCCTGACCTTGCGCCAGAGCACCGGGGAGAGCTTGTAGCCGACGATCCGGTCGACCACGCGGCGTGCCTGCTGCGCGTCGACCAGGTGCGGGTCGATCTCGCGGGGGTTGGCGAACGCGGCCCGGACGGCCTCGGCGGTGATCTCGGTGAAGGTCACCCGGCGCGTGGCCTTGGTGGCGAGCTTGGCCGCCTGGGCGATGTGCCAGGCGATGGCCTCGCCCTCGCGGTCGGGGTCCGTCGCCAGGAAGACCTGGTCGGCGGCCTTGGCCGCCTTACGGATGTCGGAGACCACCTTCTTGGCCTTCGGGGTCACCTCGTAGGTGACCGCGACGCCGTGGTCGAACTCGACCGCGAAGTCCGATTTCGGAAGGTCCCGAACGTGCCCCATCGAGGCCAGGACGGAATAGTCCTTCCCCAGATACTTTCCGATGGTCTTCGCCTTGGCGGGCGACTCGACCACCACCAGGTTGCGTGTCAATCCAGCTTCCTTCGTTCGCGTGCCGCGGGCCGGGATGTCGGCGCCGCCGGGCCTGTAGGCGGCTCGTCCCGGTCCGGGAGCCTGAGCCGTTCGGGAGACGGCGTAGTGTTGTGGGACCCGGCCGCAGTGTCAAGGTCCCCGCGGGATCCGTGTATTCCCGGCGCCTGTTCGCCAGGGGCCACCTCCAGGCTGCCCCTGGATGGTCCGATGCGCCAGCAGCGCAGGTCGCAGCGGTCGCCACCGGCGGACCCTGGGCTCCGGGAGCCTCGTGACGGGAGCCGGCAGCGATCAGGTGGCCTTGTCGCCGCGGGACCGCTGCGCCGCCGGGGTCGGGCTGCCGGCGCCGGCCTCCGGACGGCCGCCGTTGGGGGCCGCGGCGTCGGTGGCGCGGCCGTCCGCGCTGCTGGCCGCGGCCTCCCCCGTGCCCTCGCCGATCAGGTCGCCGCCGCCGGCGTGGCTCGACCTCCACAACGCCCAGGCGAGGACGGCCATTCCCACGAACGCGAGGGGGAAGCGCACGGGGTTGTCGGACAGCGCCACCACCGTGGGGGCGATCAGCACGGCGACCAGGTTCATCACCTTGATCAATGGGTTCAGGGCCGGCCCGGCGGTGTCCTTGAACGGGTCGCCCACGGTGTCGCCGATCACGGTCGCCTTGTGCGGCTCGGAGTTCTTGCCGCCGTGGTGGCCGTCCTCCACGTACTTCTTGGCGTTGTCCCAGGCACCACCGGCGTTGGCCAGCATCACCGCGAGGAGCTGGCCGGTGAGGATGGCGCCGGCGAGGTAGGCGCCGAGCGCCTCGTACCCGAACAGGAAGCCGGAGGCGATCGGGGTGACCACCGCCAGCAGCCCGGGGGTGAGCAGCTCGCGCAGGGAGTCCTTGGTGCAGATGTCGACCACGGCGGCGTAGTCGGGCCGCTCGCTGTAGTCCATGATCCCGGGGTGCTCGCGGAACTGGCGGCGGACCTCGAACACGACCCGCCCGGCGGCGCGGCCGACCGCGCGGATCGCCTGGGCGGAGAACATGAACGCGACCGAGCCGCCGACCAGCAGGCCGATCAGCACGCCTGGACGGTCGATGCGGATGTCGACGTTCTCCGGCGCCACGCCCGCCGCGATCAGGGTGCGGCGGAACGAGCCGAACAGGCTGGTCGCGGCGAGCACCGCGGTGGCGATCGCCATGCCCTTGGTGATCGCCTTGGTGGTGTTGCCGACCGCGTCGAGGGCGGTCAGCACCTCGTTGCCGCGCTCCCCCACGCTGCCCGACATCTCGGCGATGCCCTGGGCGTTGTCGCTGATGGGGCCGAAGGTGTCCATCGAGATGACCACCCCGACCGTCGACAGCATGCCCATACCGGCCAGGGAGACCATGTAGAGCTGGAAGTCGAGGCCCTTGCCGCTGCCGATCAATATCGCGCCGATGATCGCGCCGACGATCGCCAGGACGGCGTACACGGTCGACTCCAGCCCGATCGCGAAGCCGGCGAGCACCGTGGTCGCCGGACCGGTCTCGGACGCCTGCGCGATCTCCCGCACCGGCTTGTACTGGGTGGCGGTGTAATAGGAGGTCATCAGCTGGATGACGCTGGCGAGCACGAGGCCGAGCACGACGGCGCCGACCGGCCGCCAGTCGTGCACGTAGGCGAGCGAGACCACGCCGACGCCGACGGCCGCGGTCAGGGCCGCGCCGAAGAAGCCCCGGTTGATGGCGCGCATGCCGCCCTCGCCCTCCGAGCGGGGGCGCACCAGCGAGATCCCAACGATCGAGGAGAGGATGCCGATCGCCTGCACCATCAGGGGGAACAGCAGCCCCACGATGGGCCGGTCGGGGAAGGCCGCGACGCCGAGCACGATCGCGGCCACCAGGGTGACCTCGAACGACTCGAACAGGTCGGCGGCCATCCCGGCGCAGTCGCCGACGTTGTCGCCGACGTTGTCGGCGATGGTCGCGGCGTTGCGCGGGTCGTCCTCGGGGATCGACTTCTCCACCTTGCCGACCAGGTCGGCGCCGACGTCGGCGGCCTTGGTGAAGATGCCGCCGCCGACGCGCATGAACATCGCCAGCAGGGCCGCGCCGAAGCCGAAGCCGAACAGCACGCTGGCGGCGTCGCCCTGGTAGGTGAGCACCACCAGGGCGGCGCCGAGCAGCCCGAGGCCGACCACGAACATGCCGGCGACGCCGCCGGCCCGGAAGGCGATCGGCAGGGCCTGGCGAACCCCGCCCTGGTCGGCCGCTGCCGCGACCCGGACGTTGGCGCGCACCGCCAGGCTCATGCCCGTGCGCCCGGCGATGCCCGAGAACGCGGCCCCGACCAGGAACGCCACCGAGCGGCCGATGCGCACCGAGGTGGAGTCGGCGTCCAGCAGCAGGAGCAGGAAGAAGAGCAGCACCACGAACACGGCCAGGGTGCGGAACTGCCGGTTCAGGTAGGCGCGGCTCCCCTCCTGGATGCTGGCGGCGATGTCGCGCATCTTCTCGGTGCCCTCGTCGGCGGCGAGCACCTGCCGCCGCAGCCACACGGCGACGCCGATGGCCACGGCGGAGACGAGCATCACCGCGAGCAGGGTGCCGTTCTCGAACCCGTGGAACTCGATGCCCTTGACGCTGCCCTCCTGGAGGAGCAGCGGTACCTGGCCCATCAGACCTCCTCGAACCCCATCGTTGGAGCGTTGGTCCCGTCTCGATCCCGCACGGGCCGTCTCACAGAGGTTCGGGCGGCGGGAGCAGAGAAGCGCGAAGCGCGGCCCGGCGAGCGCTCGACCAACCACACGACGCGACGGATGGGCCGAGCACCCCGTCCCAGGCCCGCGAGAATTGCCCGGATTCTAGCCACGCCCCGCAGCGGGCGGCAAGCTCCAGGCGCCGTACGCTGGGCACCCGGGGTGAGGGGTCCGGGGGGCTCAGGTGAGCGGGGGCAGCTCGTCGCCGCGCCGGTGCAGCCAGAAGCGGGTGCGGTGACCGCGACCGTCCTCGAGCGGCTCGCTGGCGAGGTCGTCGACCAGCGCGCCAACCAGGGCCAGGCCGAACTGGCGGTCGTCGAGGTCGCCATTCTCCTCGGTGGTCCTCCTGGGCGGGTCCTGGGTCGATGGGGCGCGGTCGCGCACCTCGATGCCGAATCGGTCCGGCTCGATGATCACGTCCAGCTCGATCGGCGCGTCGAGCCCGGCCCACGCCAGGTCGGTGACGGCCACCGCGCAGGTCTCGGAGACGGCCACCTTGAGGTCCTCGATGCCCTCCTCGTCGACGCCCGCCTTGCGGGCGACCATGCCGACGACCAGCCGCACCGTCCCGAGGAGCTGCGCCTCGGGTGGGAAGCTGAGACGGACGGTGGTTCGGTCCCCCTGCGAGGTGTCCCTCGGGCGCACGGCGTGCGCTACTCGGCGGCCGAGACCGCGTCGGCGACCGACGTGTGGATCGGGAACACCTTGGTGAGGCCGGTGATGCGGAAGATCTTGAGGATCTTCTCCTGGGTGCAGACGAGCTGCAGGGTGCCCTCGTGGTTGCGCACCCGCTTGAGCCCGCCGACCAGGACGCCGAGGCCGGTCGAGTCGAGGAAGTCCACCTTCTCGAGGTTCACCACGATGTGGTACGAGCCCTCGCTGACCAGCTCGATCAGCTTCTCGCGGAGCTTGGGGGCGGTGTAGACGTCGATCTCACCGCCCACCTCGAGAACGGCGTGGTCCCCCTCCTTACGGACGTTCAGGTCGAGGTCCATGCTCGCTCCAGTCTTCTGATCCATACGACGTCGCCTTGACACCGCGGGGAAGGCTAGCGTCGGCCTGTCACAAGGGCAAGAACTGCCACGATAGGTGCTTCTGGCCGCCCCGGGCAAGCGGCCACCGACGCCAGGCTTGTCCGGGTTCGCGCGGACGGCGCAAGTTGCCCGCGAGGCAGGCGCATGGGTACCCTACGCGGCGCCTTCGGCCCGCCAGCACCCCAGCGCCGATCGCCGCCATCTGACCTGGCCACCGGTCGTACCGCAAGGAGCACCATCCTGCTTATCAAGCCCATCCGGTCCCGACCCGCGGCGCCGGCCTCGACCCCCCTCGTCGCCCTCCTCGTCGCCGTGGTCGTGGCACTGGCCGGCTGCACCTCGGGCAAGCACGAGCAGGGCGGCGCTTCCGGGCCGAGCCAGACCTCCGCCGCGGCCACGCCCGCCAAGCCGCTGAAGGTCGAGATCAAGGCGTCGGCCGCCGGACCGGAGCGGGGCTTCAACCCCAGGATCGCGGCCGCGAAGGCGTCGCCCAACATGCAGAAGTTCCTGCAGCGCTACCTGAGCGTGGCGTTCCTCGATCCCAAGCAGCAGCGCTCCGGCTGGCACGACCTGCTCAACCTGTTCGACGGGTCGATTCAGGGCGCCGCCAAGCGGGACATCAACTCGCTCTCGCTCGGCGCGGACGCCGCCCAGGTCCAGTCGGTCCAGCCCGACAGCGCCAAGGCCTCCGTGCTGTTCCTCTACCGGGGGGGCCAGCCGGCGGGGGCGACGGTCAAGCTCTCGTTCAAGGGATCGGCCGTGGCCGAGAAGGGCAGAGGGCCGGTGCGCCTGCGCTCGGTGCTCCAGATGCTGTCGACGCCGGCGGGGTGGCGCATCGCCGCGTACCAGAGCCGTACGGGGGAGGCAGGATGAGGCGCCCGCTCGCCGTCGCCGCGGCGCTCACCCTGACGGCCGGCCTCGCCGCGACCGCCGTGCTGGCCAGCGGCTACCGGCCCTACCGGGCCAACGCCGGCCAGGCCATCACCGTGCAGCGCGCCCACGCCGGCGCGGCCGAGCCGAGCTTCAACCGCCGCATCACCTTCCTGGTGGTCGGCTCGGACTCCGGCGCGCCCAAGTTCGGCCGCGGCGGCACCGCCGAGCGCGGCCGCGCGGACTCCATCCACCTCGTGGTCGTCGACCCGGTCCGCAAGCAGGGGATCGTGCTCGGCTTCCCGCGCGACAGCTACGTGCCGATCGCCGGCCACGGCACCGGCAAGATCACCGGCGCGATGGCCTTCGGCGGCCCGCCGCTGCTGATCAACACGGTCGAGCGCCTCACCGGCATCAACATCGACTACTGGGTGGTCACCTCCTTCGACGGCCTCAGCGACATCGTCAGCAAGGTCGGCGGGGTGCAGGTGAACGTGGACATGAACATCAGCGACCATGCCGCCGGCGCCCAACTGCGGCGCGGCTCGCAGCGCCTCGGCGGGGCCAGCGCGCTCGGCTACGCCCGCGCCCGCAAGAGCGTCCCCGGCGGCGACTTCACCCGCTCCCGTCACCAGGCGCAGATCCTGCTCGGCGGCCTGGCGACCTACCAGCGCCAGACCAAGGCGGACCCCGCCCGGGTGATGAAGTGGCTGGCGATCATGAACGACGAGGTCAAGACGAACCTGCCCCTCGGCGAGCTGGTACGCCTGGCGTTGCTGGCCCGCTCGATCCCGCCGAGCCGCCTGAACAACGTGGTCGTCCCCGGCGTGGGCGCCACCGCCGGCGGCGCCTCGATCGTCCGCCTCACCGGCGCGGCCTACCCGCTGTTCGCCCGCGTCCGCGCCGGCCAGTACCGCTGATCCCGCCCGACCCTGGGTGACGGCTACCATTGCCGGGTGCCCGAATCCGACCCTTCCGTGCTGGTCGAGCAGCTCACCGGCGACCCCGGCTACCGCGGCCAGCTCGTCCACCTGGAGCGACTGCCGGCACGGCAGGCGCGCACGGTGAGCTTCCCCGACGACCTGCCCGCGCTGCTGGTGGGCCGGTTGCGGGCGCGCGGGGTCGAGGCGCTCTGGACCCACCAGGCCGAGGCGCTCACCCTGGCCCGCGCCGGCTCGAACGTGGTGGTCGCGACCGGCACCGCCTCGGGCAAGAGCCTGTGCTACCAGCTCCCGGTCTTCGAGGCGCTGCTGGGCGAGGGGCGCACCGCCCTGTACCTCTCCCCCACCAAGGCGCTCGCCCACGACCAGCTCCGGGCCGTCCGCTCGTTCGCGCTCACCGGCGTCCGCGCCGCCTCCTACGACGGCGACACGCCGACCGAGGAGCGGCCCATGGTGCGGCGCAACGCCAACCTGGTGCTGACCAACCCGGACATGCTCCACCAGGGCATCCTGCCGTCCCACGAGCGCTGGAGCGGCTTCCTGCGGCGGCTCGCCGTGGTGGTGGTCGACGAGGCCCACACCCTGCGCGGCGTGTTCGGCTCCCACGTCGCCGCGGTCCTGCGCCGCCTGCGCCGGGTGGCCGGCCGCTACGGCGCCCAGCCGGTGTTCGTGCTCGCCTCCGCCACCCTCGGCAATCCCGGCCAGCTCGCCGAGCGGCTGGTCGGCCTGCCGGTCGAGGCGGTCACCGACGACGGCTCGCCCAAGGGCCCCGGCAGCTTCGCGCTGTGGGAGCCGCCGCTGGTCGACGAGGCCACCGGCATCCGCGGCAGCGCCAACACCGAGGCCGCCGCGTGGCTGACCGCGGCGGTGGAGGCGGGCGTCCGCACGCTGTGCTTCACCCGCTCGCGCAAGGCGGCCGAGCTGGTCGCGACGTACGCGCGGCGGCGCGTCGCCGAGGTCGACCGCGACCTGTCGCGCCGGGTGCGCGCCTACCGGGCCGGCTACCTCGCCCACGAGCGGCGCGCGCTGGAGCAGGCGCTGGCCGGCGGCGAGCTGCTCGCCGTGGCCGCGACCAACGCGCTGGAGCTCGGCATGGACATCGGCGGGCTCGACGCGGTCGTGCTCAACGGCTTCCCCGGCACGGTCGCGTCGATGTGGCAGCAGGCCGGTCGGGCCGGCCGCCAGGGCAGCCCCTCGCTGGCCGTGCTGGTCGGCTCCGACGACCCGCTCGACGCCTACCTGCTGCACCACCCCGCCGACCTGTTCGGCCGCCCGGTGGAGGCGGCGCTGGTCGACCCCGGCAACCCCTACGTGCTCAGCCCCCACCTGGTCTGCGCCGCCTACGAGGCGCCGCTCAGCGAGGAGGACCTGGAGCTGTTCGGCCCGGCGTCGCGCGCGCTGAGCGCCCAGCTCGAAGCCGAGGGCGTCCTGCGCCGCCGCCGGGACGGGCTGCACGCCGCCGCCGGGCGCTCGCCCGCCGCCACCGTCGACCTGCGCAACGCCGGTGGCGCGCCGGTCACCATCGTGGTGGCCGACTCCGGGCAGGTGGTCGGGACCGTCGACGGTGGCAGGGCCACCTCCACCGTCCACCGCGGCGCCGTCTACCTGCACCAGGGCGAGCCGTACCGGGTGGTCGAGCTCGACCTCGACGAGGGCGTCGCGCTGGTCGAGGCGGCCGCCGGTGACGAGTACACCCAGGCCCGCCGCGACACCGACATCGAGGTGATCGAGCCGACGCGCAGGGTCGACCTGCCCCGCTCCGCCCTCTGGCTCGGCCGGGTCGCGGTCTCCAACCAGGTGATCGGCTACGAGCGGCGGCGGGTCGGGACCGGGGAGCTGCTCGGCTACGAGGACCTCGACCTGCCCCCGGCGCGCCTGGCGACGGTCGCCTACTGGTACACGCTGAGCGCGGAGCTCCTCGGTGCCGCCGGGATCGCCCCCGAGCAGGTGCCAGGGGCGGCCCATGCCGCCGAGCACGCCCAGATCGGCCTGCTGCCGCTGTTCGCCATGTGCGACCGCTGGGACATCGGCGGCGTCTCGACCGCCTGGCACCCGGACACCGGCACCGCGACGATCTTCGTCTACGACGGCTACCCCGGCGGCGCCGGCATCGCCGAGCGCGGCCACGAGCTCGCCGCCCGCCACCTGCGCGCCACCAGGGACACGGTGCGCGACTGCCCCTGCGAGAACGGCTGCCCCTCGTGCGTGCAGTCGCCGAAGTGCGGCAACGGCAACTCCCCGCTCGACAAGGCGGGCGCGGTCCGCCTCCTCGACGAACTCCTCGCGGACCTGGCAGCCGTCGGCGAGGACGCCGGGATGGACGGGGCGGGCCGGGCCGCGGCGGTGCTGGAAGGTGGGGTGCGCCGTGAGCTGTGAGGCGCGGCGCGGTCGTGCCGGGCCGGCCGGCGTGCCGTACGTCGGCGTCGCCGGGGCCTCGCAGCCGGAGCCGGAGCTGCTCGAGCTCGCGGAGGTCCTCGGCAGGCACCTGGCGGAAGCCGGCGCGGTGGTGGTCTGCGGTGGCGGTGGCGGGGTGATGACGGCGGTCTGCAAGGGCGCCGCGGCGGCGGGCGGCACCACGGTCGGCCTCCTGCCGGGCAACCGCCGCCGCGAAGGCAACCCGTACCTCAGCGTCGCCCTGCCGACGGGCCTCGGCGAGGGCCGTAACGTCCTGCTCGTACGGGCGAGCGACGCGCTGGTCGCGGTTGGCGGCGGCTTCGGCACCCTGTCGGAGATCGCGCTGGCGCTGCGCACCGGGGTCCCGGTGGTCGGGCTGCGGACCTGGTCGGTCGGGTTGGCCGGCCGACCGGTGGACGCCTTCCCGGTGGCCGACGATCCGGAGGAGGCGGCCCGCCTCGTGCTCGAGGCGGCCACGGCGCGCATCGGACCCTGAGACGGGTCCTGTCGTTTGTCCGGAGCGGGCGCTGGGGAGCATAGGAACCGCCGCACGGAAACGTTGGCCGGTCACCGCCTGACCACCGGACGTTGGCGCAGCGTGGGGCCCTTGCGGCCCGGCGAACCTATTCGGCGGCGGTTCCTAGTGGCAGCGGCGCACGGTGCGCCGACCCGCGGGAGGCATTCGAATGGCTGCGTTCTTCCTGCTGCTGGCGATCCTCGCAGGGGTCGTGCTCGGCGACGCCCTGGTGGAGAACGACGGCGCCGGCGTCCTCATGGTGTTCGGCCAGACGACCGGACGCTTCAACCAGGGCCAGCTCCTGCTCGTCTTCGCCGGGCTGGGGTTCCTGTTCGCGTTGCTGCTCGGGCTCTCGCTGACCTCGACCCGCCGGCGGCGCAGCCGCCGCAAGGAGCGCCGCAGCGGCATGCGCGAGCTCGAGGAACGCGTCACCGAGCTGGAACGCGACAACGCCCGTCTCAGGGACGACCTTGGCCAGCGCGACGAAGCCCTCGCCGGCCGGGAGGCCGAGCTGACCCATCGCGACCGCCAGCTCGCGCTCAAGGACGAGGAGCTGGCCCGGCGCGACCAGGAGCTGCAAGGGGCGCGCGCGAGTGGCGCGGCCCTGACGGAGGTACCAGACCGCACCACCGCGGGGCCGACGGAGGTCCAGAGCCGCTCCATCCCGGAGGCGACGGAGGTCCAGAGCCGCTCCGCCCCGGAGGCGACGGAGGTCCCCGATCAGGCCGCCGCCGTGGCAGCGGCGGCGGAGACCGACCGGACGGCACCCGCGCCGACCGAGGTGCTCGACCGGGCCGGCACACCGGCGCCGGAAACCGCCGGCCTGACCGCCGCGCCAGGTGCGGAGGGCGCCGGCCGCACCGTGGATGCCGATCCGATCGTTTCGGACCTGGTGTTGAGCCCGGAGGCCGAGCCGGTGGCGCCCCTCCACGACGAGCCGCCGTGGCTCGGCGAAGGCGCCGCCGACGAGGAGCCGACGGTCGACCACACCACCGCCGACGAGGAGGGGACCAGACCCGTGGAGGGTGTCGATCGGGCGCCAGGGGACGCCCCCGCACGGCGGACAGAGAAGCCGGATCAGAATTCGTGAACAAGCCGGGACGAACAGGTCGGTCATGGGTTTAGCTCGTCCCGCCGAAGATGCATACTGGAGCAGAGGTGCCTGGCCCCACCCCAGGCGCCTCGGTGGCGGCGCCAGCCCCGCATCCGGTGCCGCCCGGCTTGGCCGTCCCGATCCCACCCGGCGACGACCAAGCCATGCCACGAGCGGGACCCGACCGGGTCCCGCTCGTTTGGTCCCCGCACGGATCCCGGTCAGCCCTGGCAGCACCGCCCGCGCCCGAGCGGTCATGGTCAGGGCCATCCCGGCGGGGAGCATGCCGACACGGCTCCGCACCGTGACCACCGCCTCGGTCGTCCCGCACGAGCAGGCCACCAGCTCCGCACCGTTCGCGGCGGCGACCGCGCCCGCCCCGCCGGGCCCCTGCTCAGCGTGCGCCGGCGTGAGCGCGGCCAGGGCCGCGAGGTCGGCGGCGGTCTGCGTCCGCGCGCGGGCGACCACCAGCAGCCCGACGTCGAGCGCCATCACGCCGGCGAACGTCAAGAACACCGTGAGCGCCAGCGCGACCAGCGTCGCCGAGCCGGCCTGCCGCCGGCTGGGACGGTGGCGGCGGCTGGATTGGGCGCCGGGCGGTCCCTTGCCGTCGTTCGGCCGACCCGGCCTCCGTGCCGCCCTCATCGGCCGGCCGGAGCCGGCGGTGGTCCCGGCTCGACTGCCGCCACCGCCGCCGCTCGGACGGTGACCGCGGCGCCCAAGCCCGGTAGGACTCGCGCAACCCGCGCGACCTCGACGCGAACCAGGCCGGACGGCAGCGGCGTGACGGCGACCCGGACGCCGCGGCCGGACGGGAGGGCGGCCCGGGCGGCGGCGGCTGCCCGGGC
>DASUZB010000157.1:0-14825 GCA_036377075.1 Actinomycetes bacterium | reverse complement strand
GTGGCGCTGCTGGCCCGCGCCGACCGGGCGCTCTACGAGGCCAAGCGCCGCGGCCGGGACCAGGTCGTCGCCGCCCCGGTCCCGGCCGCGGCCGGCGGTCACGCCGGGCCACCCCCCTGGCGCGCCTGACGCCCCGCCCTCAGCGGTTGGCGGCCTCCAGCCCGAGGAGCAGCCGCTTGGCCTCGAGCCCGCCGCCGTAGCCGGTGAGGGCGCCGGAGGCGCCGACGACCCGGTGGCACGGCAGGACGATGCACAGCGGGTTGGCGTTGAGCGCCCCGCCCACCGCCCGGGCGGCGGTGGGACGGCCGATCGCCCGCGCGAGCGCGCCGTAGGTGGTGGTCTCCCCGTACGGGGTGCGCCGCAGGGCGGCGAGCACGTCGCGGGTGAACGGGGTGGCGAGCACCGGCGTGGCCGGCACGGTGAAGCGCCGCAGCGTGCCCTCGAAGTAGGCGTCGAGCTCGCGGCGCAGCGGGTCGAGCCGGCCGGCGGCGCGCACCACCCGCGGGGAGACGGCGTCGGCCAGGCGCTGGGCGACCGCCTCCTCGGGCTCGTACGAGCAGGCCACCACGGCCTCGGGCGTGGCGGCGAGCACCAGCCGGCCGACCGGGGTGTCGGTGACGGTGAAGCAGACGTCGCTGTCGGGCAGGTTCGGGCGGCGCACCGCCGGGTCGAAGCCGCGCAGGCGCGCCTCCACGTCGGTCGCTGGGGTCATCGGATCTCCTCCTCGGGGAGTTGTCGGCGCAGGGCGGCGAGGGCGTCGCTGACCAGCCGCCGGCTGGCTGCCTGGGTGGTGCCGAGGCTCCTGGCGACCTCGGCATGCGGCAGGTCGAGCACGTAGCGCAGCGCGACGGCGAGCCGCTGGCGCTCGGGGAGCCGCCGCACCGCGTCCCAGAGGCCCTCGTCGGCCGCGTCGGGCGGAGCGTTGGACCCCGCCGGGCCGTCGGGCACGACGGCCACCGGCAGCGGCCGGCGGTTGCGGGCACGGTGGGCGTCCATGGCGCTGTGGGCCGTGATGGTCAGCAGCCAGCCGCGCAGGTTGCGGGTGGAGCGCAGGCGCGGGTACGCCTCGAGGGCGCGCAGCCAGGCGCGCTGGGCGGCGTCCTCGCCGTCGCCAGGACCGGCCAGCGCGGCGGCGAGCCGGGCCACGTCGCGCCAGTGGGCGTCGACGAGTTGCTGGAAGGGTGGCAGTCGCATGCCGATACAACGTACGACCGGACGGGGGTGTGAGTCCCCCCGGCCCGGCCGCACGCGACCCGGCCGAACCGGCAGGTGGCCGGCACGGCGCGGGCGGCCGGGGCCGTCCGGGAGGCGCCGAGGCCGCCGGACCGAGGCGGCGAAGCCCGGTCTCAGGCGACCTCGTGGGAATGCGGGCCGGACGACCCCAGCGCGTCGCTCACTTCTCGACGAAGACGAGGTCGAGCACGTCGGCCGAGAGGCTCACCTTGTCGCCGTCGGCCTGCAGCAGGTCCGAGAGGCGCACGGGCTCGCCGCCGGCGACGCTCACCTGGTCGTTCTCGTTGCCGGCGCCCGGCTGCGAGTGGGCGAGCAGCCAGTCGACCAGGGTGCCGGCGAAGCCGTGGCGCTCGACGTCGTGGACGTAGTCGAAGGCGCGGCGGAACAGCTTGGGGAACACCAGCTGGCCGCCCGGGCCGATCGAGGTCGCCCCGTCCAGCACGAAGGCGGCGCTGGCGTCCCGCAGCCACACCGGGCCTCGCGCTCCGCCAGGCAAGCGTCCGGCCGCGCTGCGCGAGGCCGCCGCCAGCGCACGCAGCCTGGCCCGCTGCTCCGGCGGGTTGGAGCTGTACAGCAAGAGGTAGGCGAGGCCCTGCCGCAGCAACCAGACGTTCAGCGTCCGGTCCAGCAGCGCCTGGTCGAGCACGACGTTGGCCCCGTTCGCCGGCAGGTCGCCGCCCTCCTCGTCGAGCAGCAGGTAGGCGACGGGCCGGCCGTTGACCTCCACCATCCTGGTCAGGATCAGGGCGCGGACGATGGCGGGGGTGGAGGCGACCACCCGCGTCGAGCCGGCCGCGGCGAAGCGGACGTCGCTGAAGCCGATGCGCGCCAGCAGCGCGTCCCGGGCCTCGGGGCCGAGCGGCTGGGCGCCGCCCTGGTAGTGCGCCTCGGGGGCGTCGACGCCCTCGAAGCGGAGCTGGACGGTGCCGTCGGCCGAGAGGTCGACGTGGTGGCGCTGGTCAGGGATGTGCTGGTACAGGCCTGGGTCGTCGGCGCGGAAGCGGACCGAGTCCCCGTCCGGCTCCTTGCCGACGATTACCAGTTCCCCGGCGACCGCGAGGTAGGCGGCCGTGTTGTCTGGTTCCATCGCGATCGCTCTCCCCACGACGAGGCCGGCCCGGTCGTCGGACCCGTGCCCACCCGCCACGATGCCCGTTTCTGCTCGGCGAGGCAGTGCCCTGGGTCACAGCCGCCCGGTGCCGTCGGTCACCGCGGGGGCCGGCTACCGCACCCCTCCGTCGGGCCTGGCCAGGCCGTCGGGTCGCGGCGGCTGGCCCGGCGCCGGGGGGGCGGGTCGGGCGCCTCCGTGGGTGGACGCCTGGATCTCGCCGCGCGCGTCGACCAGCGTGAGCCCGAGGGGCGCGTAGACCTGTACGAGCTGCTCGACCATGGACTCGCGCAGCGACGCCAGCTGCGCGCGCTCGGCCTCGAGCTGGTGGCGCTCCTGGTCGGCGTGCTCGTGGACGCGCCGCGCCTCGTCGTGCGCGCGCGCCAGCAGGGCCTTGGTGTCAAGGTCGGCCCGGGCCCGCTGCTCCTCGGCCGCCCTCCCCGCCGCCGCCTCGATGCGCGCCCGTTCGGCCTGCGCGTCCTGCAACGCCGCGCGCGCCGCCTCCCCGAGCTGGCGTGCCTGCTCCTCGGCCTCCCTGATCCGCTCGGCGGCCTGCGCCTCGGCCGCGTCGGTGGCCGCCTGGATGCGCCTGCCGGCCTCGGCGAGCAGCTTGGCGGCGGCCCGCCCGGCGTTGTCGAGCACCTGGTCGATCTCGGTGCCGACGCTGGAGAACCAGGCAGGCACCTGCGCCCGGCCCTGCTCGACGTCCTGCTGCAGCTGGCGCAGCCCCCGCTCGGCCTGGTCGCTGCGCCGGCGCTCGCGCTCGAGCTGCTCGACCAGGCCGGCCACGAAGCTGTCCACGTACCTGCGCTCGTAGCCCCACACGGTGATCGGGAACCGAGGAAGGCTGACCGCTGGGGTCGTCGCCTGATCCGGTTGCGCAGCGCTCATCTTGGCTCCTCCTCCGCACCTCGGAGGCAGCCGTAGCCCGGCGGGCCGTACCCCGCACGTTGCGCATGCCCCTGTGGGAAGATAATGCCCTCGTGCCGCCAAGCGGTAATTCGCCGGCCTGTCCACCCCGCTGGGGTAGCCTGGCGCGGTGAGCTTCGACGTCGCGCGGGTGCGCGCCTGCTACCCGGCGCTGGCAGACGGGTACGCCTACCTGGACGGGGCCGCGGGCACGCAGGTGCCGCAGGTGGTCCTCGACGCGATCGCCGGCGCCTACCGCGCCGGGATCGGCAACGTGAGCGGCGCCTTCCCGGCCAGCCGCCGCTCCGACGAGCTCGTCGCCGAGTGCCGGCGGGCGGTCGCCGACCTGGTCGGCGGGGTGCCGCGCGGGGTCGTGCTCGGCCCCAACATGACCACCCTGACCTACCGGCTGGCGGCGGCGCTCGCCGCCGGGTGGGGTCCCGGCGACGAGGTGGTCGTCTCCCGCCTCGACCACGACGCCAACGCACGGCCCTGGCTGCAGGCCGCGGCGCGGGCGGGCGCGACGGTGCGCTGGGCCGAGGTCGACCTGGCGACCGGCGAGCTGCCCGGCGGGCAGTACGACGAGCTGCTGTCCGAGCGCACCCGGCTGGTGGCGGTGACGGCGGCGAGCAACGTGCTCGGCACCCGGCCGGACGTCGCGGCGATCGCCGCCAAGGCGCACGGCGTGGGCGCGCTGGTCTTCGTCGACGGGGTGCACGCCGCCGCGCACGGCCCGGTCGACGCCGCGCGGCTCGGCGCCGACTTCTACGCGACCAGCGCCTACAAGTGGTCCGGGCCGCACGTCGGCGCCGTGGTCGCCGACCCGGCGCTGCTCGAGGGGCTGCGCCCCGACAAGCTCGCCTCCTCGCCCGACTCGGTGCCCGAGCGCTTCGAGCGGGGCACCGCGCCGTTCGCCGATTTCGCCGGCGTCGCCGCCGCCGTGGAGCACCTGGCCGGCCTCGACCCGGCGGCCTCGGGGACCCGGCGGCGGCGGCTGCTCGCCTCTATGCGCGCCGCCGAGGCGCACGAGCTGGAGCTGTTCGGCGTGCTGCTCGACGGGCTCGGACGGATCCCGTCGGTGACCACGTACGGCAAGGCGGCGCGGCGCACCGCCACCGCGTACTTCACCGTCGCCGGCCACACCCCCCGCGAGGTCGCCGAGCACCTCGCCGCGCGGCGGGTCAACGTGTGGAACGGCCACAACTACGCCTGGGAGCTGACCGGGGCGCTCGGTATCCGCGACGGCGGCAGCGCGGTACGGGCCGGCCTGGTCCACTACAACGACCGCTCGGACGTCGAGCGCCTGCTCGACGGCGTCGCCGCGCTGGCGCGCTGAGGCGTGGCGCAACCGGCCCCTTCAGCAGGTCCGCTCGGGTCCGGTGACGGCGGCGAGGACGCCGTGCAGCACCGCCCGCAGGCGCTCGACGCTGCCGTCCTTGACCAGGTAGGCGCTCGCGCCGGCGGCGCGCGCCGCCCGCTCCAGGTCGGCGGACTCGAACGCGGTCAGCACCACCACCGGCGTCCGCGGCAGCGCCTCGCGCAGCATGCGGGTGGCGTCCAGCCCGCCGACCACCGGCATCGACAGGTCCATCAGGGTCAGGTCCGGGTCGACCTGCCTGGCGAGCGCGACCGCGTCGGCGCCGTCGCCGGCCTCGCCGACGACCTCGAAGCCGACCAGGTCGAGCAGGCACACCAGCGCCTCGCGGACGCCGCGGTGGTCGTCGACGACCAGCACCCGTGGGCGGGTCACGGCCGCTCGGGCTCCCCCGGCGCCGGCGTGGTGGCGGGCACCTGTGCCTCGACGCTGGTGCCGCGGCCGGGCTCGCTGTCGACCGTCAGCCGCCCGCCGACGCTCTGCACCCGCTCGCGCATGGAGGTGAGCCCGAAGCCACCGTACCCGGTGAGCACCTCCGCGTGGGCGGGATCGAAGCCGCGGCCGTCGTCGTCGACGCGCAGCACCACCGACGACCCGGACCACTCCAGCCGGACGCTCACCTGGGCGGCGCCGGCGTGCTGCGCCACGTTGGCGAGGGCCTGCTGGGCGACGCGGAACAGGACCGTCTCCAGTTCCGGGCTGAGCCGCTGACCGCCCAACTCGTCGGCAACGGTGCACTCGGCGAGGCCGGCCCGGTCGCGGGTGGCGGCGGCCAGCTCGCGCACCGCCGCGACCAGGCCGCGCTGGTCGAGGACCAGCGGGCGCAGCGCGCCGATGGTGCGCCGCATCGCGCCCAGCTCGACGGTCACGTCGCCGCGCAGCTCGTCGAGCAGGCCGCGGACGCGCTCGGGGTCGGCGTCCAGCAGCAGGCGGACGCGGTCGAGCTTGAGCCCCATGGCGGCGAGGGCCTGCACGTGGCTGTCGTGGAGGTCGGCGGCGAGCCGCTGGTGCTGCCCTTCGAGCGCCTCGTAGAGGCGGGCGAGGAGCTGCTGGCGCTGCTGCTCGGCCTGCTTCGCCTCGGTGACGTCCTGGTCGGTGCCGATGATGCGCACCACCTTGCCGGTCGCGTCGCAGACGCCCTCGCCGCGGACCAGCACCAGCCGAACCGACCCGTCAGGGTAGAGGATGCGGTGCTCCACCTCGAACGGCGACGGGTCGTTGACCACCCGCCCGATCTCGCGCTGGAGCCGCTCCATGTCGTCTGGATGGATGTGCGCCATCCCGGACACCACGTCCAGCGGCGTGCCCGGTTCGATCCCGAGGATGCGGTACTGCTCGTCGGACGCGACCACCTTGCCGGTGGCGACGTCCCACTCCCAGCTCCCGACCCTGGCGAGGCGCTGCGCCTCGGCGAGCCGGCGGCGGCTCTCCCGCAGCGCCTCGTCGGAGCGGCGCCGCTCGGTGACGTCGCGGCAGAACACCATGCCGCTGATGACCTCGCCGTCCGGCTCGCGCAGCGGCACCACCTCGGCCGACCAGTGCCGCTCCGGGTCGCGCCAGCCGGCCAGCTCGAAGCGGCGACGCTCACCGGCCAGGGCGGCGCGGAAGTGGGCGGCGAGCGCCTCCGCGTAGGCACCCGGGAACAGCTCGAAGACGGTGCGGCCGACCAGCTCGTCCGGCTGCCAGTGGCGGAAGCGCAGGGCGGCGCCGGTGACCAGCTCGAAGCGCAGGCCGCGGTCGAAGACGAGCACCGCGACGTCGGGCAGGTGGTCGGCGACGGTCTGGTAGCGGCGCTCGGCGGCCGTCGGGATTTGGGCATCCATGTGCACGGTCCTCGACGACATGCCTCCCCCTCTCGGGAACGCCCGATGCTAACAAGAGCGCTCTTCGGGTCACAAACCCCGGATCGCCATCGGGTACCGGCTCCTGGCGGCGTCGCCGGCCCGCGCGAACGGCTACGCCGGCCCGGGGCGGTCCGCGCCCGGCTCGGCGCCGGGGCCGCCGTCCGGCCGCCCGGGCGGTGCGCCGTCGAGCAGCTGCGTGGCCATCTGCTCCAGGAACCAGCGCCGCAGCCAGCGGACCCGCTCGGGCGGGGGCGGGACCAGCAGCTCGCCGGAGCGGCAGAACTCGTCCGCCTCCTCGAGCAGGTCGACGTAGGCGCGGGCGGCAGGGACCGCCGCCGGGAAGCCTTCGCTCTCCAGGTCGACGGTCTCGGCGCCGCGGGCCTGCGCCCTGGCGACCTCGTCCCGCAGCGTGTCGCTCTGGCTGCGGAACTTCGTCAGCAGCCGGTCGGCGAAGCTGACCAGGCGGGGCGGATCGACGGCGGCGCCCTCGCCGCCCTGGGTGTGCATCCTGATCCTGATGAGCTGCAGCTCGCGGAAGAGGGCGTCGTTGTGCTCCTGCATCGCCAGGTAGTCGGTGACCGGCACGTCGAGGTACCTGACCCGGCGCGCGCCGGCGGCGCCGCTCGGCTTCGGCCCGTCGACCTGGCCGCGGGGCGGGCTCGCCGGGGTGCTCGGAGAGCTTCCGTCGAGCAGCAGCTCGGCCCAGATGACCTTGCCGCCCCTGGCCGGCTCGACGCCCCACGCCCGGCTGACCGTGGCGATCACCCCGAGGCCGCGGCCGGTGAGGGCGTCCGGCCGGTAGTGCCGCAGGGCGACCGGGGCGGAGGAGTGGTCCCTGACGCTGACGCGGACCCGGTCGGCCCGCAGCTCGAGCGTCAGGGTGAGCTGGGTCCTGGCGTGCAGGACCGCGTTGGTGACCAGCTCCGACCCGACCAGGACGAGCTGCTCGCCGACCGGGTCGGGCAGCGACCAGGCCTCGGAGCGCTCGTTGAGGAAGCGTCGCGCAAGCGCCGGGCTGGACGGCCCGGGGCGCAGCTCGATCCGGCTGGCTGACGCAGCCGTCGGCTCCTCGATCATCCCCTCCGACCTGTTGACGTCGCGGGCTGGGCGGGAGCGTCGGCGGTCCGCGGGCAGTGCCCGACGCACAGGATGGCGACGTCGTCGGAGAGGTCGCCCCCGTTGGCCGTGTGGACCACCTCGAGCAGGCCGTCGAGCAGCTCGTCGAGGCCGAGCGGCTCGCCGATGCGCGCGGCGAGGACGCCGCCGAGCGCCTCGATCCCGAACCGCTCCACCGAACCGGGCGCGCTCAGGCCTTCGACCAGCCCGTCCGTGTAGCACAGCAGGGTCCACCTGCCCCCGACCTCGACCTCGATCACCCCCGACTCGTAGGGGTATTCGTCGTCGTAGATGCCGAGCGCGGGCCCGCCCGGCGCGGCCACGGTCTCGACCTTGCCGTCCCTGGCCAGCAGCGGCGGGGGGTGACCCGCCAGGGCGACGGTGACGTGGGAGCGGTCGGCGCTGACCCAGGCGCAGCAGACGGTGGTGAAGACCTCCTCCGACGGCCGGTCGCGCACCAGCACCCGGTCCAGGCCGTTGAGCAGCTCGCCCGGGTCGTGGCCGCTGAGCACCAGCGCCCGCCAGGCGGCGCGCAGGGCGACCCCGACGGCCGCCTCGTCCGGGCCGTGGCCGGCGACGTCGCCGATCAGCAGGGCCACCCTGCCATCGGGCAGCTCCAGCGCGTCGTAGAAGTCGGCGCCGAGCAGGGCTCGCTCCTGGCCGGGCTGGTAGCGGGTGCGCAGCGTCAGCGTCGGCGTGCGCAGCGACAGGTTGGGCAGCAGCCCGCGCTGCAGCCGCCGGGACAGCTCCGCCTGGGCGTGCGCCTCGGCGAGCTGCTCCTCGCGGTCGCGCCACTCGGTCACGTCCTGGCAGACGCCCAGCACCCGCGCGGGCTTGCCGTGGTCGTCGCGGACGACCTCGCCCCAGCTCGTCACCAGGCGCGCCTCGCCGTTCGGGCGCAGGACCCGCACCTCCTTGCGGAACGGCGTCCCCTCCCTGGCCGCCCGGCGCATGATCTGGGCCGCGAGCGGCCGGTCCTCGGGGTGGACGTGCTGCAGGAACTCCTCGAAGCTGGCGCTGGCGGTACGGGGGTCGACCCCGTAGATGCGGCCCAGCTCGGCGCTCCAGGTGACCCGGTCGCTGGCGAGGTCCCACTCGAAGCTGCCCAGTTGGGCGATCGCCTGCGCCTCGGCGAGCTGCTGCTCACGCTCGTGCAGCGTGCGCTCGGCCTCGCGCTCGGCGGTCACGTCCTGGGTGATCTTGGCGAAGCCCCTGAGCTGCCCGTCCTGGTCGTGCAGGGCGGTGAGGGCGACCCGCGCCATGAAGCGCTCGCCGCCCTTGCGGACGCGCCAGCCGACCGCCTGGAAGTGGCCCTCGCGCGCCGCCTGCGCCAGGGCCTTGTGCGCCTTGCCGGCGGCGGCGTCCTCCGGCAGGTAGAAGGTGGAAAGGTGCTTGCTGAGGATCTCGGCGGCCTGGTAGCCCTTGATGCGCTCGGCGCCGGCGTTCCAGCTCGCCACCCGGCCTTCCTGGTCGAGCAGGAAGATCGCGTACTCCCGGACCTGGTCGACGAGCAGCCGGAACTGCTCGGCGGCGACCTCGGCCGGGCCGTCGCCGCGGGCGGTGGTCGGGGGCGTCATCGCGACCAGCACCTACGCCTGGTTTGCATAGCGGCAAGCTCTACCCAGCGATCGGGCTCTGTCAAGACACCTACAGCGCCTCCACGTTGCTGACCAGCCAGCCTTGCTTGGTCTTCTCCAGGGTCATGCGCACCCGGTTGAGGTCGACCCGCGGGCCCTTGGTCTTGGCCGTGGTGGTCTGCTGGTTGACGAACAGCAGCACCTCGGCCTCGCCGGGCCTGGCCCAGACGGTCGAGGCGGCGACCACCCGCGCCTCGACCACGGCCTTGTTGTCCACCGCGACCGGCTTGACCACCGTGATGGTGGTCCTGGCGTAGTCCTCCTTGAACTTGCCGGTCAGGTCCGCCTGCGCCTTGGCGAAGTCCTGGTCCAGGTGCCGGTAGTCGTAGGAGAGGATCTCCGGCGCGTGCAGCCGCGCGGCGGCGACCGCCTCCTCGCGGGCGACCGCGGCGGCGCGGTCGTCCCGCAGCCGCAGCGCCAGCCACCCGACCAGCAGGGCGGCGACCACGACGGCGGCGACCAGCCCGCGGAGCGGCACCCGGGTCAGGCGCCTCCGCACCGCCGGCGCGGCGCGGCGCCGGGCCGGCCGGACGCTCTGGGGCGCGGCCTTGACCCGCACCGCCCAGCCGTCGCCGTCGCCGGGCTCCTCCCCGGCCGGCTGCTCCTGCTCGACCGGGTCCTGCTCGGCGACGGCCGGCTCCTCCGCCGTGGCGCGGGCCTCCTCGGCGGCGGGCTCCTCCCCCACGCCGGGCGTCCGCACCGCCCAGGCGACCCCGGCGGGCGCCCGCTCGACGGCCGGCGCCTCCTGGGGAGCCGGCGCCGGCCCGGCGGGCCAGGCGGCCTGGTCCGCCTGCCCGGCGGCCGCCTGCTCGCGGGCACGGCCCTTCCGGCGGCCACGCTTCCTCGGGCGGGGCTCCTCCCGCGGGCTCGGCATCTGGACCGCCCACGCAAGCCCCGCGGCGTCCCCGGCGGCGGGCGCCGCCGGGGCCGTCGGGTCCTCATCGCCGGCGGGGGCGGGCTCCGCGGCCTCGGCCCCTTCGGCGGCGACCGGCGCGTCCTCGGCGGTCGGGGGCGCCTCGTCGTCCGCTGGGCTCGTGGCCCACCAGTCGCCGCCCGGTGGCACCCGCCCCTCGGGCGGCGTGGCGCCGTCGGCCGGCTCCTCCACGGTGGCGGGTACCCTGCGGGGGCGCGAGGCTGGGTCGGCGGCGGGCACGCCGCCGGGTTCGGCAGGTTGGTTCACGGCTTGCTCCAACGTACGGGTGGGCTGGGGGGGTCAGCCCACGAACTCCAGGTTCGAGGTGAGCCAGCGACCGCCCTCGCGGCGCAGGTCGAGCTGCATCCGGTAGTGGCGGCGCTGGCCGGTGGGGGTGGCCTCGTTGCTCACCGTGCTGTCGGCGACCACCAGCACGCGGGCCGAGTCGGCGTCGCTCGAGACCAGCCCGGCCTCGAGGACCTGGCCCTGCGACACCGCCTGGTTGCGGCTGATGATCTGGCCGAGCTGGTTGAAGCCGTTGCCGAACTCCTCCTTGAAGTCGCCGGTGGCGCCGTCCAGGACGCGCTGCAGGTCGGCCTTGCCGTGCCGGTAGTCGAGGGTGGTGAAGTTGACCGCCATCTGGCGCGCGGCGGCCAGCGCCGCCTGGCGGCGCGACTCCTGCGAGCCGTAGCCGTGCACGCGGCCGGCGAGCAACCCCGCCCCGACGAGCAGGGCGACCAGGAGCAGGGAGAACCCGGCCAGGGCCGGGCGGCTGGCCCCGCCGCTGGGCAGCAGGCGCTGCCAGCCGGAGCCGAGGTGGCGCAACGCCGTCAGCCGGCGAGCGGACCGATGAGCAACCACGTCCAGGAATCCTTCCCGAGATACCGTTGTTGGCCGCCGAACGAGCCGATCGTGATCGGCTCGGCGCAGTGGGCGCCGCCGTTGGCCGGCCGCGCCGAGGTCTCCCGCGGGACCCGCTCGTCGGTGCCCTCGTAGCCGCGGGTGCACGGCGACGGGTCGCCGATGTCGAGGACCAGGCCGAAGTACGCGGTGCGGTCGCCGGGAGCGACGGTGAAGCTCGCGGCCACCTACGGCCTTCCCAGGCGAACGCCCGCGACGACGCCAGCCACGGCGTCGGCGCGGCCATGGCCCCTGGTGGCACTGCACGACACGGGCGTCAAGGCGTTGGTCGCTTCTTCGGACGGGGGGATCGTGCCGGACGAGACCGATGGCACGTTTCTAGGGAAACATCCATAGAAGCCACAAAAGCCACTACGGCGTCGATACTCTAACCCGCGCAGACCAGGTCGATGCAAGTCAGCGGTGTAACGCCCGGTAACACACCCGGGCTGCCCGGGGCGGGCAGGTCGGCGCCGCAACCGCGGTCGCGGTGCCTGCGGGGCATCTGTACCCTCTTCGGATGCTCCCGGTCACGGACGGCCCCGTGACGGTCGTGCGCGCCGGCCACGTCCTCACCATGGGCCCGGCGGGCGACCTGCGCGACGGCGCGGTCGCCTTCGGCGCCGGCCGCATCCTGGCGGTCGGCTCTGCCGGCGAGGTCACCGGGGCTTTCCCGGACGCCGAGGTGGTCGGCGACGAGTGGGGCGTGGTCCTGCCCGGCCTGGTCAACTCTCACACGCACCTGTCCGAGGCGCTGCTCCCCGGTATGGGCGAGGACCTGACGCTGTTCGAGTGGATCGCCAGGATCGTGCTGCCGGCCGGCCTGCACCTGACCCGCGAGATGGCCCGGGTCGGCGCCATGCTCAAGGGCGCGGAGCTGCTCGCCTCCGGCGTCACCTGCGTCAACGACATGTTCTGCCACGGCAACCTCGGCTCGCTGGCCAGCCTCGGCGCCGTCGACGGCCTGGAGGCGGTCGGCCTGCGCGGCGTGGTCTCGTTCGGCGCCGAGGACCTGGCGCTCGGCGCCGGGGCCACCCCCGAGGCGCCGCCGGCGGCCTACCTCGCCGAGCACCAGGCACTCGCCGAGCGCTGCGCCGCCAGCGCCCTTGTCGGCTTCCGGCTCGGCGTCGGCACCCTGCTCGGCCAGAGCGACGAGCTGCTGCTCGCCTCCGTCGAGGCCGCCCGCCGCAACGGCTGGGGGGTGCACACCCACCTGGCCGAGGTCAGGGAGGAGATCGTCCAGGCGCGCCTGCGCTGGTCGCGCAGCACCCTCGAGCAGGCGCTCGAGGTAGGGCTGCGCGAGGTGCCGCTGCTCGCCGCCCACTGCGTCTGGGTTGGCGACGGCGACCCGGAGCTGCTGGCGGGCCACGGCGTGGCCGCCGCCCACAACCCGGTCGCCAACATGATCCTCGCCTCCGGGGTCTGCCCGGTGCCGGCGCTGCGGCGCGCCGGCGTCCCGGTCGGCATCGGCACCGACGGCGCGGCCTCCAACGACAGCCAGAACATGCTGGAGGCGCTCAAGGCCGCCGCCCTGCTGCAGAAGGTCGCCCGGCTCGACCCCCGCGCCCTCGGCGCCCGCGACGTGCTCGCCATGGCGACCATCGAGGGGGCACGCTGCCTCGGCCTCGACGACCGCATCGGCTCGCTGGAACCGGGCAAGCGCGCCGACGTCGTGCGCCTGACCGGCGACCGCCCCGGGCTCGCCAACGTCCACGACCCCTACCAGCAGGTCGTCTACGCCGCCTCCCCCGCCGACGTCGCCGACGTCTGGGTCGACGGGCGCCGGCGCCTCGCCGATGGCCGCCTGCTCGGCCATGACCTGTCGGCACTCGTCCGGGCGAGCCGCCCGCTGGCCGCCGAGCTGGTCGCCCGGGCCGGGCTCGACGCCTACTCGTGGCTGGCCCGCCCCGCGCCCGACCTGGCCGGATAGCCGCGCCGTTCAGGTACCCGCGCGCCAGCTCCGCAGGTAGCCGCGCTGCTCGTCGCTGAGCCGGTCGCAGCGGACGCCGAGCGCGGCCAGCTTCTCGGCGGCGACGCGCTCCTCGATCGCGGCGGGCACGCGGTGCACCCCCGGCGGCAGGGCCCGCCCCTCGGCCGCCAGGTGGGCGACGGCGAGGGCCTGGGTGGCGAAGGTCAGGTCCATCACCTCGGCGGGGCTCGCCTCCGCGCAGCTCTGCCCCACCAGGCGGCCGTCGGCGAGCAGCACCACGCCCTTGCCGTCCTCGAGCGTGTACTCCACCGCGCCGGGGCGCAGCGGCGTGACCGCCAGCGCCGCCCGCCGCAGGACGACCACGTCGATCTCCACGTCGAAGTGGCCGGAGTTGCAGACGATCGCGCCCGGCTTCATCGCCCGCAGGTGGTCCAGGCCGATCACGCCGCTGTTGCCGGTGACGGTCACGAACACGTCACCCAGCGGCGCCGCCTCGGCCATCGGCAGCACCTGGAGGCCGTCCATCACCGCCTCCAGCGCCCTGATCGGGTCGACCTCGACCACGATCACCCTGGCACCCATGCCGCGCGCCCGCATCGCGACCCCCCGCCCGCACCAGCCGTACCCGGCCACCACCAGCACCGAGCCGGCAAGCAGCACGTTGGTGGCGCGCAGGATGCCGTCGATGGTGTTCTGGCCGGTGCCGTAGCGGTTGTCGAACAGGTGCTTGGTGAGCGCGTCGTTGAGCGACAGCATCGGGTAGCGCAGCTCCCCCTCCCGCGCCATGTTGCGCAGCCGCTGCACCCCGGCGCTGGTCACCTCGGTACCGCCGAGCACCGCGTCGAGGAGCTCCGGGTGGCGCGTGTGCATGGTGGTGGTGAGGTCGGCGCCGTCGTCGAGGACGAGCTGCGGGCCGATCGCCAGCGCGCGCTCGATCTGCTGGTGGAAGGCGTCGAGGTCGTCGCCGTGCACGGCGTAGACCCGCGCGCCGAGGTCCTCGTGGATGGCCGCGGCCACGTCGTCCTTGGTCGACAGCGGGTTGGAGGCGCACAGGGCGAGCTCCGCGCCGCCGGCCACCAGCGCCCGGCAGAGGTTGGCCGTCTCCGTGGTGACGTGCAGGCAGGCGGCGACGCGCAGGCCCTCGAGCGGCCGGGTGCGCTCCAGCTCCGCGGTGACCGCCCGCAGCACCGGCATGCGCCTGCCGGCGAACTCGACCTTGGCGCGGCCCTCCGGTGCCAGGGCGCGGTCCTTCAGCATCACGTCCATGACGTTCCCCTCTGCTCGAACGGTCGGTGGCCCTCCGCCGCTGTGTGCGCTGGCTTCCCTCGTCGCACCTGAAGTCCATCCAGCGCGCGGCTACGGCCCACCTCCCTGTCTCAGCTCGCCAGGCGCAGCAGCCGCCGCGCCTTGCTGGTCTCGTAGTCCAGCGCCGCCGACCGCGCCGGGTCGCCGCCGCGCCGCGCCGCGGGACCGCGGCGCCCGGCGAGGCCGGCGAGGGTGCGCAGGCGCCCGGCCAGCTCCCGCTCGGCCAGGGCGCGCAGCGCGAACCCGAGCGCCTGCGGGGTGACCCGGTACCTGGCCGCCAGCGCGTTCCCGTAGGCCGCGGCGAGCAGGTCGCGATCGGAGTAGACGCGGTAGTTGCCGCCGCCCCGCTCCGGGGCGACCAGGCCGAGCTGCTCGGCGTAGCGCAGCATGCGCGGCGTCGTGCCGAGCCGCGCCGCGGCCTGCCCGACGTTCTCGCGCAACCCCGGCCGGATCCCGTGCCGCCGGGCGAGGCGCTCCAGCTCCTGGTCCATGGCCGGCACCGTACAACCTTGACATTCTTTTGTAAAGGTTGACCGGGAGGGGCGCCGTATCATC
>DASUZB010000156.1:0-27438 GCA_036377075.1 Actinomycetes bacterium | reverse complement strand
GGGCAGCAGCAGCGGGTGGCGTGCGCCCGCGCGCTGGTGTCCCGGCCGGACGTCGTCTTCGCCGACGAGCCGACCGGCAACCTCGACTCCCGGGCGAGTGCCGAGCTGCTCCGGTTGCTGCGCTACTCGGTGGACGAGCTGGGCCAGACGGTGGTGATGGTCACCCACGACGCGGCCGCGGCCGGGCACACCGACGAGGTGGTGTTCCTGGCCGACGGCCGCGTCGCCGACCGGCTGCGCGACCCCACCACCGAGGGCGTGCTCGACCGCATCAAGGCGCTGGGGGGCTGAGGGCGATGCTGCGCTACACCCTGACCAGCCTGGCCGCCCACAAGGGCCGGCTGCTGCTGACCGCCGTGGCGATCGTGCTGGGCGTCGGCGTGGTGGCCGGCACGTTCGTGCTCACCGACAGCGCCGACGCCGCCGCCAAGGCCACCTTCACCGAGGCGAGCCCGAGGGTCGACGTGGTCGTCCGCACCGCCCGCCACGGCGAGCAGGAGGTCTTCTCCGACATCACCGGCGAGCTGTTCGCCGACCCCATGCCGGCCTCGGTCGTCGACCGGGCCGCACGGGTCGACGGCGTCGCCGCGGCCGTCGGCGTGGTGACCGGCGACGCGCAGCTGGTCGGCCGCGACGGCCACGTGGTCGGCGTGCGCGCGCCACTGGGACGCTCGATCGACCCCTCGTTCGCCGAGGACCTGCGCGCCGGCCGGCTCCCGACCCGGCCCGGCGAGCTGGTCGTCGACCGGAGGACCGCCGACGACCAGCGCCTCGGCCCCGGCGACCAGGTGCGGATCATCGTCTCCGGCGGCGAGCCACGGGCCGCGACGGTGGTGGGGATCCTGGACTCCGCGGAGATCCCCGCCGCGGTCGTGCTGGTCGGGTTCGACCCGGCCACGGCCACGCGGCTGCTCGCCCCCGCCAAGGGCCAGGTGAGCTTCCTCGAGGTCCACGGCGCCGCCGGGGTCGGCGAGCAGGAGCTGCGCGACCGGGTCGCGGCCGCCCTCGGCCCCGGGTACCAGGCGTTCACCGAGACCGCGCTGGACGCCGAGCGCGCCCGCAACGCCACCCCGAGCGAGAGCGGTGACGGCACGATCTTCCTGATCGCCGGCGTGGTCGCGCTGTTCGTGGGCACCTTCCTGATCCGCAACACCTTCTCGATCGTGCTCGCCTCGCGGACCAGGGAGCTGGCACTGCTGCGCTGCGTCGGCGCCAGCCGCGGCCAGCTCCGCCGCTCGGTCCTGCTCGAGTCCGCCCTCCTCGGCGCGCTCGCCGGCGCGGCCGGCCTGCTGTTCGGCATCGGGCTCGCCTGGGCGCTCGGGGGGCTGCTGACCTCGGCCGACGAGGCGATCGTCGACGTGACCGGCACCGTGCGCGTCCTGCCGCGGACGGTGGCGCTCGCGCTGGCCGCCGGCGTCGGCACGGCGGTGGCCTCGGCGTGGAGCCCGGCGCGCCGGGCCACCAGGGTGGCGCCGGTGGCGGCGCTGCGTGGCGAGGTGTTCGCCCTCGACCGGCGGGCGGGCCGCGTCCGCACGGCGGTCGGGGCGCTGCTGGCGCTCGCCGGCGTCGGCCTGGTGCTCGCCGGCGCGCTCAGCAACCCGGTGGAGAGCTCCTACCTGGTCGCCGGCACGATCGGCAGCGCGCTCGGCGTGCTGGTGCTCGGCCCGGTCCTGGCACGGTCGCTGTCGCGCCTGCTCGGCGCGCCCGTCAGCCGCCTGCGAGGGGTCGTCGGCGCGCTCGCCCGCGACAACGCCGCCCGCAGCCCCCGCCGCACGTCGGCGACGGTCCTGCCGCTGGTCATCGGGCTCGCGCTGGTCAGCTTCCTGACCACCCTGGCCGCCGGCACGAAGGCCGCCACCGTCGGCGGCTTCGACCGCACCTTCCACGCCGACTACCGGCTGCGGGCCACCGGGGCCGGCATGCACCAGCCCCTGATGAGCCCGCGGGTGGCCGACCGCCTGGCCGCCCTGCCCGAGCTGGCCACGGTGGCCGCCTTCGGGTCCGTCCCGGCCACGATCGACGGGCAGGAGGCCGGCGTGACCGCGGTCGACCCCGCCCGGCTCCTGCAGGTCCTCTCCCCGAAGGTCACCGAGGGCTCGCTGACCGACCTCACCACCGGCACCGTTGCGGTCGACCGCCAGGCCGCCGAGGCCACCGACGCCAGGATCGGCTCCCAGGTCACCGTCCACACCCCTCGCGGCACCCTGGCGCTCACCGTCCGGGCGGTCTACGACCGCTCCGCGGCCTACGACCCCAGCGGCTCGCAGCTCCCCGTCGGCGACTACCTGATCACGCCCGCCGACTCCCGGCGGCTGGCCGGCACGCCGGCCCTCGAGACCATCCTCGCCTCGGCGCGTGCGGGGGTCTCCCCCGCCGCGGCGCGAGCCGCCATCGCCGGGGCCATCCCCGACCACCCCAACGTCGAGATCGCCAGCCGCGACGAGCTGCGCCGGCAGGCGGCGGCCCAGATCGACCCCGCGCTGCGGGTCTTCTACGGCCTGCTCGGCATCGCGATCGTGGTCGGCCTGTTCGGCATCGCCAACACCCTGGGGCTGTCGGTGCTCGAACGGGTCCACGAGCTCGGCCTGCTCCGCGCCATCGGTGCCGAGCGCCGGCAGGTCCGCTCGATGGTCCGCTGGGAGGCGGTCATCGTCGCCGCCATCGGCACCGCCCTCGGCCTCGCCCTCGGCGCCTTCGTCGGCTGGGCGGTCAGCAGGGACCTCGACGTGCACCCCACCGTCCCGGTCGGGCAGCTCGCCCTCGCCGCGGCCGCGGCCACGATGGTCGCGGTGCTCGCCGCCGTCCTGCCCGCCCGGCGAGCCGCCCGCGTCGACCCGCTCCGCGCCATCGCCACGGAGTTACCATGGACCCGTGCTGCCTCGGCCGCCGGCCTGGAGTGCCCGGCCGAGGCGTGGCGGGCCTGGACACGTTGCCCTGGCGGTGGGTACGTTTCCACTCCCGATGGGGGCTCCGGGGATTCGAGGGTGCGAGATGGACCTCGTCCGACCCCGTCGCCGCCTGCTCACGCTCGCGATCCTGCTCGCCGGCATGGTGGTCGGCGGGTCCGCCGCGCCCGCGGCGGACGCCACCGCGTCACCCGACGCGGCGTGCGCGCCGGTGGATGCCTCCGCTGCCAGGGGCGGGGTGGTCCGGGACGCCGACGGCGTCGTCCGCGAGCCACAGCTCAACGAGGCGCCCGAGGAGGTCCCCGGCAGCGCCAAGGGCAAGGGCGGGCCGAGGTTCCGGGCGACCGTGCCCACCTGGTTCCACGTGATCACCGACGGGACGACCGGCACGGTCTCCGACGACACCATCGCCGCGCAGATGCAGGCGCAGAACCAGGGCTACGCCGGCGCCTTCGGCGGGGCGAACACCGGCTTCCGGTTCCAGCTCGCCGGCGTGGACCGCCACGACAACGCCGAGTGGTTCAACGCGGTCCCTGGCTCCAAGGCCGAGCGCGACATGAAGAAGGCGCTGCGCGTCGGCGGCGCCGACACCCTCAACGTGTACACCACCTCGGGAGGCGGGTTCCTCGGCTGGGCGTACTTCCCGTCCACCTACAAGACTCGCCCCTACCTCGACGGCATCGTGATGGACTACCGCTCGATGCCGGGCGGCCCGTACGGGTCGCAGTTCTCGCTCGGTTTCACCCTTACCCACGAGGCCGGGCACTGGCTGGGGCTGTACCACACCTTCCAGGGCGGCTGTAACGCCAAGGGCGACTACGTCGACGACACCCCGTTCGAGCGGACGCCGACGAGCGGCTGCCCCGAGGGCAAGGACACCTGCGCGGAGCCGGGTCTGGACCCGATCCACAACTACATGGACTACTCGTACGACTCCTGCTACACCCAGTTCACCCCAGGCCAGAGCGCCCGGATGCAGGACCAGTACCTGTTCTTCCGGGCCACCTAGCCGACCCGGCTCGCGCTACGACGGGGTCCGCGACTGGGGCAGCCTGGCCGCGCCCCCCTTGGCGGCGGGTGCGGACGGTGGCGGGACGACCGGTCCGATGTCGCCGTCGGGCGCCTCGTCCAGGTCGACGATCACGGGGGCGTGGTCGCTCGGTCCGCTGCCCTTGCGCGCGTGCCGGTCGACCCAGGCCGCCCGTACCCGGCCGGCCACCGGGGCGGAGGCCAGCACCAGGTCGATCCGCATGCCGAGGTCGCGGTGGAACATGCCGGCCCGGTAGTCCCAGTAGGTGAACACCCGCTCGGCAGGCCAGTGGTCCCGGACGACGTCGCGCAGGCCGAGCGCCTGCAGCTCGGCCAGCGCCGCCCGCTCCGGCGGGGTCACGTGGGTCTGGCCGTCGTAGGCGTCCGGGTCGAACACGTCCGCGTCGGTCGGCGCGATGTTCATGTCCCCGCAGACGACGGCGGCTTGCGGACCGGCGGCGACCGCGTCCCGCAGCGCGGCCAGCCAGGCCAGCTTGTAGCGGTAGTGGTCGGAGTCCGGCACCCGCCCGTTCGGCACGTACACCGAGTACACCCGGATCCCGTCGCAGGTCGCGGCGACCGCCCGCGCCTCCGGGCGCGGGAAGCCGGGCCCGTCGGGGATCCCGGCCACGACCTCGCCAAGCCCGACCTTGGAGAGGATCGCCACCCCGTTCCACTGCGCCTCGCCGTGGAGGGCGACCGCGTAGCCGCGGCGGGTGAGCTCCTCGCCGAGCAGCTCGGTGAACGCCGCGTCGGCGAGCTTGGTCTCCTGCAGGCAGACCACGTCGGGCTGCCGCTGGTCCAGCCAGGGCAGCAGCCGGGGCACCCGCTGCTTGATCGAGTTCACGTTCCAGGTCGCGATCCGCACCCCGCCACAGTAACCGCCCACGGGCAAACCTGCCCGGCACCTTTCGATGCGGCGATTCCGGGGAATCATCGCGGGGGGCCCCCGCTGACCGAGCGAGGGTGGCCGACTACGATACCGCGCCGGATACGCGCCGCGGCGAGGCCGGCCGCCCCGTGGAAGGAGGTCCGGTGACCGTCAGGCTGGGATCCGTCATGGTGGCCGCCCTTGCCGCGGCCCTGACCGTAGCGACGACCGCCCTGGTCGCCGAGTCACCCGCCCTCGCCGCCGGCCCGCCCCCCGGCGCCCAGATCTCCGACTCGCTCGAGTACCTCGCCCGCGTGCCCGACTCGTCGGGGATCGTCGAGGGCAAGCTCGACCGGGTCGGCGGGCGGGACGTCCTCGTCACCACCGGCCGCTACGGCTTCAAGACCTACGACGTTAGCAACCCCGCCGCGCCACGGCTGCTCGACACGTTCCAGCCGCCCGAGGTCCTCGGCCCGAACGGCTACTGGCAGGACGAGGACATGGAGCTCGACGTCAAGCGCAAGCTCATCATCGGCGCGCTCGACCCGCGCCACGACGACGTGGACCAGGCGAGCTGCCCCGGCATCGGCACGTCCAGCTCCAAGACCCGCAACCCCGGCTGCCGGTCCGGCTTCTACGTCATCTCCTACGCGGACCCCGAGCAGCTGCGCCAGGTCGGCGACTTCGTCGAGCTCCCCGTCGGCCACACGACCAGCTGCATCGAGGACTGCGACTACGTCTGGACCGGCGGTCCGGCCCGCCGCAACGACCTCGCCTACCTCGGGCCGTTCACGCCGGGCGGCAGGGGCGACGGCCGGCCGATCTGGGTCACCAACCTCAAGGACCCGGCCCACCCGGAGACGTTCCCCAAGCCGATCGACCTGTGGCGCAACGACGGGCTGACCGACTACTCGCACGACGTCGACGTCGACGCGGCCGGATTCGCCTGGGTGAGCGGGCGCGGCGGCCTGCTCGGCTACGCGACCCGGGGCATGTGGCGGGACCCGCGAACGGGCAAGCTCCGCGTCGCCAAGCCGTGGGACCCGGTGCTCGTCGCCGGCGGCGGCATCCAGGGCGGCTCCGACGGCGTCGCCCAGCCGCAGACCGACTTCATCCACAACTCGACCCGGCCGCTGAACGGCAAGGTGCGGGCGTCGGGCGTCAAGGACGGCAACGTCGCGCTGATGACCGAGGAGGACTTCACCGAGCCCTGCGACCAGGGCGGACGCATCGTCGCGGCGGACATCACCGACTCGCTGGGTGGCGTCCCCGCGGTGAACTCCACGCCGGAGCACCCCTACCGGATGACCGCCCTGAGCGCGTTCCACCCGACCCAGGACGCCGGCGACACGACCGCGCCGATCGACTCCTGCTCGGCGCACTACTTCGAGCTGTCGGGCTCGACGCTCGCGGCCGCCTGGTACGGCCAGGGGCTTCGCGTGGTCGACGCGTCCGACGCCAGGAACCTGCGGCAGGTCGGCTACTACTACGTGACCGGGACCGACGCGACGACCAACCCCAGCTCGCTGTCGTGGGACACGGCCTGGGGCGGCGACCTGATCTACCTGTTCGACATGAGCCGCGGCATCGAGGTCCTGCGCCTGAAGGGTGGACCGTCCGCCGCCGCGACCCTGCCGACGGTGCAGGAGCCACGCGCGGCCCGCGACCCGCTCGCGGCGCGACCGGTACGCGACGCGGGCTACTCGCTGGTCTGCCCGGCCTTCGCGGTCCCTGGGGCGGCCACCCGCTAGCCCGCCGCGACCGGACAGCCCGGCGACCATGAAGTGCGCGCGGAGGCAGGCCGGCGGCCTGCCTCCGCCGGCCGGGCGATCGGTGCGCGGTAATGGTTGCTACGGTCGGCGCATGCCTGCTCCGTGATTCCGTCACGCGACCTCCGCAACCCGCCTTCGGCGGTGGGCACCATCGTCCCGAGCCAGGCATCGACCGCGCTGCTTACTTCGTCTCGCCAGTCCGGCACGACCGCTCCTGTCCGCAGGAGACTACGAGAGCGTAACGAAAGGGTATTTTAGTAATAAACAGGCTATGCGGACAACTAGGAACCTACGTTCGATTCAAACTGGGATTGGCCCGTACGGCGACTGAAGACTTGGGCTACGGTAATGGCCATGGACCAGAGCAGCCGCCTGAGGCCGTATCGGGGAATGACGCTTGCCGAACTCGCTACGCTGCTCGCGGACGCCGACCAGTCTGCGAAGTGGAGGCTGGTCGCCGAGTTCCTGGAGGAGTACCGCTGGGAACCGGTCGAGGCTCGCTTCCGGCTGCTGGTCGATGAGCCCCCTGGCACGGGGGACGAGCGCTGGGACGTCCTGGTCGCCGCGCTCGCCGAGCACCTCGCCGCCCAGGATGGGCGTGGCGCGCCGGCGTGGAGCGAGCCGCGGCGACTGCGGCGCTTCTGGTTCCCGTTCAACACTCCGGCCGCCCGGGTCGACGCGGTCGTCCACGCCCCGGCCGCGTTCCGGCGCCGTGGCGTCTTCGTCGCGGCCCACGAACTGGACGTCGCGTGAGCAGTGCCGAGCCGCTGCTGGACCGGCGTGCGATCGAGGACGCCTTCGGCCGGCTGGGCGATCGACTCGCCCGCCGCGGCGTCGTCGCGATGAAGGTCCTGGCCGCCCGGCGCCGTGACGGCGACGACGTCCGCTTCCTGATCCAACGCCTCGGCCTGACCTCCGTGGAACAGGTCTTGGCAGTGTGCGCCGATGTGTTCCCCGACGAGCCGGTGCCCGAAAGAGCACGACTCGTCTTGGAAGACGCTCTCGGAGCGCATCCTCCCGACCAAGACTCAGCGCACTAGCCACCGAATCGGCCCGCAGAACGCCAGGTCACCGCTAGTCGCGTGGCCAGGGTTGACAGCTCAACCGCTCGAGCAGTTGGCGCCTTGTCGCTCGGCCGCGGCTCCTCCACGATTCAGTCATCGGACGGTCGACGTCCCAGACAGCGAGAGCCTGGTCTCCCGACCAGGCTCTCGTGGTGGAGGTGGGGGGACTCGAACCCCCGTCCCATGACGTCGTACCAGGGCTTCTCCGAGCGCAGCCGTCGGGTCAGGTTCGGACCGGGGCTGTCCGACGGCACCGCTCCCCGGTCCTAGCCCGCTGAAGGTGTCCCCGGGACGACGGCGGGCGCCCCGCCCCGGGTGAGCCTGCTTAGGTCGCCCGGTCCGCTCCCGCAGGCGAAGAGCGGTGGACGGCTACCTGATTAGATCAGGCAGCGAGCGCGTAGGCGTTGTCCTTGGCGCTTTTGGTTTTCGCGGTTTGTTACGAAGCCCCGCGAACTCCGGCTCGCTTCCCCTGGATCGATCCGTCACGGTCGAACCCAGGCACCCCCATGTGCAGTTGTCAACCGGACCAGTGTAGCGAACGGTCAGGCACCGCGGCTGCGCACCTTGCGGACGCGGTCCATCTCCCGGGCTGCGTCCCGCTTGGCGATCGCCTGGCGCTTGTCGTAGGCGCGGCGGCCGCGGGCGACGCCGAGCTCCACCTTGACGAGCTGCTGCTTGAAGTACAGGCGCAGCGGCACCAGGGTGAGGCCGCGCTCGTTCACCCGCCTGGCGAGCTGCTCGATCTCCTTGCGGTGCAGCAGCAGCTTGCGCGGCCGGGTGGGCTCGTGGCCCTCGTAGCCGGTGTGGGAGTAGGCGGGGATCTGCATGTACAGGACCACGTCGCCGTCCTGGATCGCCGCGTACGCGTCCTGCAGCGACGCCTTGCCCTCCCGCAGGGTCTTGACCTCGCTGCCGCGCAGCACGATGCCCGCCTCGACGTGGTCGAGGATCTCGTAGTCGTGGCGCGCCCGGCGGTTGGTGGCGATCGTCCCGGGCGGCTGGCGGCGCGGCATTACCTCTAGACGCGGACGTACTTGCGCAGCGCCAGCAGGCTGGCGATGGCGGAGGCGACCACGCCGAAGGCGAGCAGGATCAGCCAGGACGAGTAGAAGTCGCTCATCCCCACGATCGGCAGGACCTTGAAGATGGCGACCTGGTCGCGGACCCGCTCGAGGTAGTACATACCGGCCCGGAGCAGCACGAAGGAGACGGCGGCGCCGAGGATCCCGGCGAACACGCCCTCGGCGAGGAACGGCAGCCGGATGTAGGTGTTGCTCGCGCCGACCAGCTTCATGATCTGCGTCTCCTTGCGGCGCGCGAACGCGGCCACCCGCACGGTCACCGCGATCAGCACCACCGCGGCGACGCCGAGCACCGCGGCGAGCACCAGGAAGGAGTTGCGCAGCAGGTTGAGGACGGCGAAGAGCCGCTCGACCAGCCGCTTCTGGTCGACGATCTGGTCGATCCCCTGGGTGCACTGCTCCTTGCCGCGGTCGTCGAGCACGCCGTTGCAGAAGCGGTCGTGGACCTGGGCGAACTGCGCGGGGTCCTTGAGCTTGATGCGGAAGCTCTCGGGCAGCGCGTTGGGGGTGACGTTGCGCCAGATGTCCTGGGAGTCCTTGAACTGCTCGCGGAAGCGCTCGTAGGCCTGCTGCTTGGACTCGTAGAACACCGTCTGCACCACCGGCAGGGTCTGCAGCTGCTGGCGCAGGGTGTCGCGCTGCTCGGCGGTGATGTCGTTGCGCAGGAAGACCGAGACCTCGATCTTGTTCGACCAGTAGCCGAAGGACAGCTCGACCTGGCGGCCGGCGAGCAGGGCGATGCCGAACAGGGTGAGGCTGATCGCCACGATGATGACCAGCGACAACGCCAGGAGCAGGTTGCGGCGGAAGCCCCGGTAGGCCTCGATTGCGATGTAGGAGAACCTAAACGCCAAGGTCGTACGCTCCTCGCTCCTGGTCCCTGATGACTTTGCCGTGCTCGAGCTCGACCACGCGCTTGCGCATCGCGTCGACGATGCGCTGGTCGTGGGTTGCCATGACCACGGTGGTCCCGGTGCGGTTGATCCGCTCCAGCAGCTTCATGATGTCTTCGGTGGTGGTCGGGTCGAGGTTTCCGCTGGGCTCGTCGCAGAGCATGATCAGGGGCCGGTTGACGAACGCGCGCGCGATCGAGACGCGCTGCTGCTCGCCGCCGGAGAGCTCGTGCGGGAAGCGCTCGGCCTTGTCGGAGAGGCCGACCAGCTTGAGCACCTCCGGGACGGTCCGCTCGATGTTGTGGCGACGCTGGCCGATGACCTCGAGGGCGAAGGCGACGTTCTCGCGCACCGTCTTGTTCGACAGCAGCTTGAAGTCCTGGAAGACGCAGCCGATGGCGCGGCGCAGCGCCGGCACCTTCCAGGAGGCGAGCCGGTTGAGCTCCTTGCCGGCCACCCAGATGCGCCCGCTGGAGGGCTTGTCCTCCTTGGTCAGCAGGCGCAGGAAGGTGGACTTGCCCGAGCCCGACTGGCCGACGATGAAGACGAATTCACCCTTGTTGACCTCGACCGAGACGTCGTCGAGCGCGACCACGTCGGAGCCGTAGACCTTGGTGACATGTTCGAGCTTGATCACGGGTTCCGAGCAACCTTTCTGCGAGCCTCGCTGCCGGCGGCCGGGCGCCAAGGCGCGGGTCCAGTGCCCGGGGAGGGGCACCGGACGTCGCATGACGTTACCAGACCGGCCAATGGACTACACATGAGCGACGTGGGGGGAAGGGCGCTCCAGGTGGTCAGGCGGGGGGTTCGGCTGCCCGGCGGCGGCGCACGCGGGCGACCAGGAGCGGGACCACCAGGACGGCGACGCCGGCCACGGTGAGGGCCTTGCCGGCCAGGTCGACCGGGGTGTCGCGGTAGACCAGCCGCACGTGGGCCTGGGTGGGCACGACCACCATCAGGCTGGGCGAGAGCATCCAGGGGCCCTTGGCGCCCTCGACGTGCCAGTTGGGGAAGTAGGAGACCTTGACCACGTGCGGCTCGCCGATCCGGTCGGTGGTGAACTCCAGGGCGTCGCTGCCGACCATGTGGGCGGGCACCGGCCCCGGCCGCTGCAGGGCCTGGTGCGGCAGCTCCCGGATGGGCAGGCCGCCGGCGTCGGCGAAGGCGGCCCTGGCGGCCTTGTCGGAGGCGGAGGCGTACGCCAGCGGCACGTCCAGCCACTTCGCCGTGCGGTACCAGGTCAGCGAGTTGCCGCGCCAGTCCGGGTCGTCGAGCAGCACCGGCCGGTACGGCGGGACCTCGACCAGGTGGCCGTCGCCAACCTCGTAGACCACGAAGTGGCCGCTGGTCGCCACCACCGGCAGCTTGGCCTGCCTGGCGGCCTTCTTGGCCTGGTCGGTGTAGCCCACGTAGTAGCGCACGCCGAACATGCGCAGGTGGCGCAGGCCGGTGGCGAAGTCGAAGCTGGGGTACTCGATGCCCGGGACCGCCTGGGTCTGGGTCTGCGACGTCTCGGCCTGGTTGATGAAGTGGAACGGGGCGCTGATGGACGACTCGATCAGCAGCCCCTCCATGCTGTCGCGGCCGGCGAACACGGGGATGTTCTCGAGCGTGCGGGTGGTGCCGAAGCGCTCGTAGTCGCGGCTGAACTCCCACATCACCCGACCTTCTGGGAGCCCGCGCAGGGTGTCGAACAGCTGCCTGGCCTCGGGCCAGCCGGGTTTGACCTCGAAACCCTCGTAGTTGTACTGCGACCAGCCGGGGACGAAGCCGCGGTGGCGCCAGGACCCGTACACCGGCGTGAGCACCAGCAGCAGGGTCACGCCGACGTAGGCCAGCCGCAGCGGCACGCCGGTGCCGCGCTGCAGCAGCATGGTCGCCTTGGCGACCACCACCGCGGCGCCGTAGGCGGCCACCAGCATCATGCACAGGTAGATGAACGGCAGCATGCGCGCGTTCCACAGCGACGCCTTGGGGACGAAGCGCTCCAGCAGCGCGTACACCGCCACCGCCACGGTGCCTGGCCAGGCGAACAGCAGCACGCGGCGCTCGCCCCGCAGCGCCGCCGCGGCGAGGCCGACCAGGGTGAACGGCAGGTACGGCCGCAGCTCCTCGGGGAACAGCACGCCGTAGCCGGTCAGCTGGGTCCAGGCGAAGTGCGCGGTGTAGTTGATCCGCACGATGAACGGCAGCGCCCAGAAGGCCGCCAGGCAGAACGCCACCGCGAACACCCGGCCGAGCTGGCCGATCGCCGCCGCCACGCCGCGCAGGGTCGGCCGCAGCAGCAGCACCGTCGCGCCGAGGACCAGCACGATCGTGGTGAGGATGTGCGACAGCACCAGGGCCGCGACCACCAAGGTGGTGACCCGCCAGCCACGGCCGCCCTCCTCCACCACCCGCCACAGCAGCGCCAGGGCGAGCGGCAGCAGCGCGAACGACAGCGCGAAGGGGAACTCCCCCGCCATGGTGCTGGCGATGTTGCCGCCGTAGATGGTGTAGGAGGTCATGAACAGGAACGGCACCGAGGCCGCGGCGGCGAGCAGCGGGGCCGGTTCGGGCAGGCGCAGCACCCGGAAGGCGCCCCAGCAGGTCAGCGGCAGCGCGAACAGCCCGGACGCGGTGACCAGCTTGAACGCGACCTGGCTGCCGAGCACCGGGCTGAGCGCGGCGATCATCGTGTAGGGCAGGGGGAAGTAGAAGGTCAGCATGGGGATGCCGGCGAACCAGCCGGTCGCCCAGCCGGTCACCTTGCCGTGCGGCAGCAGGTGCGTGCGCAGGAACTCGGCCACGTAGTGGTGGGAGCCCATGTCGCCGCCAGCAGCGGTGGTGTGCGACAGGATAAGGTTCAGGTGCAGGACTCGGATGAGGACGAGGTAGATGGCGGCGAATGCGGCCACCGTGAGGGCGCGGTGCACCCACAGCGCGCGCGAGCGGGCCGCGGTCAGTCCCCCAGGCCGTGCCGCCGTGATCGTCGCCAGCCGAGTCTCCTCCCACAGGAAGTCGCAGGGTCAATGAAAGCAGGATCGGCATGGTAACGCGGCTCCAGGTGGGCGGGAGCCCCGGCTCGGAGCCCGACCCCACCCCCGACCGCTGGCTGCCCGCCGCCGACCTTCCCCTCGGCGGCGGGCGCACGGCGGGGGTGGCGTTCGACCGCGGCGGCCGGGCGCGGCTGCGCCTGGTGCTCGACCAGCCCGCCAGCGACGCCGACGTCGCGCTGCTCGAGGAGGCCGCCGAGGTCCTCCCCCACCTCCGCCTCGCCGACCTCGACGCGGGCAGCGACTACCCGCTGCGCCACGCCCGCCACTTCGGCCTGGAGCGCGCGCTCGGCCCGGGCGCGTTCAACCGCGCCGCCGAGGTCGAGCTCGTCGCGCCGGGCGGGCGCCGGCTCCCGTCCACGCTCGGTGCCTGTGGCCTGCCCGCCCGCACGGTCCGGTCCGGGCCGGCACCGGCGGCGGAGCGGCCGCAGCGGCCGGCCGGGGGGACCGGCGGGCTCGAGGAGCAAGGCGGCCGCCCCCCGGTCGACGGGGCCGGCCCGCCGCCCGACGGCGGGCTGGTGGAGCGGCTGCTGCTGGTGGCCGGCCGCCGCCTGGTCGCCACCACCCGGCTTTCGGCCTGGACGCTGTGCGGCATCGCCCTGGGCATCACCCTGGCGGTGTTCGTGCTCGGTTCTCTGTACCAGACCTGGACGCTGCACCAGCGCTTCGGCACCTACGGCTACGACGTCGGCATCTACGACCAGGGCACCTGGTTGCTCTCCAGGCTGCACCGGCCGTTCTCCACCATCCGCGGCCTGCCGCTCTTCGGCGACCACGCCTCCTACGTGCTGCTGCTGGTCGCGCCGCTGTACCGGATCTGGGCGGACCCGCGCCTGCTGCTCACCATCCAGGTGCTGTTCCTGGCGCTGCCGGCGGTGGTGGTCTACCGGCTCGGCGCCCGCCGGCTCGGCCACCCCGCCGCCGGGCTCGCGGTCGCCGTCGCCTACCTCGCCTACCCGGCGATGCAGTGGGCGATCGTCTGGCAGTTCCACCCGGAGACGATCGCGGCCGGGGCGCTGGCGATGGCCGCGCTCGCCGCCGACCGGGACCAGCCCCGCGCCACCTACGCCTGGCTCGCGGTCGCGCTGGCCTGCCGCGAGGACGTCGGCCTGGTGGTCGCGGGCTTCGGCGCCCTGCTGGCCGTCAGCGGCAAGCGCGAGCTGGGCCGGCGCATCGCCCTGCTCGGCCTCGGCTACTTCCTGGTGGTCACCTTCCTGCTCATCCCGTTGGCGAACGGGCGCCCGACGGCGCAGTTCGAGGCAACCTACCGGATCGGTGGCCACGGGCCGCTGGCGGTGCTGCTCGGGCTGCCCTGGATCGTGCTGCACGCGGCGACCACCGCGATCTCCAACGACGGGCTGTTCTACCTGCTGCTGGTCTTCCTCCCCCTCGCCGGCCTGCCGCTGCTGGCGCCGCGGTGGCTGCTGCCGGTCGCCGCCCCGCTGCTGCTCAACCTCGCGTCGGCCCACCCGGAGCAGCACCAGATCCGCTTCCACTACCTCGCCACCGCGGCGCCGTTCCTGGCGCTCGCCGCAATCGCCGGCCTGGAGGTGGTCGCGGCGCGCCGCCGCGCGCTGCTCGCGCCGCTGCTGGTCCTGATGGTGCTGCTCGCCTTCATGGTGGACCAAAGGACCGGGCCGACGCTGTGGTCCAAGGACAAGGTCCTGCCCGCCGCCTCGGCGGTCGACGCCAGCCGCGACGCCGCCCTCGCCACGGTCGCCCCCGGCGAGCCGGTCAGCGCCCAGTTCCACCTGGTCGCCCACCTGACGCACCGGACCAGGGCGTACGAGTTCCCCAACCCGTTCCGCGCGGTCAACTGGGGCCTGTCCGGCGACGGCCACTCCGGCGCCGAGGTGGACGCGGTGCGCTGGGTGGTGGTGGAGCCGGCCCTGCTCGGCCAGGACGACCGCAACCTGCTGCAGCGGCTGCAGCAGAACGGCCAGTGGCGCGTCGCCTACGACCAGGGCGGCGTCGAGGTCCTGCAGCGCACCGTGGAGCCGGCCCCGTGACCCCGCTCACCATCGTCCTGCCCTGCTTCGACGAGGCCGAGCGGCTGCCCAGGGCGCTGGAGCGCTACCTGCGCCACTTCCCCGGCGGCGAGGGCGGCATCGAGCTGCTGGTGGTCGACGACGGCTCCAGCGACCGGACCGTGGACGTGGCCGAGGCGGTCGCCGCCCGCGACCCGCGCGTGCGGGTGCTGCGCAGCAGCCCCAACCGGGGCAAGGGCTTCGCGGTGCGCACCGGGATGCTGGCCGGCAGGGGCGAGCTGCTGGTGTTCACCGACGCCGACGCCTCCTACGGGCCCGAGCAGGTCGAGCGGGTGCTGCGCGCCCTGGACGGCGCCGCGGTGGCGATCGGCCGCCGCGGCGAGCTGGAGGCCGGCGGGCCGCTGCTGCGCCGCGTCGCCAGCCGGGTCTTCAACCTGGCGATGCGCCTGCTGCTGGGGCTGCCGTTCCGCGACACCCAGTGCGGCCTCAAGGCCTTCCGCCGCGGCGCGGCCAGGGAGCTGTTCGGGCGCGCCCGCGTCGACGGCTTCGCGTTCGACGCCGAGGCCCTGTTCCTCGCCCGCCGCCTGGGACTGACCGTGGTCGAGGTGGAGGTGAGCCCGGAGGACCGTGCGGGCTCCAAGGTGCGGCTCGCGGTCGACGCCCTGCGCATGCTGCGCGACATGTGGCGGGTGCGCCGCGCCGCCGCGGCCGGGGCCTACGACCACGCCGCCGCGCCCGTCCGCGACCGGGCGGACTGACGGCCAGGGAGCCGGTCACGTATCGGTCCGCGCCGCTCCTCACCCGCGCGGCGGCATGCGGGTTACAGCGCGCACGGTGGACACGTGACCGGCTCCTTGTGGGCACGGCGCGGTCAGCCGGGGCGGGTGCGCCGGGCGACCACGATGCCGCTGCTCGACCAGATCACCTGGAACTCACCGCCGTTCCCGGTGAGCCGCTGGTACAGCGCCTGGCTCTGGCCGTTGAGGGCGGTGTCGAGGACCAGGTAGTCGGCGCTGGCCGGGTCGGGCGGGTTCTCGCCGCGCACCGCCCAGTTGGTGACCACCCACGGGTTGGGCCACTCGTAGATGTGGGTGCGGTGGGTGAGGTGCGGGACCAGGTAGTAGGTGGCGGAGACGCCGGCGCCGGCGGGCACCTGGCGCAGCGCCGCCCTGGCGGCGGCGTGCTTGGGCTGGGGCGCCGCCCAGATGCCGCTGTGGAACTTGACCCCGAGCGGCGACGGCGACCAGGCCACGTTGGCGGCGAGGGCGGTCGCCGCGACGAGCCCGACCAGGAAGCGTTGGCGGCTGGGGCGGTCGCCGAGCCTGGCGCAGGCCTCCACCGTGGCGAGGAACACCGCCGCGATCACGATCGCGCTGTAGTGGTAGCGGATGTCGTGGGTGTAGCCGTGGGCCGAGATGACGTTGATGGCCGCCTGCGGCACGCCGATGGCCAGCAGCGGCGGCGCCAGCAGCGCCAGGAAGGCGACCGGCGCGAGCAGCTGGGTGTAGTAGGTGATGCGGTCCGGCTGCGACGCCAGGTCGAGGACCAGGCCGGGGTGGCGCAGCACGTTGAGGAAGATCGCCCCGACGGAGTTGCCGAACTGCGGGAACAGGTTCTCGTAGAGGGGGCCGCCGCCGTGGTTGGCCCAGGGGATCACCACCCGGGTGGCCAGCACGAACCAGGCCGCGCCGGTGACCGCGGTGACCAGCCCGACGCGCCGCTCGCCGCGCACGGCGAGCACCACCCCGAGTGCCAGCACCGCCAGGGCGGCGTCCTCCTTGCACAGCAGGGCGAGCGCGACCGCCACCGCGAAGCCCTTCCAGCGCCGCCGGGTGGCCAGCAGCCAGGCGGCCAGCAGCGGCGTGATGATCAGGGCGTCGGGGTGGAAGTGCCACCAGTTGATCCACTCGAGCGCCGGGTAGAGCAGGTAGGCGGCCGCCAGCACCAGGGCGGTCCAGGCGTTGCCGAGCCGGTCGCGGGCCAGCAGCCACAGCGGCACCGCGCCGAGCGCCATCCAGACGGTCTCCACCAGGTAGAGGAAGTGCGGCCCGGCACCGAGCCAGTAGAACGGCACGAACGCGAGCGTCACCGGGTTGACGTGGTGGCCGAAGTACTCCAGCCCGCGGACGGTCACGAACGGGTCCTTGAAGCGGGACAGCAGCCAGATGCCCTGGTCGTAGATGCCCATGTCGAAGCCGAAGGTGCCGAAGTTCGACTGCTGCTCCCAGGTGAGCCAGCCGAACACGACCACGTACGCGACCACCAGCGCGGCGAGCACGGCGGCGGGGCGGCGGTCGGGGACCGCCGCGGGGGCTTCGGCTTCCGGCTCGGCCTCGGGGGCCTCGCGCGCTTCAGGCATGTCCGCGGGGCGCGCACCGGTCGCCCGGGAGGTGGCCGCGCCCGGGAACAGCCTCGCCATGCTCGCCGCCTCGTCTCTGTTGGCCGGTGCGCCGGCGGACGCCTGACGGTCCGCTCCCGCGACGTGCCGGGCGGCACGATCTTAACGGCAGGCGGGCGGGTTCATGGCCGCGCGGCCGACCGGCGGCCGGCCAACCCGGCTGCGCCATGGCCGGTGGGGGCCGGCCCGGGCTCTCACGGTCGGGGATCAGCTTGCGGGGGGCAGCTCCCTCCCGGGGCCGGACCATGCCACCTCGCAGCGGCTACAGGTCCAGGCGAAGTGCCGGTGGCGCTGGTTGCGGCGCACCACCGCCTTCGTCACCAGCGCGTTGCAGGACCAGCAGTTGGTCGCCACCGTGACCACGCCGGTGCGCGAGCCGTTCGGCTGGGCCTCACGCGGTCGGGCCGTACGTACGCGGACCACCTCCGCCGAAGGCAAAGATTTGACAGGATTGTCTTTTCCTGCGCGTACGCTTTCAAACCTCGTGCGGGCCGGCGGCCGCGCCGGAGCGGCGCGGCCGCGGTCGTGCCTGGGCCTCAGCCGCGCTGGTCGGGGACGAGCGCGGGCTCGCGCTGGCGGCGGGCGCGGCGGCTGGGCTGGCGCTCCTGGGCCGTATCGGCGGCGACCCGGTCGGGGTGCACGAACACCCAGCGCTTGTAGGTGGTGAAGCGGAACGCCATGCCGAGCACCAGGCCAGCGAGCTGGGCGATGTTGAACCAGATGGGGCCGCTCTTGTGCATGCCGTTGTGCACCGTCCAGATGCACGCCTCGGCGATCAGCAGCCCCACGCCGTTGAGCACGAAGAACAGGCCGTACTCGCGGCCGAGGCCGGTCCTGGCCCGGTGCCGGAAGGTCCAGTGGCGGTTCATGAAGTACGACGAGGTGGCGGCGACCGCCACCGAGCCGGCCTTGCCCACCAGCGGGCTCCAGTGCAGGCCGAAGACGAGCAGGTTGGCCAGGCCGAAGTCGAGGACCGTGTTGATCGCGCCGACGATGCCGAACTTGGCGAGCTCGTGGACCAGGTGGCGCCAGCGGTCGTAGATCGCGGTCAGCGCGCTCATCCGCCGACCCCGGTCCGGGGCGGCGCGCACGTCGGCGTGGCGGTCACGGGGTGGGTAGCGGACATGACGCTCCAGGGTGCCAAGGTTGCGGGGACAGGCTGCACAGGTTAACGCACTCCGGGTTGCATTCGCGTCTCGGGAAACCACCAGCTCAGCCGTTATCGGTATTCCTGCTGACGGCACGGCGCCGTAGCTCGGCGGTGACGAACCGGTCCAGGTCGCCGTCGAGCACGGCCTGGACGTTACCGGTCTCGACGTCGGTGCGGTGGTCCTTGACCATCTGGTAGGGGTGCAGGACGTAGGAGCGGATCTGGTTGCCGAAGGCGATCTCGCCGCGGTCGCCGCGCAACGCCGCCAGGGCCGCCTCGCGCTCCTGGCGGGCGCGCTCGGCGAGGCGGGCGGCGAGGATCTTCAGGGCGATCGTCTTGTTGGCGAGCTGCGAACGCTCGTTCTGCACCGCCACCACGATGCCGCTGGGCAGGTGGGTGATGCGCACCGCCGAGTCGGTGGTGTTGACCCCCTGGCCGCCTGGGCCAGAGGAGCGGTAGATGTCGATGCGCAGCTCGCTCTCGTCGATCTCGGGCGCGTCGGCCTCGTCGAGCACCGGGATGACGTCGACCGCGGCGAACGAGGTGTGGCGCCGCTTGGCCTGGTCGAACGGGGAGATGCGGACCAGCCGGTGGGTGCCGGCCTCGGCCGAGAGCAGGCCGTAGGCGCGGAGGCCCTCCACCGTGACGGTCACCGACTTGATGCCGGCCTCGTCGCCCTCCTGGTAGTCGTTGACGGTGACCTTGAAGCCGCGCCGCTCCGCCCAGCGGGTCACCATGCGCCACAGCATCTCCGCCCAGTCCTGGGACTCGACCCCGCCGGCGCCCGGGTGGATGGTGACGATCGCGTCGTGGCCGTCGAACTCGCCCGACAGCAGCGCCAGGACCTCGAGCTCGTCCATGGCGCGGGCCAGCTCCTCGAGGCCCTGGCCGACCTCGGCGGCCGCCGCCTCGTCGTCCTCCTCCAACGCCAGGGTGTTGAGCGTCTCGAGGTCGGAGAGCTGGCCGCTGAGCCGGGCGACCAGGTCGAGGTCGGCCTCGACGGCGGCCAGGCGGCGCATCAGCTTGCGCGCCCGATCCGGGTCGTCCCAGAGGTCGGGCGCCGCCGCCTGCTCGCGCAGGGTGGCCGCCTCGCGCTGCTTGGCGGCGACGTCAAAGGAACTCCTTTGCGTCGGCGAGGCGCTTGGCGATGGTGGCGAGCTCCGGGGCGTGGTCGGTGGGCACGTGCGTCTCCTGGTTCGTGGTCGGGCGGCCAGGCCATCCTACCGGCCGGCCTCGTGTACCGGGGCTACCGCCCGGCTCCTGGTGGCCGCGCGCCGCCTGGGTCCGGCCTCGCTCTCGAGCCCCGGCTCAGCCGGTCGCGCCGGTCGCGCCGGCCGCGTCGAGGGTCGCGGCGACCAGCGCCTGCGCCTCGTCGATGATCCGCTGCAGGTGCTCGTCGCCGCGGAAGCTCTCGGCGTAGACCTTGTACACGTCCTCGGTACCCGACGGGCGCGCGGCGAACCAGCCGTGCTCGGTGACCACCTTGAGCCCGCCGATGGCGGCGCCGTTGCCGGGCGCCGTGGTCAGCACCTCGCTGATCGGCTCGCCGGCCAGCTCCGAGGCCTGCACGTCCTCGGCGGCCAGCTCCTTCAGCACGGCCTTCTGCCGCGGCGTCGCCGCCGCGTCGACGCGCCGGTAGGCGGGCGCGCCGAAGCGCCCGGTCAGCTCCTGGTAGCGCTCACCCGGGTCGGCGCCGGTGGTGGCGGTCACCTCCGCGGCGAGCAGGCACAGCGCGAGGCCGTCCTTGTCGGTCGACCAGACGCTGCCGTCGCGGCGCAGCAGCGAGGCGCCGGCGCTCTCCTCGCCGCCGAAGCCGAGCGAGCCGTCCAGCAGCCCGGCGACGAACCACTTGAACCCGACCGGCACCTCCACCAGGCGGCGGCCGAGGTCGGCGGCGACCCGGTCGATCATGCTGCTGGACACGAGCGTCTTGCCGATGGCGGTCCCGGCCGGCCAGTCGCGGCGGCCGCCGAACAGGTAGGCGATCGCGACGGCGAGGTAGTGGTTGGGGTTCAGCAGGCCGGCGCCGCGGGTGACGATGCCGTGCCGGTCGGCGTCGGCGTCGTTGCCGAACGCCACGTCGTAGCGGTCCTTCAGCTCGATCAGGCCGGCCATGGCGTACGGCGAGGAGCAGTCCATGCGGATCTTGCCGTCGTAGTCCAGCGGCATGAACCCGAAGGTCGGGTCGACCCGGTCGTTGACCACGGTGAGGTCGAGCCCGAAGCGCTCGCCGATGGCGCCCCAGTAGGCGACGCTGGCCCCGCCGAGCGGGTCGACGCCCAGCCGCAGCCCGGCGCCGCGGACCGCCTCGAGGTCGACGACGGCGGGCAGGTCGGCGACGTACTCGCCGAGGAAGTCGTGGCGGCCGAGCGCCGGCGCGGCGCGCTCCCACGCCACCCGCGGCACGCCGTCGAGGCCGGCGGCGAGCAGGCGGTTGGCCTCCTCCTGGATGGCGTCGGTGACGTCGCTGTCGGCCGGGCCGCCGTTGGGCGGGTTGTACTTGAAGCCGCCGTCCTCCGGCGGGTTGTGCGACGGGGTCACCACGATGCCGTCGGCGTGCCCGGTGCCGCGGCCACGGTTGTGGACCAGGATCGCGTGCGAGACCGCCGGCGTCGGCGTGTAGCCGCCGCCCGCGTCCACCAGCACCTGCACGCCGTTGGCGGCGAGCACCTCGACGGCGGTCTCGAAGGCCGGCTCCGACAGCGCGTGGGTGTCGCGGCCGAGGAACAGCGGCCCGTCGACGCCGTGCCGCCGGCGCCAGCGGCAGATCGCCTCGGTGGTCGCCAGGATGTGCGCCTCGTTGAAGGAGCGGTGCAGCGCCGAGCCGCGGTGCCCCGAGGTGCCGAAGGCGACCCGCTGCGCCGGGTCCGAGACGTCGGGCCGCTCCTCGTAGTAGGCCCGGACCAGTTCCTCCACGTCGATCAGCATCGACGGGTCGGGCCGCCGCCCCGCCTGCTCGCTCACGCTCATCGCGTCGCCTCCCAGCTCGCGCCGGCCCACCGCCGCCGCCCAAGGTGTACCCCGCCGGCGCTCACCCGAGCAGCTCGCTCAGGACCGGCGGGTCGGCGCCGCGGCGGGTGCAGGTGATCCCCGCCGCGAGCACCGCCTCGTCGAGCACCTCGCCGAGGGTCGCCTCCCCCACCGCCCGCAGCGCGGCGCGGTGTTCGGCGCCGAGCAGGCCGCGGCGGTACAGCCCGGCCAGCAGCGCGCTGGTGAAGGCGTCGCCCGCGCCGACGGTGTCGACCACCGCGACCCGCCGGGCGGGGCGGCGCAGCAGCCCGCTGCCGGCGGCGACCGCCACCACCCCCTCGGCGCCGCGGGTGATGGCGACCAGCGCCGGCCCGAGCGCCAGCCAGGCCTCGGCGACCTCCTCGGCGGCGCGGCCGGGGAGCAGCCAGGCGACGTCCTCGACGCTCGCCTTGACCACGTCGGCGAGGGCCACCAGCCGCTCGGCCCGCTCCAGGGCGCGCTCGGGCGAGCCCATCAGCAGCGGCCGGCAGTTGGGGTCGTAGGAGATCGTCACCGCGCCGCGCGCCCGCTCGAGCAGGCGCAGCAGGGCGTCGGCGCCGGGCGCCATGGCGAGCGCGAGCGAGCCGCTGTGGAGCGCCAGCAGGCCGCCGTCGAGCACCCGGTCGAGCTCGGCGTCGCGCCACTGCCAGTCGGCGGTGCCGTCGACCCGGAAGTCGTAGGACACGCCGCCGTCGCGGTCCACGTCGACGATCGCCAGCGAGGTCGGCTCGGCGGCGGTCACCACGCCGCCGAGGTCGACGCCGTTGCCGGCCAGGTGGCGGCGGATGCGGCGGCCGAAGGGGTCGTCGGCCAGGCGCGCGACCATGCGCGCCGGCACCTGCAGCCGGGCCAGGCCGACGGCGACGTTGGCCGGGCTGCCGCCGGGCACCGCCTGGTACAGGCCGTCCTGGTCCCGCGGCACGAGGTCGATCAGGGCCTCGCCGACCACCGCGACCGCGCCGGGTTGCAGGTCCACTACTCGCTCGTGACCTCCTCGCCGGCCATCGCGCCGGTCATGATCGCCACCGCGTCCGACATGCTGAAGTCGTGCGGGCTGATGACCGCGACCCGCCGGCCGAGGCGCTGGATGTGGACGCGGTCGGCGACCTCGAACACGTTGGGCATGTTGTGGCTGATGAGGATGACCGGCAGGCCACGGTCGCGGACCTTGCGGATGAGGTCGAGGACCATGTGGGTCTCCTTGACCCCGAGCGCGGCGGTCGGCTCGTCCATGATCACGACGTGGCGCGCGAAGGCGGCGCTGCGGGCGACCGCGACGCCTTGCCGCTGCCCGCCGGAGAGGGTCTCGACCGCCTGGCTCATCGAGCGGATGCCGATCTTGAGGTCCTGCATGTGGCGGCGGGACTCGGCGAGCATGCGGCCGTGGTCGATCATCCGCAGCACCGACCCGAGGACGCCGGGGCGGCGGACCTCGCGGCCGAGGAACAGGTTGTCGGCGACGTCGAGCGCGGGCGCCACCGCCAGGTCCTGGTAGACGGTCTCGATGCCATGGCGGCGGGCGTCGAGCGGGCCGTGGAAGCGCACCGGCTCGCCGTCGAGCAGGATCTGGCCGGCGTCGGGGACGATCGCCCCGGACAGCGCCTTGATGAGGGTGGACTTGCCGGCGCCGTTGTCGCCGATGACCGCGTGGATCTCGTTGGGGAGGAGCTCGAAGTCGCAGCCGTCGAGGGCGGTCACCTGGCCGTAGCGCTTGACCAGGCCGCGGGCCTCGAGGATCGGCGTGGGCTTCCTGTCGGCGACTGGTGCCATGGTCGCGGCTGCCTGGCTCACCTGGCTTGCCTCCTGCGTGCGAGCTGATCGACCGAGACGGCGAGGATCACCAGGATGCCGGTGATCAGCACCTGGTAGATGGAACGGACGCCCATCAGCTGCAGCCCGTTGCGGACGATGCCGACGATCAGCGCGCCGATCAGGGTGCCGATGACGCTGCCGCGGCCGCCGAACAGGCTGGTGCCGCCGAGCACCACCGCGGTGATGCTGTCCAGGTTGTCGGTCTGTCCGGCCTGTGGGTCGCCGACGCTGGTGCGGGCGACCAGCAGCAGCGCCGCGACGCCGTAGATCAGCCCGGCGATGGTGTAGACGCCGAGCAGCAGGCGGCGGGTGCGGATGCCGGTGAGGCGGGCCGCCTCGGGGTTGTTGCCGACCGCGTAGACGTGCCGTCCCGCCGCGGTCTGGCGCAGCACGTACCACGCGAACACGAACAGGACCAGCATCAGCACGGTGCCGTAGGTGACGTCGGTGCCGGCGACGGAGAAGGTGTCGCCGAAGAACGTCAGCGCCGAAGGCAGCCCCGAGACCGTCTGGTCCTCCGAGTAGATGTGGGTGAGGGCGAAGGCGATGTTCAGGGTGCCGAGGGTGACGATGAACGGCGGCAGCCGCAGCCCGGTCACCAGCGCGCCGTTGAAGATCCCGAAGGCGGCGCAGACGACCAGCCCAAGGGCGATCGCCAGCACCGGGCTCAGGCCGCTGTCGACGGCGAGCTTGGTCATGACGATGTTGCCCAACGCCATCACCGCGCCGTTGGACAGGTCGATCCCGGCGGTGAGGATGATCAGGGTCTGGCCGATGGCGAGGGTGCCGACGACCATGACCTGCTGGACGACGAGTGACAGGTTGCTTCCGGTCAGGAACCGGGCCGACTGGGCCGTGAAGAACGCCACGGCGAGCAGCAGCGCGATCAGCGGACCGAGGGTTGAGAGGGCGAGCGCCCGCGAGGCCAGCGACGGCGCGGCCTCGGCGCGGGCGGCCTCCGCCTCCTCGGCGGGCGTTACCTTGGCCATGGGTACATCCTCCGGTCGTCGTTCCTGCAAGGGTGGGAGGGGCCGGCGGGCCCGGCCGTGGCCGGGCCCGCCTTACCGCCTGGTGGGGCGAGCCGTCAACCCCAGCAGTTGTCCAGACCGAACTTGGTGTCCTTGGAGTCGACGCCCTTCACCGGCTTGTCGGTGATCAGGGTGACCCCGGTGTCGGTGTAGCCGGAGGCCTTCTTGCCGCTCGAGGCGAAGTCGACCACCGCGTCGACGCCGGTCGTCGCCATCTTCAGCGGGTACTGCTGGGAGGTGGCGGCGATCTGGCCCGCCTGGATCGCCTTGACGCCGGTGCAGCCACCGTCGACCGAGACGATCATCACGCCCTTCTCCTTGCCCGCCGCCTTGAGCGCGTTGTAGGCGCCCAGGGCCGCCGGCTCGTTGATGGTGTAGACCAGGTTGATGCTCGGGTCCTTCTGCAGGCAGTTCTCCATCGCCGTCTGGCCCTTGGCCTGGTCGCCGGCGGTGTCCTGGCTGCAGACGACCTGCGGGCTGGTCGCCTGCTGGGCGGCGTTCTGGTCCACGTTGGCGGCGCCGTAGCCGGACAGGAAGCCGTTGTGGCGCAGCACCCCCACCGAGATGCCCGGGGCGAGGTCGAGGGTGGCGATCTTGACCTGCTTGCCGCCCACCGCCGCCTTGGCGTACTGGCCGATCAGCACGCCGGCCTTGAAGTTGTCGGTGGCGAACAGCGCGTCGGTGGCGCTCTGCGGCTGCGTCGGCGTGTCGAGCGCGATCACCAGCACGCCCTTGTCGCGCGCCTTCTGGATCGCCGGGACGATCGCCTTGGTGTCGCTCGGGGTGATCAGGATGCCCTTGACCCCGGCGGCGACCATGTTCTCGATCGCGGTGACCTGGCTGGCGTTGTCGCCGTCGAACTTGCCGGCCGCGGTCAGCAGCTTGGCGCCCTTGGACTGCGCCTCCTTCTCGGCCCCCTGCTTCATCTTGACGAAGAACGGGTTGGTCTCCGTCTTGGTGATCAGCCCGACCTGGACCTGACCGCCACTGGAGCCACCCGAGTTGTCGTTCCGGCCGGCGCAGCCGGCCGCCAGCAGCACGACCGCGAGGCCGAGCAGCGCGGCCCGCCGGCGGCGGAGCCGTGCAACGCCGTTGTCCATGACCTCTCCCTTCCCCGCCACGACGGCGCGCGCGGGAACCTATGACAACGTTGTCAGGTGGTATAGCATCCCGGCGGAAGAAGTGTCTAGATCTGACAGAGATTTGCTGTAAGATCCTTCAACAGAGCAAGGATCACGATCCAGACGTGATGGTGACAACGTTGCCAGAAGACGATCAGGCCTCGCGCCGGGCGCCGACCATGCGCGACGTCGCCGCGCTCGCCGGGGTCAGCCTCAAGACCGTCTCCCGCGTGGTCAACGGCGAGCCCGGCGTCTCGCCACGGCTCGCCGCCCGCGTCGACGAGGCGGTCAGGCTGCTCGACTACCGCCACAACCTGACGGCGAGCAGCCTGCGGCGCTCCGACCAGAAGACCGCCTCGATCGGGCTGCTGCTCGAGGACATCGCCAACCCCTTCTCCTCCGCGCTCCACCGCGGCGTCGAGGAGGTCGCCAGGCGGCGCGGCACGCTGGCGTTCGCCGGCTCCAGCGACGAGGACCCCGCCAGGGAGGGCGAGCTGCTGCGGGCCTTCGTCGCCCGCCGCGTCGACGGCCTGATCGTGGCGCCGTCCGGCCGCGAGCACGGCCACCTCTCGGAGCGCGAACGGCTCGGCACGCCGCTGGTCTGCGTCGACCGGCCGGCCGCCTTCGGCGAGGTGGACAGCGTCATCGTCGACAACCGCGCCGGTGCCCGCCAGGCGGTGCGGCACCTCGCCGCCCACGGCCACCGGCGCATCGCCTTCCTCGGCGACCTGCGCACGATCTGGACCGCGGAGGAACGCCGCCTCGGCTACCTCGACGGCCTCGCCGCCGAGGGCATCCCCCACGACCCGGCCCTGGTGCGCCAGGACCTGTCCAGCATCGAGGCGGCCCGGGCGGCGCTGCTCGACCTGCTGGCACGGCCCGACCCCCCTTCGGCGCTGTTCACCGGCCAGAACCTGGTCACCATCGGCGCCGTCAAGGGGCTGCGGCAGCGCGGGCAGCAGCACCGCGTCGCCCTGGTCGGCTTCGACGACTTCCTCCTCGCCGACCTGCTGGACCCGGCCGTCTCGGTGGTCGCGCAGGACCCCACCACGCTCGGGCGCACCGCCGCCGAGCTGCTCTTCGCCCGCCTGGACGGCGACCGCAGCCCGCCGCGGCAGCAGGTCGTCCCGACCCGCCTGGTACCGCGCGGCTCGGGCGAGCTCCCCGCCCCCTGAGCGGCCGGCCCGCGCCCGGCGGTCCCCGCTCGGGCGCGGACCCGAGCACGCCGCGCCGCCGCACCACGCCGTCGCCGCTGCCGCGCCGCCGCGGGCGGCCGCCGCCACCCAGGCCTGCGCGAGCAGGGCGAGCCGGTTCCGCCCCCGAACGGCGCTCGCCGCGGCGATGCGCACCACGCCGGCCGCCTGGGCGCGACGCCGGCCGCCTGGGCGCGACGCGCCCACGACGGCGCGGCTGACTAGTCACCCCGGCTGCGGAGAACCATCCCTTCGCACTATCGAACGCCACGTTCAGTGGCAGAAGAACTACGTACAGCGTTTTGCGCGCTGTGGCGTACGTACCAGCGACCCGTCCGGGCGGTCCCGGACGGTCCAGGCGGGGGCGAGTGGGCCACCGACCGGTAGGGAGGGAGCGCGGTATGGGGGGCACACCACCACGCAGGCCGGGTCGCGGGCGAGCGGCCTGGCGCCGGTCGGCCACGAGGCCGGTCCTTGCCGTGCTCGCGGCCGTGCTGGTCGCCACGATGCTCGGCGGCCGCCAGGCACCGGCGGCCGGCGGGGTCCCGAACGGGCTCGTCCCGGTGATCGTGCGCCAGGCCCCTGGCGCCGGCGGCGTGCCGGAGGCACTGGTCGAGCGGACCGGCGGCACCGTCGGCCGGCAACTCGGCATCATCGACGGGTTCGCCGCCGAGGTCCCCAGGGCCGCGTTGGCCAGCCTGCGGGCCAGCCGCGCCGTCCGCTCCGTCACCGTCGACCAGCCGCTGCGGCTGTCGAGCATCGACGGCTTCGACCCCACCACCTCCACCAGCAGCATGTACGGGGTGGCGCAGGAGGTCACCGGCGCCGGCGACTACTGGAACGACGGCTTCACCGGCAAGGGCGTCGACGTCGCCCTGCTCGACTCCGGCGTGGTGGAGGTCGACGGCCTGCGCGGCAACAAGGTCCTCTACGGCCCCGACCTGTCGTTCGAGAACGGCCGCGGCGACCTGCGCAACCAGGACACCTTCGGCCACGGCACCCACATGGCCGGCATCATCGCCGGCCGGACGCCGGGCGGACTGCTCGACCTGAACAAGTTCCAGGGCGTCGCCCCCGACGCCCGGTT
>DASUZB010000155.1:0-9558 GCA_036377075.1 Actinomycetes bacterium | reverse complement strand
GGGGTGGAGTTGGCGTGGCTGGCGGAGGCGTGCCTGCAGGCGGGGCTGGTGGTGGCCGCGCGGGGCAGCGGGGTGCTGGTCGGCGAGGACGCGGCGGGGGCCGACCCGCCGGCGGGTGGGGGTGGGGTGGCGCGGCTGGCGGTGGTGGGGATGGGCAAGCTGGGCGGGGCGGAGCTCAACTACGTCTCCGACGTCGACGTGGTGTTCTGCCACCAGCCCCTGCCCGGCGCCGGCGAGGAGGCGGCGGCGGGGGCGGCGGCCGGGGTGGTGCGGGGGCTGCTTTCGGGGTTGGGGGCGGTGACGCCGGAGGGGTCGTGCTTCCGGGTGGACGCCAACCTGCGGCCGGAGGGGCGCAACGGGCCGTTGTCGCGGACGCTTGCCTCCTACGTGGCGTACTGGGAGCGGTGGGCGCAGCCGTGGGAGTTCCAGGCGCTGGTCAAGGCGCGGCCGGTCGCCGGCGACCGGGGGCTGGGGGTGGCGTGGTGCCGGGCGGCGGCCGGGTGGGTGTGGCCCGAACGGCTCGACCCCGAGCTGGTCGCCGCCGTCCGCCGCACCAAAGCCCGCGTCGAGGCCGAGCGCCTGCCCGCGGGCGCCGACCCGCGCCTGCACGTCAAGCTCGGCCCCGGCGGCCTGGCGGACGTGGAGTGGACCGTCCAGCTGCTGCAGCTCCGGCATGGCCGTGACCACCCGGGCGTGCGCCAGCCCGGCACCCTCGCCGCCCTGGCCGCGCTCCAGGAACAGGGCGCGCTCGACGCCACCGAAGCCGCCTGGCTGGCCGACGCGTACCGCCTCTGCCTACGCATCCGCAACGCCGCCTACCTGGTGACCGGCCGCCCGGTCGACTCCCTGCCCACCGACCAGGTGGTCCTCGAGCGGCTCGCCCAGGCGATGGGGGAGCCGGCGCCCGGCCGCCAGCGCCTGCTGGAGGCCTACCGCCGCGCGACCCGCCGGTCGCGGCGGGTCGTCATGGCCCGCTTCTGGGACGATGGGAGCCAGGGCTGACCCCTGCCCGGCACCCCCATGAGTTGGATACCCTTGGCCGACATCGCCGTTCCAACCAGATCAAGCGCTATCGAGCGATGGGAGCGTCCTCGCCACCATGGATTCTCGCCACATGGACCGACCAATCGTGATCGCCGACCGGATCGCGACCGCGAACGCCGTGGTCGCCCTGGAGTCCAGCGTGCTCGTGCACGGCCTGCCAGCCCCTGCCAACCTCGAGTGCGCCGAGGCCCAGACGCTGGCCGTCGACAAGTCGGGCGCCGTCCCGGCCGTGGTCGGCGTCCTCGGCGGCCGCATCGTCGTCGGCGCCGACGAGGAGCAGATGCGCGCCCTGGCCACGCACCGCTCGACCTGGAAGGTGACCGTCCGCGACCTGCCCTACGTGGTGGCGCGCAAGCTCGACGGCGCCACCACCGTCTCGGCCACCGCCTTCGCCGCCGAGGCGGCCGGGATCAGCGTCATGGCCACCGGCGGCATCGGCGGCGTCCACTTCGGCGGCGGCCCCGACATCTCCGCCGACCTGCCGCAGCTCGCCCGCTCGCGCCTGGTGGTCGTCTGCTCCGGCCCCAAGCACGTGACCGACGCGGCCGGCACGCTGGAGTGGCTGGAGACCCACGGCGTGCTGCTGGTCGGCTACCGCACCGACCGGCTTCCCAACTTCCTGGCCCGCGGCCGCCTGCCCCTGGAGCACGTGGCCGACGAGGTCGCCGAGGTCGTCGAGCTGGTACGCGCGCGGGACGCGATCGGCTCTCCCGGCGCCCTGGTGATCGCCCAGGAGTGCCCGGCCGCCGCCGCCATGGACACCGACGAGCTGGCGGAGCTCGCCGCCGCCGGCACCGAGGCGGCCAGGGACGCCGGCGCGACCGGCAAGGCCCGCACCCCGTTCGAGCTGGACTGGATGCACCGGCGCACCGGCGGCCGCAGCCTCGAGGCGAACCTCGCCCTGCTGGAGGCGAACGCCGGCCTGGCCGGCGAGATCGCCGTCGCGCTGGCCGACGCCTGAGGCGGTTACGGCCGGCGTCGCGCGGGAAGACCGGTGCGGTGCGGAGTCCGACCGGATCGCGATAGGTTCGTACCGTTCGACCGTTACGAGCCACGCGATGGGCTGGCGCCATGACACGCCGGACACGGCCCCGGCGGGAGGAACTGCTTCAGGGCGCGGTCAGCACGCGCGGCCCGTCGGCGGTGATTGCGATGGTGTGCTCCCAGTGGGCCGCGCGGCTGCCGTCGCCGGTCGCCACCGACCAGCCGTCGGCGAGCAGCCGGTAGCCGTCCCCGCCGCCCTCGAGGAACATCGGCTCGATGGCGATCACCAGCCCCTCGCGCAGCGGCAGGCCCCGCCCCGGCCGGCCGACGTTCGGCACCGTCGGGTCCTCGTGCATCGCCTGGCCGACGCCGTGGCCGCCGTGGTCGGCGAGGATGCCGTAGCCCGCCCCGCGCCCGACGCGTTCCACGGCGTGCGCCACGTCGCCCATGCGCGCGCCGACCACGGCGGCGGCGATGCCCGCGTCGAGCGCGGCGCGGGTGGTGTCGATCAGCCGCTCGGCGCGCTCGTCGGCGTGCCCGACCGCGACGGTCACGGCGGCGTCGCCGTGGTAGCCGCCGAGCACCGCTCCGCAGTCGACCGAGAGCACGTCGCCGTCGCGCAGCACGCGGCCGTCCGGGATCCCGTGGACGACCACCTCGTTGACCGACAGGCACACCACTGCCGGGAACGGGTACGGCGCGAACCCCGGGTGGTAGTGCAGGAACGACGGCTTGGCCCCCTGCTCCCTGATGCTCTGCGCCGCGACCTCGTCGAGCCGTGACAGCCGCACGCCCGGCTTCGCCTCCCCGACCACCCGCTGCAGCGTGCGGCCGACCACCCGGCCCGCCTCACGCAGCGCCTCGATCTCCGCCGCGCTCCTCAACGTCACCATCACGACCCGCCCTCGCCGTCCCGACCCGACACGGGGATTGTGCCGCACGGCCAGGACGGCGTCAGGTCCACCAGCGCTTGCCGTCGCCCTCGAAGACGCGGCCGAACTTCAGCTCCGGGAAGTGGGCGCCGGCGCCGGTGACGTCCTCGCCCTCGAGCTCGCGCCAGAGGCGCTCGCGGGTGCGGTTGGCGAGGTCCGGGTCGACGTCGCCGATGGATTGCCAGGTCGGCTCGTCCAGCTGCACCGGGCAGGTGACCGCGTCGCCGAGGAGGAGCGCCCGCTGGTCGTCCGAGGCGACCACGACGCACAGGTGGCCGGGCGTGTGCCCCGGCGCCTGGATCGCCGTGATGCCCGGCGCGACCGTGGTGTCGTGGTCGATCGGCCGCAGGCGGGCGTCGCCGGCGTGGCCGCGGAAGCCATGGTGGACGTGGGGCTGGATGATCGGGTCCTCGCGCCCCTCGATGAAGTAGCGCCAGTCGCCCGCACCGAACCAGATGGTCGCGTTCGGGAACCGCGGCCTCGACTCCAGGTCGAACAGCCCGCCCACGTGGTCGGGGTGCAGGTGGGTGCAGACCACGTCGGTGACCTCGTCCCGCGCGACCCCCAAGGCCCGCAGGCCGACTGGCAGCTGGCCGCCGAACAGGCGGCAGGGGTCGTCCTCGTCGCCGGCGGACATCTCGGTCGGCCCCATGCCGGCGTCGACCAGGACGTACCGGTCCCCGCTGTGGACCAGGAAGCAGCCGATCGGCAGCCAAGCCTGGCCGCGACGGTCGAACAGGTCGCCGTGGCCCTCGGCGGTGGCGTGGTCACCGAAGTAGCCCGGGAGGGCGACGAACGTGCCGTCCGAGATGGGGCTGACCACGAGGTTGCCGACCTGCATGGGGCTCTGCGTACCCACATGGGACGGCCAGGAACCAGTCGTCTCATCCTCGTGGGTGGTAGGCGACCTCCAAGGCGCTCCTTGCCTCGTCCACGTAGTCGCCGGCCAGGTCCTCGCGGCCTCGTTCCAGAGCGGCGGCGAGCGGCGAGCAGCGAGCAGTGGACGCGTCAGGCCGTCGACCAGGCGCGGAGTGGCGCTGGGAAGGTCGACGGCCTGACGGCTGCCTGGGGGGAGCTGGCCGGCGTTGGCGCTGGTCAGGCCCCTCGATCTGCTAGATGTCGTAGTAGAGGTGGAACTCCCAGGGGTGCGGGCGCAGGCGGACGGCGTCGAGCTCGTTGCTGCGCTTGTACTCGAGCCAGGTGTCGATCACGTCGGGGGTGAAGACGTCGCCTTCGAGCAGGAAGTCGTGGTCCCGCTCGAGGGCGCCGAGGGCGGCCTCGAGCGAGTTCGGCACCAGGGCGACCTCGGCCATCTCCTCGGGCGGCAGCTCGTAGAGGTCCTTGTCGATCGGGGGCGGCGGCTCGGTCTTGTTGCGCACCCCGTCGAGGCCGGCCATCAGCATGGCGCTGAACGCCAGGTACGGGTTGCAGGACGGGTCCGGCGGGCGGAACTCCACCCGCTTGGCCTTGGGGCTGCGGGAGTAGACCGGGATGCGGGCGCAGGCCGAGCGGTTGCGCTGCGACATCACCAGGTTGACGGGCGCCTCGTAGCCGGGCACCAGGCGGCGGTAGCTGTTGGTGGTCGGCGCCGCGAAGGCGAGGATCGACGGGGCGTGGGCGAGCAGCCCGCCGATGTAGTAGCGGGCCATGTCGGAGAGGCCGGCGTAGCCCGCCTCGTCGTAGAACAGCGGCTCGCCGTTCGACCAGATGCTCTGGTGGGTGTGCATGCCGGAGCCGTTGTCCTCGAAGATCGGCTTGGGCATGAAGGTGGCGGTCTTGCCGGCGCGCCTGGCGACGTTCTTGACCACGTACTTGTAGAGCATCACCTTGTCGGCCATGCGCAGCAGGGTGTCGTAGCGCATGTCGATCTCGGCCTGCCCGGCGGTGCCGACCTCGTGGTGGTGGACCTCGACGTCGATGCCGCAGCGGATCAGCGTCAGCACCATCTCCGAGCGCAGGTCCTGGTAGTGGTCGGTGGGCGGGACCGGGAAGTAGCCCTCCTTGTAGCGGGGCTTGTAGCCGAGGTTGCGGCCGCCCTCCTCGGCGCCGGAGTTCCACTGGCCCTCGACCGCGTCGACGTAGTGGAACGCGGAGTGCTGGTCCTGGTGGAAGCGGACCGAGTCGAAGATGTAGAACTCGCACTCCGGCCCGAAGTAGGCGGTGTCGCCCACGCCGGTGCCGCGCAGGTAGGCCTCGGCCTTGCGGGCGATGTTGCGCGGGTCGCGGCTGTAGGCCTCGCCGGTCACCGGGTCACCGACGAAGCAGTTCAGCACGAGCGTCGGGTGCTGGGCGAAGGGGTCGAGCACGGCGGTGGTCGGGTCCGGGAACAGGAGCATGTCGGACTCCTGGATCTCCTGGAACCCTCGGATCGAGGAGCCGTCGAAGCCGTAGCCCTCCTCGAAGCCCTCCTCGGTCAGCTCCCCGGCGGGGATCGAGAAGTGCTGCATCAGGCCGGGCAGGTCCGCAAACCGCAGGTCGACGATCTGGACCCCGTTGTCCCGGACCATGCTGAGAACGTCACCGACCGATTCCGTCACGCGGCTTGCCTCCTTGAGGTAGGTGGCCCAAATTTGCGGCGACGCTAGCAACGGGCGTTTGCCGGGCGGTTGCCTGGATGTTTCACGCCCGTTAACGCCGCCGCGCGCCGTCAGGACAGCGGGTTGTCGAAGTCGAACGGCCCCGCCCGGGGCGGCGCGCGCGAGCGATCGTACCAGCGCAGCAGCGGCTCGCCGTGCGGGATGTTGGCGGCGTCGTCGACGCCGCGGGTGACGATCACCTCGTAGATCGTGCGGGCGCGCGGTTCCGCCGCGTAGCGGACCTGCGCCTGGCCGCGCGCGTCCGGCCGCACCGCGCCGGCCAGCGCCCAACCGCCCCAGTTGCGCATGAACACGAGGTAGCGGTCGTCCCCGCTGACCGGCGGCAGGCCGCGCAGGGTCACCACCGAGAGCCAGCCGTCCGGCCGGTGCTGGAAGCGGCCGGAGATCCCCTCCGCCCTCCCCGTCGGGAACGGCGGCAGGTCGAAGGTGCGCAGGTCGGGTGAGCGCAGCAGCGCGCTCGCCTCGGCGCGGTGGCGGCCGACGTCGAAGGCGGCCACCGCGCGCACCCCGAGCCAGGCGGTCAGGGCGACGGCGAGCAGGGCGAGCCCGGTGCGGGCCCAGCGCGCGGGCACGGTGGTCTCAGCCGCCGGCCGCCACCGCCCAGCCGGGCAGCTCGCCGCGCTGCTTGCGAACGGCCGCCTTGTGCATCTCGCCGGCGTGGTAGCTCGAGCGCACCAGCGGCCCGGACTCGACGTGGACGAAGCCGAGCGCCTCCGCCAGCGACTTCCATTCGGCGAACTCGTCGGGGTGGACGTAGCGGTCGATCGCCAGGTGCTGCTGGGTGGGCTGCAGGTACTGGGTGATGGTGAGCAGCTCCACGCCGGCCTCGCGCAGGTCGTGGAGGGCGCCGACGACCTCCTCGCGCTGCTCGCCCATGCCCAGGATGAGGTTGGACTTGGTGGCGTGCCCGGCGGGCAGCCACGCCCGCGCCCGGGCGAGCAGCTCGAGGGAGCGCTCGTAGCGGAAGCCGGGCCGGATCCTGCGGTACAGCCGCGGGACGGTCTCGAGGTTGTGGCCGAGCACGTCGGGGCGGGCGTCGGTGACCACCCGGAGGTGCTCGGGCTTGCCGCGGAAGTCGGGGATCAGCACCTCGACGCCGCAGGTCGGCAGCAGCTCGCGGACCTGCCGGACCGACTCGGCGAACAGCCAGGCGCCCCCGTCGTCCAGGTCGTCGCGGGCGACGCCGGTGATCACCGCGAAGTTGAGGCCCATGCGGGCGACCGCGTGGGCCACCCGGCGCGGCTCGTCGGTGTCGTACTCCTTCGGCCGGGCGGTGTGGATCTGGCAGAACGGGCAGTTCCTGGTGCAGTCCTCGCCGCCGATCAGGAAGGTCGCCTCGCGTGCCTCCCAGCACTCGAAGATGTTGGGGCAGCCGGCCTCCTCGCAGACGGTGTGCAGCTCGGAGTCGCGCATCAGCTGCCTCAGCTCGCGGTAGTTGGGGCCGAGGCTGGCCTTCACCTTGAGCCAGGGCGGCTTGCGTCCGCCGGGGACGTGCGCCGGCCCGGTCGGCAGCACGCTCAGCGTGCGGGCACCGGGCGGGATGACGGGGTCAGGCATGGATCGTCTCCGGGGCGGCTCGCCGCGGGGCGGCCGTCGCCGCCCCGCGCGGATCGTCCGGCCAGTAGTCGGCGGCCGGCAGGTCAAGGGTAGCGGGATCCACGGCGACCGGGGCACGGCCGAGGCGCTCGGCGAGGTGCCGCTCGACCAGCGGCAACGCGTCGTCGACGCCGACGGTGCGGCCCAGCAGCCCGGAGAGGGAGCAGGCCGCCACCTCCGGCATGCCGCAGGGCACGATCGCGCCGAACCTGGCCAGGTCGGTGGCGCAGTTGAGGGCGAAGCCGTGGCTGGTCACGCCGCGCGAGACGCGCATGCCGATGGCGGCCAGCTTGGCGTCGCCGACCCACACGCCGGTGCGCAGGCCGCCCTCGACGCGCGCCTCCAGCCCCAGCTCGCCGGCGACGCCGGCGAGGGCGCCGGCGACCTGGCCGACGAAGCGCAGCACGTCCGGCTCGGGGCGCAGGCGCACGATCGGGTAGCCGACCAGCTGGCCGGGGCCGTGGTAGGTGGTCTGGCCGCCGCGGTCCGAGCGGACCACCTCGGCGCCGCTGGCGGCGAGCCACTCGGGGCTGGCGAGGACGTCGGCGCCGGTGCTGCGCTTGCCCAGGGTGTAGACGTGCGGGTGCTCGAGCAGCAGCACCACGTCGGGCACGTCGCCGGCGGCGCGCCGGTCGGCCAGGGCGCGCTGCCACGCCCAGGCGCGCCGGTAGGCGACCGTGCCGGCGCGCACCAGCCAGAGCGGTTCCACCGCGCTCACCTCCCGGCGTCCTCGGGGGCCAGGCCCAGCTCGCCGGCGAAGTCGGCGGCCTCGAGGACCTGCTTGACCCGCTGCAGGAAGCGGGCGGCGTCCGCCCCGTCCAGGATGCGGTGGTCGTAGGTGATGATCCCGTACATCATGTGCCGCACCGCGATGATCTCGCCCAGGTCGGGGTCGTCGACCACCACCGGCCGCTTGACGATCGCCGGGGTGGCGAAGATGGCGGCGTTGGGCTGGTTGATGATCGGCGTGTCCCACACGGTGCCGACGCTGCCGGTGTTGGTCACTGTGAAGGTGGAGCCGCTCAGCTCGCCCGGGTCGACCTTGCCCTCGCGGGTGCGCTTGGCGACGTCGGCGATCGCCCGCGCCAGGCCCGAAAGGTTGAGCCGGTCGGCGTTGCGGATCACCGGCACGAACAGCCCCTTGGGGGTGTCGACCGCGATGCCCATGTTCACGTCCTGGTAGACGTGCAGGCGCATGTCCTGGTCGAGGGCGGAGTTGGCGTTGGGGTAGGTGCGGATCGCGGCGATCACCGCCTGGATGCAGAACGGCAACGGCGACAGGCTGACGCCCTCGCGCTGCTTGAAGTCCGCCTTGGCCTTCTCGCGCAGCCGCATCACCTTGGTCATGTCGATCTCGACCGCCGCGGTGAGCTGCGCGCTGGTCTGCAGGGAGCTGACCATGCGGTCGGCGATGATACGCCGCAGGCGGGTCGCCGGGGCGACCTCCTCGCGGAGGCCGCTGGCCAGCGGCACGGCGGCCGGCGCCGCCGGCCTGGCGGCCGCGGCGGCCTTGCCGTCGGCGGGCGCCGCAGCCGCCGGCTGCTCGGCCGGTGCCTTGCCGCGTTGCGCCAGGTAGGCCTCGACGTCCTCGCGGCGCACCCGGCCGCCCGACCCGGTCCCCCTGACCTGGCCGAGGTCGACGTCGTGCTCGCGGGCGAGGCGGCGGACCAGCGGGGAGACCACCGCGGCGGCGCGGCCGTCGCCGCCGGCCGGCTCGGCCGGCTGGCGCTCGGCGGCGGACCCCTCCTCGGCCTGGGCCGGGGCGCGCGCCTCCGCGGGCTTCTCCTCCGCGGGCGCGGCCTCGCGGGCGGCGGGTGCGGCGCCCCCGCCCTCGCCGCTGATCTCGGCGAGCTCGGCGCCGACCTGGACGGTCTCGTCCTCGCCGACCTTGATGGACTTGAGCACGCCGGAGACGGGGGAGGGGACCTCGGTGTCGACCTTGTCGGTGGAGATCTCGAACAGGGGCTCGTCGGCCTCGACCCGGTCGCCCTCCTGCTTCAGCCAGCGGGTGATCGTGCCCTCGGTGATCGACTCGCCCAGCTCCGGCATGGTCACCGTGGTGACGCCACCGTCACCGCCCTTGGCGCCGGCCGGCGGTGGCGCCTGCTCGCCCTCGCCCTCCGCCTCGGCGGCCTCGGCGGCCTCGGCCGGCTCCTCGGTCTCGGCCACGGCCTCGCGCTGCTCCGGCGGGGCGGTCTCCTCGGCGCGGGTCTCCCCCTGGGCGGCCTCCTCGGTGGCCTGATCCCCGCCGGCCTCGGCCGGCTCGGCCTCCTGGACTGGCTCGGCCTCGGCGCCCTGGGTGCCGCCTTCCTGGCCGTCCTGCTCGATCTCGGCGAGTTCGGCGCCGACCTGGACGGTCTCGTCCTCGCCGACCTTGATGGACTTGAGCACGCCGGAGACGGGGG
>DASUZB010000154.1:0-4381 GCA_036377075.1 Actinomycetes bacterium | reverse complement strand
CTGCAGTTCACCGCGCCGCTGGCCATCTTCGACAAGGGCGCGAGCGCGGTGCAGGACTACGGCGACTTCGGCGAGTTCCTGCGCCTGTCGACCTGGGACGGCGACATCCGCCTGCCGAAGGTCCGCTCCGAGGAGCCGCTGAAGGCGCAGGCGAGGCACTTCCTCGAGGCGGTCCGGGGCGGTCGGGTGGAGCGTTCCGACGGGCCCTTCGCGGTCGGGGTGGTGCGAACCCTCGAGGCTGCCGCCGCCTCCATCCGCGCCGGCGGCAGCACCAGGGAGGTGGTCGCTTGAACCCCCTGCGCGAGACGCCGTCGGTGGCAGCCGGCCAGACGGTCAGGGTGCCGTTCGTGGACATGGCCGCGCAGCAGCGCTCGATCGCCGCCGAGCTGTCGACCGCGATGGAGGACGTCCTGCTCTCCTCCAAGTTCATCCTCGGTCCGCAGGTGACCGAGTTCGAGCGCGCCTTCGCCGAGTTCATCGGCGTGCGCTACGCGGTCGGCACCAGCTCCGGCCTGGACGCCCTGCGGCTGGCCCTGATGGCGCTCGACGTCGGTCCCGGCGACCAGGTGATCCTGCCGGCCAACACCTACATCGCCACGGCGCTGGCGGTCAGCGCGGTGGGTGCCCGGCCGGTGCTGGTCGACTGCGACCCTCGCACCTACCAGCTCGACGTCGACCAGGTCGGCCGGGCGGTCACCACCCGGACCAGGGCGATCGTCCCGGTCCACCTGACCGGGCAGGCCGCCGACCTCGACCCGGTGCTCGACCTTGCCCAGGCCAACGGGCTGCACGTCGTCGAGGACGCCGCCCAGGCCCACGGGGCCAAGTACAAGGGCCGCTCCTGCGGCAAGCTCGGCACCGTCGGCTGCTTCAGCTTCTACCCCTCCAAGAACCTCGGCGCCTGCGGCGACGGCGGCATCGTCACCACCGCCGACGGCGACCTGGCCGAGCGCGTCGGGCGCCTGCGCAACTACGGCGAGCGGGCCAAGTACCAGCACGTCGAGAAGGGCCTGAACGCGCGGCTGGACACCATGCAGGCGGCCGTGCTGCTGGTCAAGCTCCGCCACCTGCCGCGCTGGAACGAGGCGAGGGCGCGCCACGCCGAGACGTACCGCAGGCTCCTGGCCGGCATCGGCGACCTCGTCTTCCAGGAGCACGCGCCCTTCTCGAACCACGTGTACCACCTGTTCGTGGTCGAGACCGCCGAGCGGGACGCGCTCCGCGCCCACCTCGCCGCGGCCGGCATCCAGACCGGCGTGCACTACCCCGTCCCGATCCACCTGCAGCCCGCCTACCGCGACCTCGGCCACAAGCAGGGCGACTTCCCCCAGGCCGAGCGCTTGGCCGGGCGCATGCTCTCGCTGCCGATGTACCCCGAGCTGCGACCGGCCCAGATCGCCTTGGTCGCCGACGAGGTGCGGCGGTACTTCGGCTCCCGGGGCCGATCGCCGTGGAACGGTGGCCGGTGAGGGCCCTGTTCACCGGGGGGGCGCTTCTCGCCCCCCCGGACCCCTCCGGAGGCGCCGCCCATGGCCGCGCGCGCGACGTGTACGCCATGTACTTCGGGCATTTCGGGACCGCCCGGCGCGTCCTCGACGTCGGCTGCGGCGCCGGCGACCTCGGCCGGCAACGGCCCTCGCCCGAGGTCAGGGTGCACGGCGTCGACCTCGACCCTGGCGCGCTGGCGCTGGCGGCCGCGACCGAGACGGTGGTCAGGGCCGACCTGGACGCCGGGCCGCTGCCCTATGCCGACGGGAGCTTCGACGCGGTGCTCGCCAAGGACGTCTTCGAGCACCTCGTCCGGCCGGAGCGGCTGGCCCGCGAGGTCTGGCGGGTGCTGTGCCCGGGCGGGGTGGTGGTCGCCTCGGTGGTGATGGCCAGGCCGCGGGCCGTCTGGGCCGACTACACCCACGTGCGCGGCTTCACCCGGCGCACCGCGCCGCAGCTGCTCGCCGACGCGGGCTTCACCGTGGAGCGGGTGTGGCGCATGGGCGGGGTGCCGCTCTCGCGCCGCCTCGGCTTCGCCGGGCTGGTGCCGCAGCTGCTGCGCCTGCCGGGGGCGAGCCAGCTCTGGGCGTCGAGCTGGGAGCTGCGCGCCCGCAAGGATCGCGACGGGGCGGCACGGTGAGCCCGCGGGTGCTGGTGGTGCAGCACGGCTCCCGCGGCGGGGTGGGCCGCTACGAGCTGCTGATCCGGCGCGCGCTGCGCGCGAGGGACGGGTTCGAGCCGCAGGTCCGCACCATCTCCCGCGGCGCGCCGCAGCGCCGCTTCGTCGAGGCCACCGGCCACATGGGCGCGAGCATGGTGGTGCGCCGCGGCCTGGTCCGGTTCGGCGCCAGGGTGCTGTGGGAGGCGCTGCGCCGGCGACCCGACGTGATCGTCTACACCCACCTGCACCTCGCCCGGCTGCAGCTGGTGGTGGGGCGGCTGCGGCCACGCGCCAGGGCGTTGGTGGTCGCCTACGGCTACGAGGTCTGGGAGCCGCTCTCGTGGGCCAAGCGCGACGCCCTGCGCCGCTGCGACGCCATCCTGATGCTGACCCGCTTCGTGGCGCGGCGCATGGACGCGGCCAACGGCGACGACCATGCGCCGGTGGTGGTCGTCGGGGCGGCGCTCTCCGACGACTGGACGCGGGGCGTCGTGCCGCGCCGCGAGCCGACCGGCGGCGGCGCCGTGCTGACCGTCGCCAGGCTGGAGACGCTCGACCGTGACAAGGGCGTCGACCGGGTGGTCGAGGCGTTCCCCCACGTGCTCGAGAAGCTGCCCACCGCGGTGCTGCGCGTCGTCGGCGACGGCTCCGACCGTCCGCGCCTGGAGGCGCTGGCACGCTCGCTCGGCGTCGGCGAGCGGGTGCGGTTCCTCGGGTCGGTCGACGACGCCGCCCTCAAGCGCCTCTACGCCAGCTCCGACCTGCTCGCCCTGCCCTCCACCCAGGAGGGCTTCGGCCTGGTCTACCTGGAGGCCATGGCCCACGGCCTGCCGTCGGTGGTGGCCGGCGGCACGGCCGCCTCCGAGGTGGTCGAGCCCGGCGTCACCGGGCTGGCCGTCGACCCGGACGACCTGCGCGACCTCGCCGACGCCATGGTGCACCTGCTCACCGACCGGGAGCTGTGGCGCCGCACCGGCCGCGCCGCGCGCGCGGCCTTCGAGGCGCGCTGGACGGAGGAGGCGTTCGCCGAGCGCCTGCGGGCTGCCCTGCTGGGCGGCGGATGAGGATCCTCCACGTGGTCGGCAGCCTCGACCCCCGCTACGGCGGCCCGAGCGTCGTGGTGCCGAGGATGTGCAGGGCCTTGGCCGCCCGCGGCCACCACGTCGAGCTGCTCACCACCGATCCCGAGGGCGCCGGTGAGGCCATCGAGGCCGGCGTGACCGTGGTGCGCCGCCGGCTGCACCCGCCGCGCGGCTGGGCCGCGTCCGCGGGCCTCGGCCGCTGGCTGCGGCGCCGGGTGGGCGAGTTCGACGTGGTCCACGTCCACAGCCTGTACCTGTTCCATACCTGGTGGGCGTCGCGCTGCTGCCGCCGTGCGCGGGTGCCCTACGTGATCAGCCCGCACGGGACCCTGGACCCCTGGCACCTCGCCCACCGCCCGCGGCGCAAGGCCGCCTACACCCTGCTGCTCGAGGGCCGGGCACTGCGGCGAGCGGCGGCGATGCACTACACCTCGGTCGAGGAGCTCGCGCACGCCGCCCGGCACCTCGGTCACGGCCCGCGCGGGTTCGTGGTGCCGCCGGGGGTCGACCGGCCGCCGGTGCGGCGGCTGGCGGACGACGGCGGGCTCGCCGCCCGCCACCCCGAGCTGGCCGGCCGCACGCTGGTGACCTTCCTCGGCCGCCTCACCGCCAAGAAGCGCCTCGACCTGTTGGTCGAGGCGTTCGCCGAGGTCGCCGCCGCGGAGCCCGGCGCCCACCTGGCCGTGGCCGGCCCGGACGACGAGGGGATCGGCGCCGGCGTGCGCGCCCGCGTGGCCCGCCTCGGGCTGGCCGGGCGGGTCTCGTTCCTCGGCCTGGTCACCGGGGCGGCCAAAGCCGCCCTGCTGGGCCGGTCGCGGGTCATGGTGCTGGCGTCGGAGGACGAGAGCTTCGGCGTGGCGGTGGCGGAGGCGATGGCCGCCGCCATCCCGGTGGTCGTCTCCGAGGGCGTCGCCCTGCACCGCGAGGTCGCCGCGGCCGGCGCCGGGCTGGTCGTCCCGCTCGCGCCCGGCCCGCTCGCCAGCGCCGTGCTCCACTTCGCCAGCGACCCGGAGCAGGCCGCGCGCTGCGGCGCCAACGGGCGCGCCTGGGCCTGGATGCGGCTGAGCTGGGACCAGGCAGCCAAAGGCCTGGAGCGGCTGTACCAGCAGGCCGTCGCGGAGGCACGGCCGGCGGCGCGGCGACGGGAGCA
>DASUZB010000153.1:0-3756 GCA_036377075.1 Actinomycetes bacterium | reverse complement strand
CGCGGCACGGGCGCCTGAAGCGCGTGCGGCCCCGCGCGCTTCAGGCGACCGTGCCCCCGCCTCGGCGTTGCGGTCGAAGATCATGCGCAGCCCGTAGAGGGTGAGCCAGGGCTCGTGGTGCTGGACGGTCTCGCACGCCTCCAGCACCGCGCCGGCGAGCCCGCCGGTGGCGACCACGGTGGCTTCGCCGCCGAGCTCGGCCTGCATGCGGCGTACCAGCCCGTCGACCTGGCCGGCGAAGCCGAACACGACGCCGGCCTGCAGGCTCTCCACCGTGTTCTTGCCGATCACCGAACGCGGCTTGGCCAGCTCGACGCGGCGCAGCTGGGCGGTGTGCTCCGCCAGGGCGTTCATCGAGATCTGGATGCCGGGGGCGATGGCGTTGCCGAGCAGCTCGCCGCGGGCGGAGATGGCGTCGACGGTGGTGGCGGTGCCGAAGTCGACCACCACCGTGGGACCGCCGAAGCGCTCGTAGGCCGCGACCGCGTTGACCACCCGGTCGGCGCCCACCTCGCGGGGGTTGTCGGTGAGGATCGACATGCCGGTGCGCACCCCCGGCTCGACCAGCACGGGCTCGAACGGGCAGTAGCGGTGGACCATCTCACGCAGCGCCTGGCTGAGCCTCGGCACCACCGACGAGACGATCGCCCCGGACAGCGACCCGGGGAACTTCAGGCCCTCGTGCGCCAGGAAGCCCTCGAGCATCAGGGCGTGCTCGTCGGCGGTGCGATCGGCAACGGTCGCCGCGCGCCAGTGCTTGGCCAGCTCGTCGCCGTCGAAGACGCCGATGGTGACCTCGGTGTTGCCGACGTCGATGGCGAGCAGCATGGCTCACTCCCAGTCGAGCGCTACGTCCAGTGCCGGGGCCGAGTGCGTCAGGGCGCCGACGGCGACGTAGTCGACGCCGGTCTCGGCCACCGCCCTGACGGTCGCGAGGGTGATCCCGCCGGAGGCCTCGGTCTGGGCCCTGCCCGACGCCATCACCACCGCGCGGGCCATGTTGGCCGCATCCATGTTGTCGAGCAAGACCAGGTCGCAGCCGGCCTCGAGGGCCTCGGCGACCTCGTCGAGCGTCTCCGCCTCCACCTCGAGCGGCAGGCCGGGGGCGGCGGCCCGCGCCGCCCGCGCCGCGGCGGCGAGCCCGCCGGCGGCGCGGATGTGGTTGTCCTTGACCAGCAGGGCGTCGTAGAGCCCGAGCCGGTGGTTGCGGCCGCCGCCGCAACGCACCGCGTACTTCTCCAGCAGCCGCAGGCCGGGGGTGGTCTTGCGGGTGTCGCGCACCACCGTGCCGGTGCCCTCGACCCCGGCGACGTAGGCGGCGGTGAGGGTGGCCACCCCGGAGAGGTGGCCGACGAGGTTGAGCAGGGTGCGCTCGGCGGCGAGCAGCACCCGCGCCGGCCCGGTCAGGCGGCCGAGCGGCGTCCCGGCGGCGACGCGGTCGCCGTCGCTGGCCGCCGCCGCGAAGCCGGCCGGCGGGAGCCCCAGCCGCGTGGCCGTCTCGGCCAGCACCACCTCGACGCCGGCCAGGCCGGCGACCATGCCACCGGCCCTGGCGACCAGCCGGGCCGCCGCCTCGCCGGCGAGGCCGGCGCTGGTCGGGTCGCCGCCCGCCCCGAGGTCCTCGTCGAGCGCGGCACGCACCACCGGCCCGAACAGCTCGGCGGCCTCGGTCCCCCGGCCTGCCACGGCGGGCGGGCGCGGGGCGGCCCGGACCGGCGGCGGGCTGGGCCCGGCCTCGCTCACCGGACCACCTCGGCCAGGGACGGCACCGGCACGACGCCGGTGACCAGGCCACCGTCGGGGGCGCGGGCGATCGTCTGGCGCACTCGCCACGCCTCCAACGGGTCGGGGAAGTCCTCGCGCCAATGGGCGCCGCGCGACTCCTCACGCCGCGCGGCGAGCTCCACCAGGGCGGTGGCGAGCTGCACCAGGTTGGCTGTCTCCCAGCCCTCCGGCCGGGCTGGGAGGGAGGTGGGCAGCGCGGCGATCGCCGCGGCCGCCGCGGCCAGCCCCTCGGCGGAGCGCAGCACGCCGGCCCGGTCGGTCATCTCCCGCCGCAACGCGGCCCTGGTCGCCGCCGGGTCACCAACCGCTCCCGACCCGGTGGCCCCGCCGGGAGCCGCGCCGTCGCCGGTGACCGCCGCCGGTGCCGGACCGGCGCCTTGGCCGGGCCGGGCGCCAGGGGACCCGCCCCCGAGGGCCGGCGCGGCCGGCCAGCCGGCGGCGCCGGCGACGGCGCGGCCGATGCGGGCGGCGAAGACGATGCCCTCGAGCAGGGAGTTCGACGCGAGGCGGTTGGCGCCGTGCACGCCGGTGCAGGCCGCCTCGCCGACGGCGTAGAGGCCGGGCAGGGAGGTGCGCCCGTCCAGGTCGGTGAGGATGCCGCCCATCAGGTAGTGGGCGGCGGGCGACACCGGGATCGGGTCGGAGGTCGGCTCGATCCCGGCCGCCCGGCAGCGGGCGAGGATGGTCGGGAAGCGCCGCTCCAGCCGCTCGGCCGGCACCGCGGTGGCGTCGAGCCAGAGGTGCTCGGCGCCGGTGGCGGCCATGCGGGCGGCCATCGCCCTGGTGACCACGTCACGCGGGGCCAGGTCGCCGCGCGGGTGCTGGCCGGCCATGACCGGCTCGCCGTCGAGGTCGCGCAGGACCGCACCCTCGCCCCGCATCGCCTCGGAGATCAGCGGCCGCGGGTCGACCGGGACGTGCAGCGCGGTCGGGTGGAACTGGACGAACTCGAGGTCGGCCAGGACGGCCCCGGCCCGCAGCGCCGCCGCCTGCCCGTCGCCGGTCGACAGCGCCGGGTTGGTGGTGTCGGTCCACAGCTGCCCGGCGCCACCGCTGGCGAGCACCACCGCCTTCGCCCGCACCAGCGACAGCTCGCTGCCCACGGCGAGCACCGCGCCGCCGACGGCGCCGTCCGCGCCGGTGAGGAGGTCGACCAGGAAGGCGTGCTCGGCCACCCGCACCCCGGCGTCCCGGGACGCCGCCACCAGCGCCCGCTCGATCTCCGCGCCGGTCGCGTCGCCGCCGGCGTGCAGGATGCGCGGCCGCGAATGGCCGCCCTCCAAGGTACGGGCGAGCAGGCCGGCGCCCGCCTGGTCGAAGCGGACGCCGAGGCGGCGCAGGTGCGCCACTGCCGCATCGGCCTCCTCCACCAGCACCCGGACCGCCGCCGGGTCGCAGAGCCCGGCCCCGGCGGCGAGGGTGTCGTCCAGGTGGCTGCCGGCCGAGTCGTCCAGGGGTCCGGCCAGGCCGGCGGGGGTGACGGCGGCGATTCCGCCCTGGGCGTAACGGGTGGCGCCCTCCCCCAGCGTCCCCTTGGTGGCGAGCAGCACGGAACCCGAGCCCGGCAGGGCCAGGGCGGTCGAGAGCCCGGCGACGCCGGAGCCGACCACCAGCACGTCCACCTCGGCTGCAGGCAAGCGGGCCTCACGCGCTGCAGGCAATCGGGCCTCACGCGCTGCAGGCATTCCCGTCACGGCAGCACGACGTTGTCGATCAGGCGGGCGCCGCCGAGGCGCGCCGCGACGGCCAGCACCTGTCCGGCCTCGGCGGTCGCCACCGGGGCGAAGCGGTCGGGGTCCACCAGGGCAAGGTACTGCAGCTCGACGGCGGGCTCGGTCTCGACCAGGTCGACGGCGGCCCGTTCCACCTTGGCAGGGTCGCGCTCGCCGGCCTGCCAGGCGGCGTGGCCGGCCTCGAGCGCCCGGTACAGCACCGGGGCGGCGCGCCGCTCCGCGGGCGTGAGGTAGGCGT
>DASUZB010000152.1:0-7529 GCA_036377075.1 Actinomycetes bacterium | reverse complement strand
GGGCAGCCCTCGCCGGGCGGCCGCCCGCGGACCGCGAGCGCTTCGAGCGGGCGCTGGGCCGCGCCGAAGCCGCCTACCCGGTGCGCGAGGACAACGAGTTCTTCACCGTGAGCGCCCCGCTGGCCATCCTGCGCTACCCGGTGCTGGAGATCGGCCGGCGCCTGGCCGCCCGCGGGCAGCTCGGCCGGCGCCACGACGTCTTCTTCCTCACCCTGGAGGAGGCGCGGGCGGCGCTGCGCGACGGGGAGCCACGGCGGTCGCTGGCCGCCCGGCGCACGGGGGAGCGTGCCTTCGTCGAGCAGCATCCGGGGCCGGCGACCTACGGCAAGCCCCCCGGGCCGCCGCCCCCGCTGGACGCCCTCCCCGCAGAGGCCCGCTTCACCATGACGGCGCTGCTGTGGTACATCGACCGCATCTTCGAGGCCGCGCCCTCCAGCCGCGCCCAGCAGGCGGGCGCCCAGGCCGTCGATGGGATCGCCGCCTCGCCGGGCCGCTACACAGGGCCGGTCCGGGTGCTGATGGACGAGTCCGCGTTCGGCAAGCTGCGCCCGGGCGACGTGCTGGTCTGCCCGGTCACCTCGCCGGTGTGGTCGGTGCTGTTCCCCAGCGTCGGGGCGCTGGTCACCGACACCGGCGGGCTGCTGTCGCACCCGGCGATCATCGCCCGCGAATACCGGGTGCCCGCCGTGGTGGCCACGGGCAACGCCACCGCCCTGCTGCGCGACGGCCAGCTCGTCACCGTCGACGGCGGCACCGGCCGGGTCGAGGCGCAGCCATGACCGCATCCACCGCGGCGGCGCGGCCGGTCGCCGGGCCGCTCGCCCACCTCACCGAGGCGCTCGCCGCCGCAGCCGCGCTCCAGACCGCCGGGCGCCTCGGAGTCCTCGCCCGGCTGGACGGCGGCCCGGCGACCGCCACCGAGCTGGCCGGTGCCTGCGCCATCAGCGAGCGCGGCGCCCGGCTGCTGCTCGGCGCCCTGGCCGGGCTGGGCCTGGCCGAGGGGGTCGGGGGCGGCACCTGGCGGGCCGCCCTTCCCGACCTGGCCGGGCTCGCGGGCACGGCCGGAATCTGGGCGCGCCTGGACGAGGCGCTCCGCGAGGACCGGCCGCCGGTGTCCGGCGACACGCCCGACGGTGCCGCTGCCCTCTATCCGGAGGTGGTCGGCCACCTCGGGGCGATGCTGGCTGGGGTGGCGGAGCGGGCGGCGACCCTTTTGCCGCCGGCTGCGCGGGTGCTGGACGCTGGCGCCGGCGCGGCCCCCTGGAGCCTGGCGGTCGCCGCGCGCGACCCCATCTGCGTGGTCACGGCCGTCGACCTGCCCGCGGTCGTGCCGGCCACCCGCCGGGCGGTGCGCGATGCGGGCCTCCAGCGGCAGTTCCGCTTCCTCGCCGGTGACCTGTTCCGGGTCGAGCTCGGCCGCGGGGTCTATGACCTGGCGATCGCCGGCAACCTCTGCCACCTGTTCGACGAGGCCGCCAACCGCCGCCTGCTCGTCTGCCTGTACGGCGCGCTTCGCCCGGGTGGGACACTCGCCATCGTGGACGTCATCCCGGATGGGTACGAGCAGCCGAGGCCGCGCTGGGTCGCGCTGTACGAACTGGGCCTGCTGCTGCGCACCGCCGGCGGCCGAGTCCACCCGCTGGGGGCCTACCACGGCTGGCTCCGCGACGCCGGCTTCCAGCCGATCGAGCACCACCTGCTGGCCGACCAGGCACAAGCCGTGCTACTCGTCGCCCGCAAACCCGTTGACGGATGATGTTCGAAGCCGCTTCAGCCGGGCGCCGCCCAGCCGATCTGCAACTGAGCCCATAACTGCGGTACTTGCGGTTTCACGCCACCTGCGAAGACGGCGGTTAGCATGGCGGTGCGCCCCCGATCCATGGTAAGGAAGGGGTCGCCGGTTCGATTCCGGCGGGGGCTCCACCACTAGGACCGCAGGTCAGGAACCTGATCGGCGATGCACCTTTCCCTCGTCCCTGCCTTGCTCCTTGGGCTTGGGGCATGCCTGGGGCACGGACCCCAGCGCGGTCCGGAGGTACGCCTCGACGGTCTCGACCACCTGGCCGAGCATGTCGGGGGTGGTGTGCCGGTAGTGCGCCCCGACGGTGGCCGCGTCGACCTGGCCCCGGCCGCCGGCACGGGTGGGCCGCTACTCGCCGACGAACGAGCCGTCAGGGGCGATGATGAAGTCGCCGGTCAGCGGGCGGAACGCGCGCCAGCCGAAATCGTCGATGCTCACCAGGACGCGCAGGTGGCGCTGCTTCCGGTCGTCCCAGAAGGCTTCAACCTCGAACTGGTAGGCGGTCCCCGAGGGGCCGGTCACCTCGAAGCCTTCCGGCTCCCGGTAGCGCAACAACTCCGCGTAGGAAAGCCGCCGCAGTTCCGCCAGCTTGGCCGCCAGGAGCTGCCGCGCCTCCGCCTTGTCCACCGGTCGCCTCCCTCGGAGCGCCGCAGCCATACCGCCCGCGCAGCCAAGGATGGCATGGTGGGGGGCGAGGGTAGGTGCGTGGGGGTCGGCCTCGCGCTTCGCGCGCCGCGCCTGGGACCCTGCACCCAGACGCGGACCGGCCGATCCTTCGCCAACTGGTCGGGATGCACACGGCCCGTCCCTGTCGAGGGCCGGAAAAAAAGTTCGGCTTCGAGGTCACCAGCGGCGGCTGGGTCGTCCAGGCAGCCGTGATCGCCGCATGGACCATCGGCAAGCGTGGGCGTGAGGTGGTCGGCTACTACCGCCGCCGTGGCGGCCACATGAGCTGGTAGCGGGTGCCACACCGGCTCAGCCACGCCGGCCACCCGCTCACCGGCACCGCCGAGGAGCTGCACGCCGCCGTCGACCAGCTCGACGCCGACACCGTGCCCGCGTCCTACTACCAGAAGGTCCTCGCCAGCCGGGTGGGACATACGCCGGGCAGCCGCCAAACGACCCCTGCCAAGCGCCAAGATCAGCGCTCCGCGCGGTAGCGCGCGAGTTCTTCGGCCAGACCCGTCGCTGCCCGGAACGCCACCGACTGGCGCTTGAACATCCCCCGCCGGGCGAGCGAGCCCGCCTGGACCTGCATTGACGCGATCCTCTCGGCAGCCCCGTCCTTGGTGGGTCGGCGGTAGTTGATCACCGGTGCGTACAGCGGGAAGAACAGCCAACCCCCGGTCTCCTCGCAGGACACCGGCTCGACCTGGGCCCAACGGATCCGCATGCTGATTGGGAACAAGCGGCAGACGATGCCCTCCGACGTGGCGACCAGCCCCATTCGTAGCGCCACCACGGCGGCAGCCAGACCGAGGACGGTCAGGAGCGGATAGAGGACCCACCCGAACGCGTCGAGGTGCGAGCGCTCGACAGGGTCGGTGAGCCCAATAAGGCTGATGAGCACAAGGACCAGCATGCCGACGGCGAGTGCGACGTTCCACAGCCACGACCGCCAGGCGCGCTTGCGACGCCGCACCCGCGAGCCCACGGTGTCCATGGCCCTAGTATCACCAGCTAGCGTCAGGCTTGTGGAGGCCACTGGGCGCGTGCCGTTGCTGAGGAAGGTTCGCCTCCCGCATAGGCGTAGTCATCCAGTTGACCCGTGTGGTTCGGTCAGGACCCGACCAGACCGATGCGGCATCAAGCGTGAGCAGGGAGAACCCGACTGGCGCCGTCCGGTTCGACTGGAAGTATCTGGCTCGTAATCGAAAGGTCGCCGTCCCGTACCGCCGCTCTACAGGACTCAGGTCTGGGTGCGGTAGCGCAGGTACACCACGCCGCTGCCGAACCGGCGCTCGTCCAGCAGCTCGAGCTGGAGCCGGGCCCGGTCGGGCAGGAAATGCTTGCCGCCGCCCACCACGACGGGCCAGACGAACAGGTGGTACTCGTCCACCAGCCCGGCTGCGATCGCGTGGGCGCCGAGGGTGGGACCGCCCACGGTGACGTCCCGCTCGGCTGCCGCCTTCAGTTGCCGGACCGCTTCGGGCTCGAAGTCCCGCTCGATCCGCGTCCTGGTGGTGGAGGCCGCCGCCAGCGTCGTGGAGTACACGACCTTGTCGGCCGCCTGCCAGATCTCCGCGAACTCCCGCGTGCCGGGCGACTGGGCCGCGGCGGCCGGGTCGGTCTCCCAGACGGCCATCATCTCGTACAGCCGGCGCCCGTACAGGTAGGTGCCGACCGGCCGCAACAGGTCGTTGATGAAGGAGAGGTACTCCTCGTCTGGTGCCCCCCAGTCGAACTTGCCGTCCTCGTCGGCGATGTAGCCGTCAAGTGTCACGTTCATCACATAGAGCAGCTTGGCCATGGCGAGCCTTTCCCCAAGGTTTGGAGCTGGCGGCAGTCCGTCAGCACCGTACCTCGCGGCTGCGTCACTGCCAGGCAACCACCCCGCCGACGCTGCCCGAGCACAGGTCGTGTCCATCACCAGATATGAGCCAGATCCCCGAACTCACTACAAAGCCAGCCGTGGCTGATGAGCTGGCTGGTGGTCTCGGCGCGCGATCGTGTCTCTACCTTGACGGTTGGGCTTCCTGACCTGCGTTGCCTTACCAGGACGACGCCAGGTTCCGGCTGCCCCCAGGCTACGGATCTGGTGCTCTCAGCGGCGGCGGCCGCCCCGCCATCAGGTCGGCTCGGCCCGAAGCCTCCCGCACTGAGCGCTGCCGCCCTGCCTCGATCTCACCCCATAACCAGGTTGGTGTCGGAGGCTCACGACCTGGGAAGGCGCCGGTCTCCACCCGGTCCGCCCAAGATCCACGGTGAGGAAGGGGTCGCCAGCGGCGCGGGTCGCTTCAACCTGTCCGTCCCGCTGCCCCGGCCGGCCGCCGAGCGGCTGCGGACCGCTGCCGCTCAGGTAAGCGGGTCGGCGGGCTTGCGGGCGCTGAGCCGCTCGACGATGCCGAGCTTGGAGCGCTGGTCCCGTTCGACCTCGAAGCCTTGGGCCTGGACTTCGAGCAGCGGCCGGCGGCGCAGGTACTCGCCCTGGAGCGGCCTGGTCGCGAGCTCCATGAGCCACTGGATCGCGCGGACCCACCGTGGCTGGCCGACGACGTGGTCCAGCAGCAGCAGCAGCCGGCCGCCGGGGCGCAGGACCCGCTTCATCTCCCCGATGGCGCGCCGCTCGTCGGGGATCGCGCACAGCGACAGGGTGCACACCACCGCATCGAAGGAGTCGTCGGGCAGCTCGAGGGCCTGGGCGTCGCCCAGGCGCAGGTCGACCTGGCGGCCGAGCTCCTCGGCGCGGCGCCGGGCCAGCTCCAGCATGGCGGGGCTGAACTCGACCCTGGTCAGGCGGACGTCGGTGGGGTAGTGGGGGAGGTTGCGGCCGGTGCCGATGGCGACTTCCAGGACGTCGCCGGCGGCCTGGGAGCAGACCCACTGCCGGCCGTCGGCGAACAGCCGGCGTTCCCAGAAGGCGATCTGGGTGTCGTAGGTGCGGGCGTGCTCGTCCCAGTAGCGGCGCAGCCGCTGGGTTTGCTTGGCACTGAGGGGCGGTTCCAATAGCTGGTCAGCTCTGCGCTTGGGGAGCGCTTCTCCCGCGCGCCGCCGTCAGGATGGCGTCGAAGTCGATGCCCTCCTCGGCGTCGATCCAGGCGCGGCGGGGCGCGCCCGGTAGCCGGCTCAGCACGGAGGACAGCTCGTCGTCGCCCGTGTAGGTCATGGCCAGCCAGCGTGCCGGTCCAAACGCTGGCCCGGTCAAGTCGGTCATACCGGCATCTTAGCGACTCCGCTAACCCCCGGGAACCCTGGTGGTCTGGACGGCCACCGGCACGCCCGCCTCCCGCGCCGAGCGCAGGGCCGCCTGCGGGTCTGGGTCGCCGACGGGCTCCTGGTCGGTGGTCAGGACGTAGCCGTACTCGTCGTCGAGGTCGAACCAGACCGCCAGTGGCTTCTCGTGGCGGATGATCGCGTAGACGTTGGGGAACTCGTCGACCGAGTAATAGAGGATGAGGAAGTTCGGGGGCGAGGACGTCGCCCCGCCGCCATTGGTGAACGGGAGGCTCTTGGGGAGGAACTGGATCTGCCCGATCCAGTTTCCCTGGTCGTAGCAGTCGATCACGGCGGCCGCGATCTGGGCATCCTGGCCCTTCGCGGTGTAGTAGACGGTGTAGCTGTCGAAGGGGGCGAAGACGGTGGCCACGGGTACCCCTTTCAGGAGCCGGTCTCGGCGTGGGCGGCAGCGACCGGCTTGGACTCGGGGGAGCCGCGCTGGCGCAGGAAGATGCCGAGCACCACCAGGGCGAACACGGCCAGGAACTCGCTCTGCCAGTTCTGCATCGACTGGAACCAGAACGGCGCGCTGGTGACGAAGCCGATCAGCGACACGGGGGCCTCGCCGTGCTGGAGCTGCTCCTGGTTGTAGGCGGCGTGGCCGCCGAGCGCGTGGAGCGCGAACGACATCACGAACAGCGCGGTCAGCGCGAGCGCCAGCGAGTGCTGGTAGACGGTGAGGGCGAGGCCACCGCGGCGGACCGGGCCGGGGACGCCGGGACGGTCGCGGGCGTCGCGCGGGTCCTCGTCGACCGGCTCCGGCTTGTCGAGGTTCTTGGACTCGGGCGAGCCCTTCTGGCGCAGCAGCACGGTGAGCACCACGTACCCGGCCATCTGCAGGAACTCGCTCTCCCAGTTCTCGAACGTGGCCTCGACGAACGACCCGCTGCGGAGGTAGCGGGCGTAGCTCTCGGGCGGCTGGTGGTGCGCCTCGTTGCCCTGGTTCTCGGTCCGCCAGCCGGCGACGCTCTGCAACAGCAGGAAGGCGAGGAACAGCCCGAACAAGGTGATCGAGAGGCCGTTCTCGTGGAGGATCCGGCGCATGCGCACTCCCCGTCCTGGGCGGCTGTCGCGACCTGGATACCCATCGGAACCAACCCAACCCCTCACCCGGTCGGGCGGCGGAACGGGCGAACGCCGCCGGGCAGCGGCGCCCGGCGGCGTTCGGTGCTCGCGGAGGCGGGCTACGCGCCGCCGCGCCGCGCGGCGCCCAGGAGGGTGGCGGCGCCGAGTCCGAGGATGGCGAGTCCGACGACCAGCAGCGCCAGCGTGTTGCCGCCGGTGAAGGCGAGCCCGCCGCCGCCCGACCCGGCGGCGGAGCTGCCAGGCGCTGAGGAGCTCGACCCGCCCACCGAGCTGCCAGGCGCCGAGGTGGTCGTCCCCTGGCCGGTGGTGGTCGTCTCCTTACCGCTGGTCGTGGTGGTCGTCCCCGAGGTGGTGGTCTCCTTGCCGGTGGTGGTGGTCGTCTGCCCACCGCCGCAGCCCTGCACCCAGAACACCTTGTACTTGGTGTCGGCGCCCTGGGAGCCCTCGGCGTGGATGGTCAACTTGACGTGGAAGCCCTGCACCGGGTGGGGCTCAATGCCGGTGAAGTCCAGAGTGTAGGTCTCTGAGGCGTCCAGGCCGGCCTCGCTGCCCCCGCCGCTGTTGTCGTCCTCGCCGATGAACACCGTGTCGGTCAGCAGCACCTGGTCGTCGCCGGCTCGCTCGGTCGGCGGCTGGGCCTCGAAGGTGACGGTGGCGTTCAGGTCGCCCTGGTCGTAGCCGTAGAAGTCGACCTGGAAGCTGCAGC
>DASUZB010000151.1:0-8568 GCA_036377075.1 Actinomycetes bacterium | reverse complement strand
TCACCGCGGCGGTGGTGCTCGCCGGGGTCGACGCCACCGGCACCAAGCCGGCGCCGCCGGCCGCGCCGGTCGTGTCGTCGGACTGGAAGACGTTCCAGGACAGCACGTACAACCTCCAGTTCCGCTATCCGCCGGACTGGGTGGTCAAGCGGGAGGGCGGTTTCGCGGTGGTCCCGCGGGAGCTCAGCTCCAAGCCCGTCTGGCCGTACGGGCCGTTCGCCCTCGGGGTCTACCTCAGTGCCGGCTACTACCTCTTCGTCATCCAGAACGGCGCGCAGGTCACGCAGGGCCGCCTGCCCGGCGGGCAGGCGTTCGTCCGCTACACCGAAACCGCGTCGGGGAGCCGCTTCGCCGTCTACGACGTCGACTGGGGCCGGTTCTGCATCGGCGGTGGCACCCGGTACTGCGGCTCCCATTCGGTCACCGCGTCCATCCAGGGGAGCAACCGGGCGCTGCTGGACCGGTACGGCCCGGTCGCCGAGCGGATCGTCCGGACGCTCGGGCCGGTCTACCCGACCCAGGCTTCGAGCGGGGACCCGAACCGGCCGGCCTGTCGCCAGGACCAGTGGCGGCCCGTGTTCGCGTCGCGGTCCAGGCTCGCCTTCGACCGGCCCCGGTGGGTCATCGGGGCCAACGTCCAGTACCTGCAGGGACCTGCCTGCCACCTGCGGACCAGCCTGCGGCTGACCGTCGAGCGGGCCGACGGCACGGCGGTCGCGGTCCCCGGCACCCCCTCGGCGCTGACGGTCGAGGCGGACCTCCCCGAGGACGGCGGCACGCCAGGCGACGTCATGCAAACGGCCACCATGCGGTTCTGGGGCTGGGACAACTGGTGCAGGCAGCCGCTGCCGCGGGCCCGCGTGCGGCTCACCACCGACGGCGGCGCGTCCACGACCCGGCCGCTCCCGTCCCGTTCGCTCCAGAACCCCCGCTTCCCCTGCCGGCCCAACGTCCCGTGGAGCATCGGTCCCTTGCCATGACCCAGAATGGTGGTGACCCCATGACACCAGCGCTCACCCGCCCCCAGCCGCACCGGCCGCACCGGGGGACGGCGTCGCTGCTGGTCGGCCTCCTCCTGGCCGGCATCGCCCTCGCCGGCTGCGACCTCGGGCCGGCCGGCGAGCCCGCCCAACCCGTCCCCGCCCCCGCCCCGCTGCCGGCCAGCGGCTCGCCCACCCGTGACGTGTGCGGCCAGGCGCCGTCCGGGCTGGAGCACTCGGCCGAGGGTCCAGGTTCGCGGCGGTTCGAGATCACCCGGCAGCAGTTGGAGGTGATCGGGCGCCACCTCATCGAGGTCTTCTGCCGCCAGGGACTGTGGCGCCAGGACGTCGGGTTCGGCGTGCACTACGAGAAGGACCCGAACAAGGTCCTGGTGCTGATCGGCCCTGGCCGCTCCGGCCTCACCGCCCGGCAGATCCTCGACCGGCTGCTGGGCCGCGGGTAGCCGGGCGCGAACGGGTCAGCGGCCCGTGGCGAGCTTGGCGAAGAGCTGGTCGAGGGCCTGGGGGTGAGCTCGCCGCTGGTTCGCGCGACGACGTGGCCGTTGCCGTCCAGCAGCACGAAGTACGGGAAGGCGGGCAGGCCGAACGCGGTCGCGGCGCTGCCGTGGTCGTCGTCGGCGAGGACCGGGGCGGGCCAGTGCTGGCGCTGCAGCCAGGCGGACGGGGGGTAGTTGGGCAGCTGGGGGTCGGTCGCGGTGGCAACCGCGCGGCTGAGGGCCGCAGCTATGCCATGGCGGGCGGGTGGCGTATGGTCGAAGCGCTCAGGGGTTGCCAGCAATCCTGCCAAGCTTCCCGGGCGGCGTGCGGTGCCGCTCGGTGGCCCAGCGGCTGACCTCGTGGCTTCCGAGCGGCACGTTCCGCCCAGAGAGGAAGCCACCATGGGCCAGCTCTACCGGTCTGCTTTCACCCCGTCCGACGACTACGCCATCGTCACCGTGCGCGGCGACCTCGATGAGCAGACGGCCTCACGCCTGTGGCAGTACCTGAGCTACCTGATCCTGCAAGGCCGCCACCACATCGTCCTCGACCTGGCCGGCATGATCCTCATCGATTCCGCGGGTGTCGACGTCATCGTCAGGGCGGCAACCCAGGCGCACCGAGGTGGCGGTGACCTCGTCCTGCAGTCGGCGCGTCCCACGGTCGCGGAGGTGCTGGACCTGGCAGGCCTCCCCCAAGCGCGGCGGACCAGCACCTCGACCGCCCGCTAGCTGGTTCTTCGCGGCCAACTGAGCGACGACGGGCACCCGCTCGTCGGACCACGGAGAGGTTCAGTCGGATGAAATGGATCCGGGAGGGAGCAGCGTTCGCCTCGGGCTCGCCTGCCGAGGCCGACGGCCTGCGCGCGCTGCGGCCGTGGGTGCTCCAGGAGGCCGGCGATACCCTGCGCATGTGGTACTCGGGCCACGACGGCACCACCGGACGGATCCTGGCAGCGGTCCGCCGGCCCAGTGGCCCCTGGGAGCGGCTGGGGGTCGCGATCGACGCCGGGTTCGCCGGCGACAGCGACCAGTACGGCGTCGAGTCCCCGTGCGTCGTGCGCACGCTGGGCGGCTACCTCATGGCCTACGCGGGGTTCGACGGCGAGGCGACCAGGCTCCACATGGCCACCTCGGACGACGGACGGCGCTGGACCGCGCAGGGAACCTTCATGCAGCGAGGCTCCGACGAGGCCCTCGGCGCCAGCCACCCGTGCCTGCTCAGAACGGAGGCAGGCTGGTGGCTGTTCTTCTGCGGCTACGACGGCTCGCGCGACAGCCGCCACGCGGCGGTCCTCGCGGCGGTCTCGCCGACCGGTGCCTCCTGGGACCGCGTCGGGAAGGTCCTCGAGCCCATGGCTGGCGAGCTGGCGGTCTCCCATCCGTGCGTGATCGAGATCGCGAGGACCCTCTACCTGTTCTACGCAAGCGACGACGGCGGAACGGTCAGCATCGCCGTGGCGAGTTCGGCCGACGGTCTGTCATGGAATCGCCACGGGACCGTCCTGGCGGCATCGGGTGACTGGGCGGAGGCGGGCGGCGTGTCCAGCCCGTGCGTCCTCAGGCTCAACGACGGGTCGCTGCGCATGTGGTACGCGGCGCTCGCCGGGGGCGACGACGCCCTGTCGTACCAGGTCCACTCGGCGCGCTTCCCGGGTCCCTGGTCGCTCTGAACCCGTCAGTCGGACCAATCAGTAGCCTCCGGCGTAGACGAGGTAGCCATAGTTCTGGGTGACCCCGCTGCCTTGCGCCACGATCGGGCGCCACGGGTCGCCGTCGAAGCCGTACGTCGAGGGACGGGCGGCCGCGTCGGAGCGGACTCGTTGCATGACGTCGGCCGCGGTGCCGTGGCAGGCTCCCCGATCGATGCACAGCGCCACCGTGCCGGCGACGTGGGGAGCGGCCATGCTCGAGCCCGACATCACCGCCGTGCCACCCGTGTTCGAGGTGCTGGTGATGCAACTGCCAGGAGCAGCCAGGATGTGGTTCTGGTCGACGTCGTAGGCCCAGCTCGAGTTGCCCGAGGCCCGGTCGTCCGGCCCCTGGTCGCAACCGGCCGGTGGGGAAGTCCTGGAGGGACTGCCGTCGTAGTCGGTCATCCAGGTGGCGGTGAGCACCTCGTCGTAGCTGGCGGGGATGGTGAACGTGATCGCGCCGCCGGTGTTGCCGGCCGACACCACGAACAGGACGCCGCCGGAGGTGGCGTTGCAGATGGCGAGGTGGACCGGGTCGCCGTTGGTCCGCCCGCAGTTGCCGTCGTCGCTGCCGAAGGTGCCGGCCGACAGGTTCGCCACCCTGACGCCCAGGATCCTCCCGACGGTGGCCGTCCACACGATGCCGCACAGGACGCTGGCATCGGAGCCGTTGCCCGCGCTGTTCAGCACTTGGATCGGGTAGATCGGTGCGCCCGGAGCCACGCCGACCACGCCGACGGTGTTGTTCCTGGCGCCGATGATCCCGGCGACGTGGGTGCCGTGCCCGTTCAGGTCCGACCAGCCGACGCCGCCGACACAGTTGAAGCCGATGGGCTGGACGTTCAGGTCAGGATCGGGGGCGACGCCGGTGTCGAGCACCGCCACCGGGGTGGTGACCGAGGAGCCGGCCACGTACGCCGTGGACTGGTCGCCTTCGATGCGGTCCACCCCGGTTGGCAGGACCTGGGCGGCGGCCTTGAAGGTCCGGTTCGGCGAGATGAACTGCACGGCCGGGTCCTGGGCGAGCTGTGACCTCGCGGGAGTGGTGAGCCTCGCCTCGAAGGCGCTGAGCGCCACGGTGTAGACCTGCTCGACGTCCACCCCGGGCCGCGCGTCGGCGGCGGCCGCGAACGCCTTGGCGTCGGTGCCGTCCCGGAGCGTGACGATGTAGTCGCCGGACGCCGGTGCGGCCGACACCGGTCTGGTCAGGCCGGGAGCGAGGACCGCGACCGCCGCCATCATGGCGACGGCCAGCGCTCCCAGGCGCCGGCGAGGGGGGCGGGCCTTGACGAGGTTCTGTGGCCGGACGACCGGGATCCTTGGATCCATCGGTGGACCTCCTTCCAGCGGGCCGAGGTCACCCGCCGACTTCTGCGCTATGCCACGACCGTCCGCTGCGCACGGTTGGTCGCGGTCGTCCGGTGAAGCCTGCCACGCCGGAGCACTAAAGGCCTCGATCCCGAGAATCCTGTCAGCCCACGACCCGGAACCCCTCGTGCCGCTGCAGTGGCTGGCCGGCGACCCTCGGCGGCTGGCAGGTCGGTATGGTGGCGGGCATGGACGCTACGCTGCCGAGCGGTTTGCTCATTCCCGCCGTGGCGGCGGCGCTCGGCGACGACGGCCCGGCGCTGCGGGTGCGGGAGTTGCCCCACAACGCGGGCAACCAGGCCACCGGCGGCATCTGGCGGGTGCAGGGCCCGGCTGGCCGGGCCGTGCTGAAGGTCGCGAAGGCGGCTGGCGGTGGTGACGCGGCCTGGGAGACCAGCGAGCGCGGCGACCACTGGAACCACTGGCGCCGCGAGCCGCTGGCCTACCAAACCGGCTTCGCCTACCGCGTGTACGCCGACGCCGGGCTGGGCGCGCCGCGGCTGCTGGCGGCGGTGGAGCCGCGCCCGGGCACGGTGGCCCTGTGGCTGGAGGACGTCGCCGGGCTCCCGGGCCCGCGTTGGCCGGTGGCCCGCCTGGCCGACGCCGCCGAGCGGCTGGGTCGCGCCCAGGCCAGCTGGGCCGGCCGCGACCCGCCCCACCCGTGGCTGTCGCGGCGCTGGCTGCGGCAGTACGTGACCAGGCAGCCGATCAGCGAGCCGGTCGCCTGGGACCATCCGCTGGCGACGGCGGCCTGGACGCCGGAGCTGCGCGCCGGGCTGCGGCGGTTGTGGCGGCGGCGCGGAGACCTACTCGACCTGGCCGAGGCGCTGCCGCAGACGACCTGCCACCTGGACGTCTGGCCGATGAACCTGATCGCTCGCGACGGGCCGGGCGACGAGATCGTGCTACTGGACTGGGCGTTCGCCGGCGCCGGGGCGGTTGGCGAGGACGTCGGCAACCTGATCCCCGACAGCGTCGCCGACGGCCTGATCGACCCCGACCTGCTGCCCGAGATCGACCAGGTGGTCACCGCCGGCTACCTGGCCGGGTTGCGCGCGGGCGGCTGGCGTGGCCGCGACGCGCAGGTGCGGCACGCGATCGCGGTGACCGGGGCGGCCAAGTACTGCTGGCTCGCGCCGCTGATGCTGCAGCGGCTGGCCGGCGGCACGATTTCCAGGTTCTACGACCGGCGCGGCCCGGAGGAGATCCTGCGCGGCCGGGCAGGCATGCTGCGCCTGGTCGCCGGCTGGGGCCGCAGGGCGCTCACCGGCACCTGAGCCGCTGTCCGTCGCCCAGGTGGCCCCGGTGCTCAGCCGCTGGTGTCGATGACGAAGTCGACCTGGTCGAAGTAGCACCAGCTCCAGTCCTCGCCGGGCTCCACCGAGCGGGCGATGGGGTGGTTGTCGGCGCTGGCATGGCCGCTGGCGTGGCGGTTGGGGGAGGAGTCGCAGCAGCCGATCTTGCCGCAGGTCTCGCACATCCGCAGGTGGACCCAGACGCCTCCGATCTTCAGGCACTCCTCGCAACCGGCGATCTCCGCCGGCGGCTCGGTGAGCTTGATCTGATCAAGGTGGGTGCAGATCTCCATCGTCATCTCCACGACCGCATCGGATATCCCACGCCAAGGGTAGACGGCTCGTGCCACGTCGGCTCCTCGGGGCTTGATGGTCGATTGCATCGCAATCATGATAGTGATGCTATTCAGATAGCGGTCACATCTGAACGAGGAGGCCTGGGTGCGGCAGCGGCTCACCCGTGCGGAGCGCAAGCAGCAGACCCGCGCCGAGCTGCTGGACGCGGCGCAGCGGGTGTTCCTGCGCGACGGCTTCCACGGCGCCTCCCTGGCGGCGATCGCCGAGGAGGCCGGCTACACCTTCGGTGCCGTCTACTCCAACTTCGAGGACAAGGACGACCTGTTCCTGGCCGTGCTGGACGCCGAGAGCCGCTGGCGCGTGCCGTTGCACGCCGACCTGCTGCTGGACGCGCCCTCGCCGGAGGCGGGCCTACGCGCCAGCGCCAGGGAGTTCGCCCAGTACGCCCGGGAGCATCCCGACTGGACCGGGGTCTACGTGGAGTTCTGGACCCACGCGTCGCGCCGGCCCGAGCTGCGGCGCCGGGTCGCCGAGCGGCACGAGCGCCTGATCGACGAGGTGACCGAGCTGGTCGAGGAGTCCGTCCGGCGCTGGGGGATCGAGTTCATGGTTCCTGCCAGGGAGGTGGTCCGCGGCACCTACGCGCTCAGCCGCGGCCTGGGCCTGGAACGGCTGCTGGACCCCGAGGCCACGCCGCTGGCCCAGTTCGAGGAGCTGTTCGTGGCCTACGTGATGGGCTTCGTCCGGCGGTAGGACGGAGGAGAGGACAAGGGGGCCCTGCCATGACCGCCACCACCCGCTCGTCGAGCCAAGGCCGGGCCGTGCACCCGTTGCGGCTGCGGGCGCCGTTCACGGCGCTCCCCGAGGTCCGCCAGTACCAGGTCCGCCACGACCGGGCAGGCCTGCACGTGCGCGTCGTCCTGCGCCCGACCGCGCCGCCGGACACCCCGGTCCGCGTCCGCGCCGCCCTCATCCAGGAGCTGCGGGCCGCCGGGGCGTCGCCGCCACCCGTCGAGGTCGTACCGGTTCCGGAGATCGAGCGGGACGCCGGGCACGGCGCCAAGTTCAAGCTCGTCCAGACCACGGCGTCCAGCAACCGGGGCTGACCCGTAACGTTCCCGGGACGGGGGTTGGCCACCCTGGGAGCCGATCCACGACGCTTGGGGGCGCGGTGCTCGGGAGGAACACGTGACCGCCGGCGGGCGACCGGCGTGGCGGTGGGGGCCGGCCGGGCTGGCCTGGGCACTCTGGGCGCTGGCCATCCTCGGCCTCGCCAGCGTTCCCTGGTTCGACCACCTGCTGCGCCAGGCTGGCCGGCCCGACCTGACCCAGCTCGACGCGAGCACGATCCCGTACCTGCTGGCCATCGTGATCGCCGCGACGGTCGGGGCGGTGCTGGCCGGCCAGCGGCGTCGCCACCCGGTCGGCTGGCTGCTGCTGGCGCTGGGGCTGTCGGTGACGGCGTCGGGGGTGGCCGACGGCTACGCGCGCTACGGGCTGGTCGCCCGGCCCGGTGCGCTCCCGGCCGCCCGCTGGGTGGCGATCTACAGCCCGGCGACCACGATCGTCGGCCTCGCCATCGTCGGTTTCGTGCTGCTGCTCACCCCGAGCGGGTCGCTGCCCTCGCGCCGCTGGCGCTGGTGGGCCGTGGTGGCCGCGGCCGCGCCGGTGGTCTTCCTCACGGCGCTGACGGTCGGGCCCGGCCTGGTGATCCCGCCCTACCAGCCGGCCGTCGACCCGGTCACCATCCCCGCCCTCGCCAGTGCCGTGGTGGTCGCCATCGTCGCCGCGTTCGGCGTCACCGTCGGCGGCCTGGCGGTCGGGGCCGCGTCGCTGGTGGTGCGCTTCCGCCGCGCCAGCGGGGTGGAGCGCCAGCAGCTGCGCTGGATCGCGTTCGCGGCCGCCGTGACGGGGGTGGGGGCGGCGGTCGTCGGGGTCGGCATGGCGCTGGGCGCCACGGCGGTGCCGTTGTTCGCGGCGGGGATCTGCCTGGCGGTCCTGCCGCTGGCGACCGGCGCGGCGATCCAGCGCTACCGCCTCTACGACCTGGACCGCCTCGTCAGCCGCACCCTCGCCTACACCCTGCTGACGGTGCTGCTCGGCGGCTGCTACGCCGCCGCGGTCCTCGGGCTCGGCCAGCTCCTCGGCCGGGACTCCCCCCTGGTGGTGGCCGCCGCCACCCTGGCGGTCGCCGCGCTGTTCCAGCCCGCCCGCCGCCGCGTCCAAGAGCTGGTCGACCGCCGCTTCGACCGGCGCCGCTACGACGCCGAGCGCACCATCGCCGCGTTCAGCGCCCGGCTGCGCCAGCACGTCGACCTGGACACCCTCACCGCCGAGCTGCTGGCGGTGGTCGAACGGACCATGCAGCCCAGCAGCGTGTCGCTGTGGCTGCGGCGCTCGCGGGCGGCGTCCCGCTCGCGGTGAGTCAGCTCCCGCG
>DASUZB010000150.1:0-7584 GCA_036377075.1 Actinomycetes bacterium | reverse complement strand
GACGCCGGCCCCCAGGAGGGCGGCGGCGCCCGGGCGGACGGGGGCACCCTGGCCGCGGTGCTGCGCAAGGCGGTCAGCCTGCTGCCGGCGCCGCTGGGCGCGCCGGTCGCGCTGCTGGACCTGGGCCGCGCCACCCGGGTGGTCCCGCCGGCGCTGCGGCGGGCGCTGGCGTTGCGCGACGGCGGCTGCGTGGCCGAGGGCTGCGGCCGGCCGGCGGCGTGGTGCGACGCCCACCACCGGGTGCACTGGGCCCGCGGCGGGGCGACCAGCCTGGCCGGCCTGGTGCTGGTGTGCCGGGTCCACCACGTCGCCGCCCACGAGGGCGGCTGGCGGTTCCGCCGCGACCCCGCCAGCGGCCGCGTCACCCTCCAACCGCCCGAGCGCCACGGCCACGACCCACCCGCCGCGTAACGGCCGCCAGCAGCAGCGGCCCCCACCCGCCGCCTGACCCCTCCCAGAGCACCCGGCCTACTCCGAGCTTGGCCTGTACCCGTCGCGAGCCCGGCTGACCCGGGTGGCTCGTACGTTCTTGAGCTGGCTGGTATCCGAAGAGCGGTAGCGCTCGGGCCATCGGCCATGTTCTTTGTGCTAGGAGGTACAGCCCAACAGTTCGAGGTCGCGTCACAGCGTCCGGCGTTTACACCGCTCGTGAGAGGCGACCCCGCACGAAGGGAATGACAGTTGGAAGGGGCGGCTGAACGTGCAACCGAGCGAGGTCACCGAGGTCCTTAACCGTCCGATCAGCCAGGAGCTCCTGGCCCGTGACTTGACCCGCCTGGCCTACGTCGCCAAGGACGGCACGCCGCGGTCCGTCCCGATCGGGTTCACGTGGAATGGGTCGACGATCGTCATGTGCACCGCGAAGAATGCCGCGAAGGTCCCGGCTCTGCGGCACAACCCGGCGGTCGCCCTGACCATCGACACCGAAGTGCACCCGCCGCGCGTCCTGCTCGTCCGCGGACGGGCCGAGCTGGACGTCGTCGAGGGCATCCCGGACGAGTACCTCGAGATGAACGGCACCTACACGATGACGCCCGAGCAACGGGTCGAGTGGGAGGCCGAGGTGCGTTCGCTCTACGACGGCATGGTCCGGATCGTCGTCGTGCCGACGTGGGCGAAGCTGATCGACTTCGAGACGACCCTCCCCAGTGCGGTGGAGGAGTTGGCCCGGCAGCGGGAAGAACGCCAGCGCGCCTGAGCGCGGGCGCCTGCCCGACCCATCGGGAATCCGGTCGCTCGCTGCCGAGTGGGGCGGGCCTGGCCGGCCCGCCGCCGGAAGCCGCGCCCGGCGTGATGGTCACGTTCCGCGACCCCGGGACAACATCCTGGAGTTGTACTGGCTGTACGCATGATCGCGGTGGCAGCCTCGAACCTGTGACAGGTCAGCCTTGCAGGTAGCCAGGCAGCTCGGCGTCGTACTCTGGGAAGTAGCGGCGTACCACGGCGCAGTCGAACGAGGCCATGATCGAGCCTGGCGGCTCCCGTTCGAGCAGGAACGCGATAGTCGCCCGCGCCACCTCGGCAGGGTCCGCGCCGAGCCGGGCGGTGAGCTCCTCCGGGACCCGGACCCGCCAGGCGTGGCTCGCACCTTCGACGGTCGTGCCGACCTCGTACTCCCGCTCGCCAAGGGAGCGCGTGCTGATCTCGGGCATGCACGGGATGCTAGCGCGAACCGCGTTGGGCGCGTTCCCGGGCGACGGTGACCGGCTGCCGGGCGGCCCTGAGCTTCTTAGAGGACTGGTGGGCTGGACCAGTCGTTGCCGGCGGTTCCAAGCTCGGCGTCCAGGGTGGTCTGGGCGCGCGTCATCGCCTCGGCGTACTTCGGGTCTTGCAGGCGCACGGCGATCTCGTCCGGAGCGACGTCCTCGACGTGCTGAACGACCCACCAGATGTTGCCGAGTGGGTCGCGTACCCGACCTCCGCGGTCTCCCCAGGCGGCGTCGTCGAGCGGGGTGACCACACGAGCACCCGCCGCAACCGCGTGATCGAACGTCGCTTCCGCGTCGTCGACGAAGATGCGCAGCATGCTCGGGGTGTCCGGCCAGTCGGGCTGGGCGTCGAAGGCGAGCAGGATCGAGTCACCGACTCGGATCTCGGCGTGCCCGATGCCACCGTCCGCGGTCGGAACGCGCGCGAGTTCTTGACCGCCGAAGGCGGCGGCGACGAAGTCGAGCAGGCGCCCGGTGTCCCGGGTCACCAGCCACGGTTGGACCGTCGAGTAGCCTGCGGGCGCGTTCGCGGGCATCGTGCTCCTCTGCGGTCAGGCGTTCAGGTTCGGCTTCATCGTCCCACCCGCCGACGACATCCTTCGAAGCTTCGAAGGCGGTCAGGCGGAGCCGCGGATGACCAGCTCGGTCTCGAGGATGACGCTGACGCCGACGGCTTCGCCGGCCAGCTTGGCGAGCAGCAGCCTGGTCATCTGGCGGCCCATCTCCTCGACGGGCTGGCGCACGGTGGTGAGCTGCGGCTCGGCGTGGCGGGCGACGATCGAGTCGTCGAAGCCGACCACCGCGACGTCGCCCGGCACCTTCCGCCCGGCGTCCTTGAGGGTGCGCAGGGCGCCGAGGGCCATCAGGTCGGAGGCGGCGAAGACCGCGTCGAGGGCGGGCTCGCGCGACAGCAGCGCGGCCATCGCCCGATGGCCGCTCTCCTCGCTGAAGTCGCCCGGCTCCACCAGCCGCTCGTCGGGCTCCAGGCCGGCGGCGCGCAGCGCGTCCCGCCAGCCTTCGAGGCGGTCCATGCCGACGGCCATGTCCAGCGTGCCGGTGACGGTGGCGATCCGCCGCCGTCCCTTGCCGGCGAGGTAGGCGACCGCCTCGCGGGCGCCGCCGCGGTTGTCGGCGTCCACGTAGCTGGCGGCGACGCGGCCCGCCGGCCGGCCCATCAGCACGATCGGGACGCCCGCGTCGACCAGCCGCCGCGGCAGGGGGTCGTCGCCGTGCAGGGAGGCGAGCAGCACGCCGTCGGCGTGGTGGTTGACGATGTAGCGCACCACCCGCTCGCGCTGCGACGGGTCCTGCGCCATCAGCAGGACGAACTGCAGGTCGGTGGTTGCCAGGACGGTGGCGATGCCGCGCGCCATCGCGGCGAAGAACGGCTCGGCGAACACCCGCGTCTCGGCCTCGGAGACGATCAGCGCGACCGAGTCGGAGCGGCGCGTGACCAGGCTGCGCGCGGCCCGGTTGGGCACGTAGCCGAGCTTGACGATGGCCTGCTCCACCCGGGTGCGGCGCTCTGGGCTGACCCGCGGCGAGCCGTTCACCACGCGTGAGACGGTGGCCCGGGAGACGCCGGCGAGCGCGGCGACCTGCTCGAGCGTGGGCTGCCCTGCCGGGCCTGCGCTCTGCGGAACCGTCACCAGCTTCCTCCCTGGTCGGGCTGCAAGTGCGGGACCGGCTGGGTGGGGAGCCTCACCGCCCCGACGGGCGGTCACCCCCGACACCATCGCGCTCGCTGCTCATCGGCTGCATCCTCTCGCCCGGGCGCGGCCATCCTGGTTGCACCCGTGTCATTGTGCCCGAGACGGCAGGCCGCCCTGCCGGATCACCTCCGCGTACCAAAGCGCGCTGTCCTTGGGGGTGCGCCGCTGGGTGGTGAAGTCGACGTAGACCAGGCCAAACCGTTTCGAGTATCCCCAGGTCCACTCGAAGTTGTCCATCAGCGACCAGGCGAAGTAGCCGCGCAGGGGCACGCCCGCCGTGATCGCGGCGTGGCACGCGCGCAGGTGCGCGTCGATGTAGGCGGTGCGCTCGCGGTCGTGGACGGCGCCGTCCGGGGTGAGCTCGTCGCCGAAGGCGGCGCCGTTCTCGGTGACCAGCAGCGGCACGGTCGTGTAGCGCTCGGCGACGCGGCGCAGCACCTCGACCAGGCCGGGCTCGTCGATCTCCCAGCCCATCCCGGTGACCGGCCGGCCGGCGTTGACGAAGCGGACGTGCTCGCTGGCCGGCCACGGCGACTCCGCCGGCAGCGCCGAGGTCCCGTCGACGCCGGACTCCCCGGGCAGGCCCGACACGGTGTGGCGGCTGTAGTAGTTGATCCCCAGCAGGTCGACCGGGGTGGCGGCGACCTCGAGGTCGCCGTCGTGGACGTGGGAGAAGTCGCCGTGGACGGCGAGGTCGGCGACCACGTCCTCCGGGTAGCTGCCCTTGAACAGGGGGTCGAGGAACAGCCGGTTCTGCAGCCCGTCGATGCGCCGCGCGGCGTCGAGGTCCTCCTCGGCGTCGCTGGCCGGGGACACCGCGTACAGGTTCACCGCGATGCCGACCTGGTGGTCGGGGTGCAGCGCGTGCAGCGCCTGGGTGGCCAGTCCGTGGGCGAGCAGCAGGTGGTGTGCGGCCCGGACGGAGGCGGCCGGCTCGTGCCTGCCCGGCGCGTGCGCGCCGGAGGCGTAGCCGAGGAAGGCTGCGCACCAGGGCTCGTTGACGGTCATCCAGTGGTGGGTACGGTCGCCGATCGCGTCGCCGACCAGCTGCGCGTAGTCGGCGAAGCGCCTGGCAACCTCCCGGACCGGCCAGCCGCCGGCGTCCTCGAGCGGCTGCGGCAGGTCCCAGTGGTAGAGGGTCGGGTAGGGCTCGATGCCCGCCTCCAGCAGCGCGTCCACCAGCCTGCGGTAGAAGTCGAGGCCGGCCTGGTTGGCCGCGCCGGCGCCGGCGGGCTGCACCCGCGGCCACGACACCGAGAAGCGGTAGGCGGTGAGGCCGAGGTCGGCCATGAGCGCGACGTCGTCGCGGTAGCGGTGGTAGTGGTCGATCGCCACGTCGCCGGTGTCGCCGCCGAGGGTGTTGCCGGGGGCGTGGCTGAACGTGTCCCAGATCGACGGGCCGCGGCCGTCGGCCGTGGTGGCACCCTCGACCTGGTAGGCGGCGGTGGCGGCACCCCAGGCGAACCCTTCAGGGAAGCGCAGGCCAACGTCCGGCCAGGTGGTGGTCCTGGTCTCTTGGTCCGATCCTTGAGCAGTCACGCCTTGAGCGCACCTTCCATGATTCCGCCGATGATCTGGCGACCGAACAGGGCGAAGATGACCAGCAGGGGGACGGTCGATATCAGGGTCCCGGTGAACAGCAGGGTGTAATCGGTGAAGTACGCGCTGTTGAGCTGGTTGAGCGAGAGCTGCACCGTCGGGTTGTCGGGGTTGAGCACCACCAGCGGCCACATGAACTCGTTCCAGGTCTGCATGAAGGTGAACAGCCCCAGGACGGCCATGGCCGGTCGCAGCGCCGGCAGCACCACGTGCCAGTAGATGCGGATGGTGGAGGCGCCGTCGACGCGGGCCGCGTCGATCAGCTCGTCGGGGACCGCCTGGCTGGCGTACTGGCGCATCATGAACACGCCGAAGCCGGTGACCAGGAACGGCACGATCACGGCCTGGAGCTGCCCCGTCCAGTGGAGCTTCACCATGATCATGTACAGCGGGATGATGCCCATCTGGACCGGCACCATCATGGTGCCGAGGATCACCAGCAGCAGCGCGTTGCGGCCGCGGAAGCGGAGCTTGGCGAAGGCGAAGCCGGCCAGCGAGCCGAACAGCATCACCGACAGCGCCACCACGCTGGAGGCCAGCGCGGAGTTGAGCAGCCCCTTGGCGAAGTGGGCGCTCTCGGTGGAGAACAGCCGCTCGAGGTTGGAGCCGAGGTTGCCGCCGGGCACCATCGGCGGCGGCACGTCGCCGACGACGTCGTTGGTACGGGTCGCGACCACCAGCATCCAGTAGATCGGGAACACCGACAGCGCGACCGTGGCGACCAGGGTCACGTAGGTCAGCGGGCTCGCCTTGAACAGCCGGCTCGACCCGCGGGGCGCTTGGTGGCGCTGGCGCGGCCTCGCCACGACCAGGGGCCGTGGCCCGGTGTCGATCGCGGACATCGGCGGCCCCCTTACCCGACCGAGCGGAGTCGACGGATGATCAGGAAGTTGACCAGCGACGCCAGGATGATGATCACGAATAGCACCCAGGCGACGGTGGCCCCGTAGCCGTACTTGTAGTTCCGGAAGGCGTTCTCGAACATGTACATGGTCATCGTCTGGAACTGGCCGAGGGTGCCGCCGCCCATCTGCCCGCTGCCGAACAGCACCGGCTCGGTGAACAGCTGCAGGCCGCCGATGGTCGAGATGATCGCGGTGAAGATGATCGTCGGGCGCAGCAGCGGGATGGTGATGCGCCGGAACTGCTTGGTGCGCGAGGCGCCGTCGATCGCGGCGGCCTCGTAGAGGTCGCGCGGGATCGCTTGCATGGCGGCCAGGTAGATGAGCGTGTTGTAGCCGGTCCAGCGCCAGTCGACCATGGTCGAGATGGCGATCCACGACGACCACTTGTCGGCCTGCCACTCGATCTTGTGGACGCCGAAGAAGTGGAGCACCCAGTTGACCAGCCCGTAGTCGCGGCCGTAGAGCTGGCTGAACACGATCGCGACGGCCGCGACCGAGGTGACCATCGGGATCAGCACGCCCATGCGGAAGAACGTCCGCGCCCGCAGCCACTGGTTGAGCAGGCTCGCCAGCCCCAACGCGGCCAGCAGCTGCGGCACGGTCGCGACCACGAAGATCCCGAACGTGTTGACCACGCTGTTCCAGAAGTCCCCGTCGGCCATCAGCTTGCTGTAGTTGTGCAGCCCGACGAAGTGGCGGCCGCCGATCAGCGACCAGTTGAACAGGGAGACCCAGAACGTGTAGCCGATCGGGAACAGGCCGAACACCGCGAACAGCAGGAAGAACGGCGCGATGTAGAGGTACGGGGAGGCCTTGATGTCGAGCCACGAGCGCCGGGCGCGCCACCCGGACACCCTTGGGGTGCCGTCGGGGTGCGCCGAAGGCGCGGTGGCCGGCCGGCTGGGTGCCGGTGGCGGGCGCAGTTCGAGGCCCATGGTCAACCTTCCGGTGTGGTCAGGAGCAACCTCGGTGGCACCAGTGTGCCCGCGGTGGGTTCGTCACCGGCCGGCGCGCTCGGCGCAGGCCGGCCGGTGACGACGGGTGCAGCCGTGATGGCTGTCAGTCCGCTTGCTTCTTGGCGTCGGCGATCGCCCGCTGCCACGCCGCCTCGGGCGAGAGCTTGCCCTGCTCGACGGCGCGCAGGTCGTCGTCGACCTTCTCCCGCACGGGCTGGTGCTTCGGGCCGAGGTAGACCGGCTTGAGCGCCTGGGCGCCCTCGCTGAAGATCTTGCCGATCGGCGCGTTGTTGAAGTACGGGTCGGTGAGGCTCTGCACCGCCGGGTTGTCCTCGGCGATCGGCGAGGACGGGAAGGTCTTCTTCGCCTTGAACGCGGCCGCCTGGCTGTCCGGGCTGGTCAGGAACTTGGCGAGGTCAGCGGCCTCCTTGGGGTGCTTGCTCTGGGTGGGGACGGCCAGGAAGGAGCCGCCCCAGTTGCCGCCGCCGCCGGGCACGGCCGCGACGTCCCACAGGCCCTTCTTCGAGGCGCCGGACTGCTCCTGGATGATGCCGAGCATCCACGCGGGGGCCGCGACGGTCGCGAAGGCGTCCTTCTTGAAGCCCGCGTTCCAGGCCGGGTCGAACGTGCGCAGCGCCGCGGACAGGCCCTCGGCGTTCATCCGGGTGCTCAGGTCCCAGGCGGTCTTGACGCGCGGGTTGGT
>DASUZB010000149.1:0-4312 GCA_036377075.1 Actinomycetes bacterium | reverse complement strand
GATCATGAACGACCAGCCGGGCCTGCGCGAGCGCAAGAAGCAGGCCACCCGCGAGGCGCTGCGCCTGGCCGCGCTGCGCCTGGCCGTGGAGAAGGGCTGGGACCAAGTCCGGGTCGAGGACATCGCCGCCGAAGCGGGGGTGTCGACCCGCACGTTCAACAACTACTTCGCCAGCAAGGACGAGGCGTTCCTGGCGACCGCCTACGACCGTGGAGCGCGGATGCAGGCCGCGCTGGCTGCCCGGCCGGCGCAGGAGCCGCTGTGGCCGGCGGTGATCAACGCGGTGGTCCATGGCTTTGCCACCGAGGCGGTCGACCGGCGCCAGGCCCGGCGGATCAGGCCCACGCCGACCCTGGCCGCCGAACAGCTCAAGGCCATGATGGTGATCGAGCACGGCCTTGCCGAGGGCATCGCCCGGCGGATCGGCGCCGACCTCGAGGACGACCTCTACCCACGGCTGGTCGCCGCCGCCGTGATCGGCGCGACCCGGGTGACCGTCGAGCACTGGCTGCGCGCCGAGTCCGACCTGCCCTTCCCGCCGGTGCTGCGCGACGCCTTGGGGTGCGTGGCCGCTGGCCTTCCCCTGCCCGCTGAACGGAGGCCCCGATGAGCGTGGACGCAGACGTGGACGTGGTGGTCGCCGGTGGTGGCCCGGCCGGGCTGCTGCTGGCCAGCGAGCTGCGCCTTGGCGGCGTCACCCCGATGCTGCTGGAGCGGCTGGCGGCGCCGACCGGGCTGTCCAAGGCCCTGGGGCTGCTCGGGCGCGCGGTGCAGACGCTGGACTACCGCGGGCTGCTGGAGCGCTTCGACGCCGGCTTCGTTCCCGCCTCGGCCTACGCCCGGTTCGCGCACCTGGGCGGCATTGCCCTGGACGTCAGCCGGCTCCTCGACGCCGCGCCCCCCGGGCACTTCCCGCCGCCGGTGCCGGCCCGGCAGGCCCAGGTCGAGCAGGTGCTGGAGGGGCGGGCCCGGGAGCTGGGCGCGGACATCCGCCGCGGCCACGAGCTGGTCGGGCTGTCCCAGGACCAGGACGCGGTCAGCGTTGAGGTCCGCGGCCCGGAGGGACCCTACCGGCTGTGCGCCGGCTACCTGGTCGGCTGCGACGGCGCCCACAGCCTGGTCCGCAACCAGGCCGGCATCGGGTTCCCCGGCACCCCGCCAACCCATGTGCTCCGGCTTGGGGACGTCACGCTTTCCGAGTCCGACCTCGGCCGGCTGCCGTTGGGGATCCTGCGGACGCCGGCAGGCCTGTTCAGCGCCGGCCCGTTGGGCGAGGGCGTGGTCCGCGTCGTGGTCAGTGAGTGGAGCCAGCCGCCAGAGCAGGTCGACCGTGACACCCCACCGACCCTCCAGGAGCTGCAGGCTAGCGTGCGCCGGGTGCTTGGGGCCGACCTTGCGATGCGCCGGCCACGCTGGCTGTCGCGGTTCACCGACGCCGCCCGCCAGGCCGACCGCTACCGGGCCGGCCGGGTGCTGCTGGCCGGGGACGCCGCCCACATCCAGCTGCCAGCCGGCGGACCCGGGATGAGCACCGCCCTGCAGGACGTGGTCAACCTCGGCTGGAAGCTCGCCGCCCAGGTCAAGGGCTGGGCGCCGTCCGGCCTGCTGGACACCTACCACGCCGAGCGGCACCCGGCCGCCGAGCGGATGCTGTCGTTCACCCGAGCGCAGGGCCTCCTGCTCTCCCCGGGCGAGCACGTGACCGCCCTGCGCGAGCTGATCAGCGAGCTGCTTGGCTATCAGCGGCCCCTGCGCTATGTGGTCGACCGGCTGTTGAGCCTGGACGTCCGCTATGAGATGGGAGGCGACGGCGCAGCGGCGCATCCACTGGTCGGCGGCTGGGCGCCAGACCTGCCGCTTCACACCGACAACGGGGACATCCGGCTAGCGGTACTGCTGCACGGTGCCCGGCCGGTGCTACTGGACCTCACCCCCGATGGCCGGCTGCAGGCCGCCGCGGCCGGCTGGACCGACCGGGTCCAGACCACGATGGCCCGCAGCGACGAGCCGTTGGACGGGATCCTGGTGCGCCCGGACGGGTACGTGGCCTGGGCCGCCGCTGCTGGGGACCGCAACACCTACGGACTCCGCCACGCGCTGCAGGCCTGGTTCGGCACGGCGGACTGAGCCACCTGCAAGTTCGGAAAGGACCCTCTGCCACGCCAAACCGGCAAACCAGATGGACCTCGCCAGCATCGTGAAGATGGCGTCCATTGCTTGGAGATGTCATGGGAAACGTGATCGCCGATGTCAATGTCGCTGGATGGACTCACCACCGGGCCGAACGTCGCCGCCGCGCTACGCCCGCACGCCCGCGACCCACGCGCGCCAGGCATCCGATTGGGCGCCGAGCTGCGTCGGTCTTGGTGAGCGCCGTTAACGGGGCGGCCGCGAGCGACAGGAGGAAGTCATGCGCAAGGTGATCGAATCGACTCTCGTCTCGCTTGACGGTGTGATCGGCGACCCGCAGGTGTGGGCGAACGAGTACTTCGACGAAGAGGCGGTCGCGACTGCGCTTGAGCAGCTGCGCCTGAGCGATGCGATGCTGATGGGCCGAAACACGTACGAGATGTTCGCGGCGGCCTGGCCAGCGTCAATGGGCGACTACGCCGATCGGATGAACGAGATCACGAAGTACGTGTTCTCCGGCACGCTCGAAGAGGCGACCTGGACGAACGCGACCATCGTCCGCACCGACGCCGCCGTCGCGGTGCGTGAGCTCAAAGACCAGGGTGGCGGCGATCTGGTGATGTACGGCCACGGCCCACTCGGCCAGGCCCTTCTCGACAACGGCCTGCTCGACGAGTTGCACCTGTGGATCCATCCGCTGTTCGTCGGTCGCGGAACGCTTCTGTTCAGGCCCGAGGCGACGGCCAGGCTCCGGCTCGTCGGCACGGAGACGCAGGCCAACGGCATCGTTGTCGTCACCTACGAGCCCGAGCGCTGAATGGGGCCGATGAGCGGCAGCGAGCAAGGACGCCCATGGCGAAGTCGCTCGACGTAATAGAGGACCGGTGGTCCCTGCTCATCATCGGGGAGCTCCTGGGTGGTGGACCGCTCCGCTACACCGACATCGGAACGGCCTCCCCGGCGTGGCCACCAACCTGTCGGCCAACCGCAGTCCCACCACCGAGAGGAGCATCACATGCCGACGACCACTATCAAGCGGGCGCTCGTGCTTTCCGGCGGCGGCTTCGCCGGCGGGGCGTGGATGCTCGGGCTCATCCACGCGCTACGCGAGGGCGGCGTCGACCTCGGCGATGCCGACCTCGTCGTCGGCACCTCCGCCGGCGCACGCACCGGCGCGCAACTCGCCACCGGCGTGCTGGATGAGGTGGTCGCGATGAACCGGCACGCTGCGGCGCCGCAGATCCAGGGCGCCGCCAAGCTGGAGGAGTTCCTCGCCGCGTCGATGCGGATCATCGGAGAGGTCGGCGACGGGCAACAGGCGGCACGGCGCATCGCCAACCTCGAGCCGCTTGGTCCGGGCCTTGTTTCCGAGGCCGAACGCAGGCGGGTGATCGCCAGCCACCTGCCGGTGCAGGCATGGCCCGCGCAGCGGCTGGTGGTCACCGCCGTGGAGGCGGACTCAGGGAGCCGAGTAACCTTCGATGCCGACTCGGGCGTCGGGCTGCTGGACGCGGTGACCGCGAGCGGCGCGCTGCCGGGCATCTTCCCCCTGGCCACGATCAATGGACGACGCTACGCCGACGGTGGCGTGCATTCGCTATACAACGCCGATCTCGCGGCAGGCCACGACATCGTGGTCGTGGTGAGCCCGATGCCGCTTGATGGATACCTCCAAGGCAAGCTCGACGCGGAGGTCGCCGTCCTCGGGGAGGCAACCGTCCGCGTCATCCTCGCCGACGAGGCGTCGCTCGCCACGATCGGGCCCAACCCACTCTCTGCGGACACCGAGCGTGTGGTGAACGCCGGCGCGGCGCAGGCGCAGCGGGAGATCGATGCAGTGCGATCGGCGTGGCCCGCCCGCTGAGGCCAGCCGGCATGGTGAGCCTCCGCCCGTGAAGCGCTGACATCCATGCGGCCGACTGAGCGGCGCCCCAGCACCACGGCCGCCACCGTCCCACCAGCACACGATCCGGGTCGGGATTGTTCAGCTTCATGGCGATTGTTCGAGAAGTGTTCAGGCACCACCGTCATTGTTCAGAAAGCGACCCCACAACCGAAAACCGCTGCCGAGGCGGAGGTCGGCCTCAGGCCGCCCCGCGGGTAGCTGACACGGTCAATCCCCGTCGAGCAAGATCTCGCCGACGCGGTTCGGCTGTTCCAGGGCGGCGAAGTGCCCGGTGCC
>DASUZB010000148.1:0-2170 GCA_036377075.1 Actinomycetes bacterium | reverse complement strand
ACCACCTGCGGGAGCTACGGGCGTGGTCCGTCGAGCACAACCGGGCCGTGGCGGCGGTAGGGGGGTCGGAGCCGCCGTTGGCGGACCGCGACACCTGGGCCTGACCGCACGATGCCCGAGCGCGAGGAGGATACGTTGGAGCACGGCCCGGAGCATGTTGCGCTCATCACCGGCGCGAACCGGGGCATCGGCTTCGAAGTGGCGCGCCGGCTCGCGCGGCTCGGCATGACCGTGATCCTGGGCGCCCGCGACCTGGACAAGGGACGAGCGGCGGCCCGGCCGCTGGTGGCCGACGGCCTCCAGGTGCTCCCGCGTCAGCTCGACGTCGCCGATGGGCGGAGCGTCGAGCGCCTCGCGGCCGAGCTTGACGCCGAGTTTGGGCGGCTCGACGTCCTGGTCAACAACGCCGCGATCCTGTATGACGACTGGCAGCGGGCGACGGACGCCGACCTCGACCTCGTCCGCCAGGCGTTCGAGACGAACACGCTCGGCGCCTGGCGGACCTGTCGGGTGCTCCTCCCGCTGCTCCGCCGGAGCGCGCACGGCCGGATCGTCAATGTGTCGAGCGAGAGCGGCTCGCTGGCCGGCATGACCGGCGGGACGCCGGCCTACAGCGTCTCCAAGGCGGCCCTCAACGCGCTGACCCGACTCCTAGGCTCGACTTCCGCCCTTATGCCGCGACCTGGGGAGCGTGATCTCCAAGGGGCGGGGAATTCTGAGCGACCGGCGTGGGCGACGGTGGGTCCGAAAAGTGGCGACGCCGGGAGTCCTGACGGATGGCGGTGAGCAGGTCGAGGAAGGACGGGGTGGATTTGGGGCGGTACCAGGGGCGGACGGTCCAGCCGGCGGCGCGGCCGTGCTGGACGCGTGCGGCGTACCAGAGCAGGACGAGGTCGTAGACGATGCCGGCCGGCGGGGCGGTGCGGGCGACGGCGGTGGCGGCCCGGTTCTGGGGATCCTCGAAGCCGAGGGGCTGCTTCTGGTCGTGAAACGCCGCCTCGATGGTCCACCGGCGCGCGTAGCCTTCGAGGATGACGGCGTGATCGACGGTGAGGTCGGTGCAGCAGAACGCCTCCTCGCGGCGTCGACCGCCGGGGGCTCGAACGACGACGATGCGGACCGGCTGGTCGCGCAGGGCGCCGTACCGGAGGGCGGTGCAGCCGAAGACCAGCGGGGTGACGTGGCGCCCATAGAGGGTGACCGACCGCGCGTCCCACCGTCGGCGGGTCGCGGCCAGCGCCTTCGGGGTCGGGCGCCGGTGGCCCTCGCGGCGTGGGCGACCGCGCTGCCCTGGTCGGCGGCGGCCCGGTCGTGCCCCCGGTGCCGCGTCCGGACGCAGGCGGCTGAGGACAGGGACGTTCGCCGGTCGGCCTTCCAGGAGTGGGCGGGCAGCAGAGGCGCTGTCGACGACGGCGTGGACGGTCCGACCGTCGGCCCCGCCGGTCACCAGGGCGACCAACGCGCGGGCGAGCGCCAGCTTGGTCGGGCGCGGGTGCGCGGCGTGCGCGTCCCCGGCCGCTCGTCGCCGGGTCCCGCGTCGTGGGCGGCCCGGGGCATCCTTGGTGCCGCCGCGGTTCGCCCCGACGTACAGCCGGAACAGCAGCGGCAGTGCGAACCCCCGCTGCTCGCCCATCGGCAGCGGCACCCAGAGCGCCAGCACCACCCGGACGTGCCCGAAGCTGCAGAACGGCTTGCGCGCTCGACAGCAACGGGTCGTGGTGCATCGTCGCCAGGCCGATCCCCTTGCCCGCCGTGCGCGCCAGCGTATCGTCGACCAGCACGACCAGCGGCTGGTCGGCCGGGATCCAGCGCAGCGCCAGCCGGTACACCACCCGCCCCACCGCGTCCAGGCTCCACGTCGCGCGGCTGAAGAACCGATGGAACACCGCGATGGGGGACCGCTCCACCCCGCCCGACGCCACCGCCACCGCCGCGATCGTCCGCCGCCCCCGGCAGTGGATCCACCCGGCCACCGGCAGGCCGAACGTCCGGTAGCTCGGCGCGTGGAAGCACGCCCCGACCGCCACGAGCAGCCCCACGAACGGGCTCGGTACGATGCTGTCGGGCATGGCCCCCTCCCTGGTCGCTGACACTTCCAGGGTCTATGAGGGAGCCATGTTCCGTCAACTCACCGCCGCTCCGCCTCCAACATGGCGGAAGTCGAGCCTAG
>DASUZB010000147.1:0-53959 GCA_036377075.1 Actinomycetes bacterium | reverse complement strand
GCCGCGGCGCAGGGACAGCCAGGCGGGCACGGCCAGCGCCGCGAGCATCGCCGCGGCGGTCCCCAGCACCGACCCGACCGAGAGCACGCCCAGGTGCGCGGTGGCCAGGGACGCCCAGCACAGCGCGGCGGCCACGGCGCTGCCGCCGAGCCACAGCGCCTCGGCCGGCCGCAGCTGGTACGCCGATGGGGCGGGCCGCCGCGGCGCCGGCGCCTCCGGCTCGGCGGCGGGAGGTGAAGTGGGACGGGCGCGCACGTGCGGCAGTCTACCTGGGGTTCGGTAGCCTGGTCGTGGACCACCCGACGGCGGCCGGAGCGAGCCGAGCGGGCGCCGGAACGGCAACACCGTTTAGCATCTCGCCTGCCCCCGTTTCCTCGGGCGCCACGTCGTAGGGGGGAGGCGGCCCCGGCGCAGCCGCGGGCCAGGGAGGTCGGGCATGAGCAGGCTCGAGAGCGACTACTACGCCTACATGGATTTCGACCCCGACGACGACCGCGCCCACAAGGTGCAGAGCTTCTACGTGCCCATGTTCGCCGACCAGGCGGCCCCGGTCGTCGACCTCGGCTGCGGCCACGGCGCCTTCGTCACCATGCTGCAGGACGCCGGCATCAAGGCCCTCGGCGTGGACTCCGACGAGGGCATGGTGGAGCAGGCGCGTGCCCGCGGCCTCGACGTGGTCCTCGACGACGCCATCGAGTACCTGCACGCGGACCCGCCGCCGGGGCCGTTCGGCGGGGTCTTCTGCGCCCACTTCGTCGAGCACCTCAACCCCGAGCAGGTGGTCCACCTGCTCGAAGGGGTTCAGCGGGTGCTGGTGCCCGGCGGCAAGTTCGTCGCCGCCACGCCCAACCCCGCCTGCTACCCGGTGCTCACCCATGACTTCTGGCGGGACCCGACCCACGTGCGCTTCTACGACGCGCCGCTGCTCGAGTTCCTCTGCCGCCAGGCCGGCCTCGAGGTCGAGGAGTCCGGCCCCAACCCGCAGAACCACCCGGGGCCGCCGCCGGGGTTCCTCGGTCCCGAGGCGATCGTCCACCCCGGGCTCGACCAGGTGCTCGACGCCGCCACCAGCCAGGTCGCCATGGCGCTACAGCACCACGACGGCCGTGGCCGCTGGCGCGAGTCGCACGACCCGTCGTGGGCGTACCAGCTGGCCCACGTGACCAAGGTGCTGTGCGACCGGCTGCGGGAGACCCAGGAGGCCGTCCGTGGCCTACGGATCGCGCACGACAACCTAGTATGGGGGATGTACCAGCCCAACGAGATCTTCGTGCGCGCCCGCGCCTGAGCGGCACGGCGCGCGCCGACTCGAACACCCCGGGGGAGTGTCCGACGCCTTGAAGGCCGCCGTCTACAACCGGTTCCTGCACTCGATGGGTGGCGGCGAGCGCCACTCCAGCATGCTCGCGCAGGTCCTCGCGGAGGAGGGCCACGAGGTCGACCTGATCGGCCACGAGGACGTCGGCAAGGACGTCCTCGCCGACCATCTCGGGCTGGACCTGGCCAAGGTGGCGCTGCGGGTGGTGCCCGACCGGGGCGAGACCGACATGGCCCGGGTGTCGACCGAGTACGACCTGTTCGTCAACGCCTCCTACATGAGCCGCATCAAGGCGCGGGCGGCCCACAACCTCTACCTGTGCTACTTCCCCACCCCGTTCGACCACGACATGGCGGCGTGGCGGCGCCGGCTGATGCGCCTGGCCGGCCCGTACGTCCGGGCGGTCCGTCCCGACATCGGCTACGGGCTCGGCTGGTTCCCGCCGGAGGGCGGGCGCCGCCGCTCCTGGGCATGGACCAGCTCGCGCTCGCTGCTGCAGGTCCCCGGCAGCGACGGCGAGCGGGTGCTCAGCCTCGAGCTTGGCCGCCCGGGCGCTCCCGGCCCGGCGGAGCTGGTCATGCGCGACGAGGACGGCCGCGAACTGGCGCGACTGGAAGCCGGCCCGGACCGGTTCCAGCGCCACGAGGTGCGCCTCCCCGCCTCGCTGCACCCCGCCGAGCTGGTGCTGAACGCCGAGACCTTCACCCCCGGCAACGGCGACGACCGCGAGCTGGGCGTCGCCGTCAGCCGCCTGCGCCTCGCCGGCGCCAGGCGCGACCTGCGCCAACGCGTCGCCGAGCGCTTCCCGTGGCTGCTGCGCGACCCCACCGACCTCTCCTTCCTGCAGCACTACCAGCGGGTGATGGCCAACTCGGAGTACACCCGCGGGTGGATCCGGCGGCTGTGGGCGGTGGACAGCGAGGTGCTGTTCCCGCCGATCCGGGTGCACGAGCTGCACCCGGGGACCAAGGCCCGCAGGATCATCACGGTCGGGCGCTTCTTCGCCCCCGGGCTCGGCCACTCCAAGAAGCAGCTCGAGCAGGTGCAGGCGTTCGGCGCGATCGTCCGGAAGGGCGGCCTCGACGGCTGGACGCTGCACGTGGTCGGCGGCTGCGAGCCCTCCCAGCGCCCCTACCTGGCGGCGCTGCGCGACGCCGCCAAGGGCCTGCCGGTCGAGATCCACCCCAACGCGCCCCGGCCGCTGGTCGACGAGCTGTTCGCCACCAGCTCGATCTTCTGGGCCGCGACCGGCCTGGGCGAGGACGTGGAGAAGCAGCCCTGGGTGTTCGAGCACTTCGGCATGACCACGGTGGAGGCGATGGCCGCCGGCTGCGTCCCGCTGGTGATCGACAAGGCGGGCCAGCGCGAGATCGTGCGCCAGGGCGTCGACGGCTACCGCTGGACCACCCTGGAGGAGCTCGAGGCCCGCACCCGCGAGCTGGCCGCCGACCCCGAGCTCTGCCGCCGCCTCGGCACCGCCGCGGTCGAGCGCGCCCAGGCCTTCTCCGAGGACGCCTTCCGCCGCCGCTGGCGCGAGATCGCCGAGCGCGCCGGCCTGGGTCCGACGAGGGACTGGAGCGCCTGACCGGACCGACTGCCACAGGTCGCATCGAGCGGCTCGTTGCGAAACCTTCTACAGGTGATTGGTCTGCTGAGGTGGTGGTCCTGGGCGGATGCCGGGGAGGCCGAGCAGCTGGCGAAGCCGGGTCACCCGCCCACTGACCGCGGGATGACCGGGACCAAGGTTTCGCGGCGGTCCCAGCCACCTGGCGAGCTGCCGCAGCCCCAGCAGCGTCGCCGACCGACCAACCAGCTCCTCGTATCCTGCCGGGAGCGCGGCCACCTCGCCGTAGCCGGCCAGCAGGTCACCCCGCAGCAGCGGCGGCGTGCGCTGGTGCTCCCACAGGTGGAAGTGCGCCAGGTCGAACAGCGGCTCGGTCCCGCGGACCTCGCCGAGTCGATCAGCCCGCTGTAGACGCCGTCGACCTGGAAGATCGCCGTGGTGTCGAAATCGCCGTGCGCCAGCGTCGCGGCCGTAAGGTCGCGGCGGCGTTCACCGTCGACCAGCGCCCACAGCCCCTCCAGCTCGGCGACGGTGAACAGCTTCCCAAGCGGTCCCGGCCAGGGGTCGGGGAGGTACGAGGTCACGAACTCGGCGTAGGTCCCGCAGGTGGCGTGAAGTGGCCAGGACGGCGCCTGCCGCTGGACCCAGCCGTAGCCGTGGACGCCGACGCGGTTGAGTCCCGCCAGCTCGCGGCCGGCCGCGCGGGCGACCCGGCGGGCGGCACCCAGGTCGCGGCAACCTGCCAGCGGTTCGCCAGCGATCTCGGTGGTGATCAGCACCGAGCGGCCCAGCGCCTGGTCGAACGGCTCGACGTGGACCACCTGCGGGACCCGCAGGCCCAGGGCGCGAAGCTGCTCCAGCAGGGCTGCGTCGACCGAGAGGTCGTCGTTGCCGTCCTCGGCGATCCGCACGTATACCGTGCGCCCGGACGCGGTACACCTGGGCAGCCAAGCCCGCTGGGGTTCGCGCGACCGTCAGCTCGGGGCCAAGCACGCGCCGCAGCATCGCGTGCAGCGCCCACTGGTCGACATCTGGCCTGCGTTCCACCTGCCTCCGCCTTCCGACGCCCTCTCGACCGGCCTGCCGAGCCCCGTATCGAGGGGCGCAGGCGGACTTCCCAGATCCACAGTGGTTCGCGGCCGGCCATGCTCAGGTCATTGCTGACCGCTGTCATGGCTCGGGCGCTCCGCCGGGGGCGCGGCGCTCACGGCCTTCCGCAGCTCGGGGCGGACCACCAGCCAGTAGACGACGGACATGAGCGGCACGGCCAGGATCAGGAAGAACCAGGCCAGTTTCGGTCGGCCGATCGCCTGCCAGGTCGCAGTATCGAAGCCACCTGCGCTGGCCGCGGCGCCCATGGCCAGACCAGCAAGGTGAACACCACGACCAACGCGATTACAGCGTCCACCGGTCCCCAACCCCGTTGCGACCACCAAGCACGACGGTCAGGATCCCACACCCGACGCGGAGCGCCGACGGCACCCGGCTCGGCCACTGCCGGGAGCGGCCCGCAGTGTCAGCTCTGGCAGGCAGTTGCCCATCCACAGATTGCCTGAGGAGGCTGGTCGGTGCCCGGCTGGCCGGGTAGGTTCCGGGGCATGGAAACGTACACCAGTTCGCGAGGTCGCCCTGAGGCCAGCCCCGCCGCGCCGCCCGCGGGCCTGCCCGATGGGATGCCCGCCGGGCCGCTTGGGCCTGCCGCGGCGCCCGCTGGGCCGGATGGGCTGGCGGCTGCGCTGGAGCTGCTGGCCGCCGCGGTCGCCACCCTCGCCGCGGTCGACCCCGCCCTGGAGCCCGACGCGGCCCTGGCCGCCGGGGTCCTGGCCGCCCGCCAACTCCTTGACCAGGGCGAGGGCGCCTGGCTGCGGCTGGTCGCCGCCGCCGACGCCCGCGGCGCCCCTGGTGCCGAACGCGGCGTGTGCGCCCCGACCGCGGGCTGGCTGCGGGCCGAGTGCCGCACGAGCCCGGCCCTGGCCGCCCAGCGGGTCCGCACCGCCCGCGCCCTGTACCGCGGCCCCCTGCCCACCGTCGCCGCGGCCCTCGCCCGCGGGGAGGTGTCCTACCAGCACGCTGCCGCCCTGGCCGACGCCACCGCCGACCTGCCACCCGCCAGAGTCAGTGAGGCCGAGCCGGTCCTGCTCGACGCCGCCGCCCGGCTGGACCCGCCCCGCCTGCGAAGGGTGGCCGAGCACCTCCGCGACCTGGTCGACCCCGAGGGCGCCGACGAGCGCGGCCGGGCCCGGCTGGGCAAGCGCGGGCTGTGGCTGTCGCCCACCCTGGACGGCGTCGACGTCAGGGGGTTCCTCGACGCCGAGGCCGGCGAGGCGGTCCAATCAGCGCTGGCCCCGCTGGCCCGCCCGGCCGGGCCGGACGACGAGCGTAACGCGCCGCAGCGCCGCGCCGACGCCCTGGGCGAGCTGGCCCGGTGGGCGCTGCGGGCCGGCGGCCTGCCCCAAGAAGGCGGCCTGCGCCCGAACCTGACCGTCACGGTGGACTGGGACAGCCTCCAAGCCCACGACGGCAACGTGGGCGGGGTCGGGGGTTGGGGCACGATGCTGCCGCCGGAAACGGTCCGGCGGCTGGCGTGCGACGCGGTCGTCACCCGAGCCATCGTCCACCGCCACCCCGACCTGGCCGCCACCGGCCACGGCGGTGACGGCCGGGATGGCGGCACCCTGGCCGCGGTGCTGCGCGCGGCGGTCGGCCTGCTGCCGGCGCCGCTGGGCGCGCCGGTCGAGCTGCTGGACCTGGGCCGCACCACCCGGGTGGTCCCGCCGGCGCTGCGACGGGCCTTGGCGCTGCGCGACGGCGGCTGCGTCGCCGAAGGCTGCGGCCGGCCACCGGCGTGGTGCGACGCCCACCACCTGGTCCACTGGGTCAACGGCGGGGCGACCTGCCTGGAGTGCCTGGTGCTGCTGTGCCGGGTGCACCACGTCGCCGCCCACGAGGGCGGCTGGCGGTTCGTGCGCGACCCGGCCAGCGGCCGGGTCACCCTGGTCCCGCCCGACCGCCGCGGCCACGACCCACCCGCCGCGTAGCGGGCCGCCATCATCGCCTCGCCACAGCGTCTCGACGAACGACCACTCACCGTCGACTGACTCGTGCAGCAGCTCAGGACGCAGGCGGCGGGCGTGATCGACGGTCTGGCCCCAGAGCCGCTCAAGGGTATCCCACGCCTCGCGGAAGCCGGCCGGGTCGGTCGGGCGCATCCTGGCCCGGTCGGGATACCGCCGGTTGAGCTCGGCGTCGACCAGGGGCCCGACGTCGACACCGTTGACCACAAGGTTCTCGACCTCGCCGTAGAGGTCCACGTCGACCAGCTCGACGCCGCGCATCACGACCCCGCGCAGGTCGACGCCGCGGAAGCGGGCGTTGCGCAGGTCGACGGCGCGCAACTGCGCGCCGCTGAGGTCGACGCGCTCGAACCGGGAGCCACGGAGATCGGCACGGATGAACTCAGCCATGCGACCACGGTATCGCCACGCCCTGACGATCACCCAGCGACCGTACCCCGCCCGGCACGCTGTTCGCCTGAGCTACGGCCGCGCCCTGGCCTCGGACCTCAGGGTCTGGGCGGTGCGGAGCAGCGAGATGGCGGCGCGCAGGGCGAGGCCGGCGGCGACCGCGGGGGCCAACACGATGCGGGGGTCGCGGGCGAAGCGGCGGCAGAAGAAGCGCAGGCTGGAGCGGTGGTGGTTGAAGACCTTGCGGTACGGGGCCTTGCGGGTGGAGTTGCCGCCGGCGTGCTCGACCCGGGCGACGGGGTCGAGCAGCACCCGCCAGCCGGCCTTGGCGAGGCGCATGCACAGGTCCATGTCCTCGAAGTACATGAAGTAGCCGCCGTCGAAGCCGCCGACCGCCTCGAACGCCGAGCGGCGCAGCAGCATGCACGCGCCCGACACCCAGTCGACCTGGATCGGGCGGCTGCGGTCGCTGCCGGCCATGTGGTAGTGGCGGGTGGCCGGGTTGCCCGGCCAGACCGGGGCGAGCGCGGCGTGCACGCCGCCGACGACCAGGGAGGGAAAGCGCCGCCCGGTCGGGTACGCGGTGCCGTCGGGGTTGCGCAGGTCGGGGCCGACGCAGCCGATCGCCGGGTCGGCCTCGCCGGTGGCGAGCATCCGCCCCAGGGCGTCGGGTGCCAGGCGCGTGTCCGGGTTGAGCGCCAGCACCCAGGCGCTCGACGAGGCGGCGGCGCCCGCGTTCATCGCGCGGGCGTAGCCCTCGTTGCCGGGATTCTCGATCACCTTGAGCCCGAGCGCGCGGGCCACCTCGGCGGAGCCGTCGCGGGAGGCGTTGTCGACCACCACCACGTCGACGCCGCCGGCGGGGGCGGCCCGGGTGATCGACTCGACGCAGCCGGGCAGGTCGGCGGCGCTCTCGTAGGTCACCAGCACGGCGGCGACCTGGGGCGGGACGGGATCCGGGGCTGCGGGCGTCGTCGGCTCCTTGCGGTTTACCAGGCATGCTTGGCGGTGCGGTAGCATCCTAGACCGTTCTCGACCGCCGCCTCGCAAGGCTCGCGGGCCACCGGTCGACCGCCGAGTGTTCCCAGGAGTGCAGTGCCGTGTCCACCGCTTCGGCCCCTTCGCCGCCAGACGAGACCGTCCCCGAGGTCTCGGTCGTGCTGCCCTGCTACAACGAGCGCAACCACGTCGAGCAGGAGATCAAGCGCATCCGTGCGGCGCTCGAGGCGGCCGGCATGAGCTACGAGCTGATCTGCGTGGACGACGGCTCCACCGACGGCACCCGCGAGGTACTTGCCACGATCCCGGCGATCCGCACCATCCTGTTCCCCCGCAACCAGGGCTCGGGCACGGCCCGCCGGATCGGCACCCAGGAGGCCCGTGGCCGCGTGGTGGTCTGGACCGACGCGGACATGACCTACCCCAACGAGCTCATCCCCGACCTGGTCCGCGAGCTCGACGAGGGTTACGACCAGGTGGTCGGGGCGCGCAAGACCGAGGCGGGCACCTACAAGTTCTTCCGCGTGCCGGCCAAGTGGGCCATCCGCCGGCTCGCCGCCTACCTCACCAACACGCCGATCCCGGACCTGAACTCGGGCCTGCGCGCCTTCAAGCGCGACGTGGCCAAGCCCTACCTGCGCCTGCTGCCGCCGGGGTTCTCCTGCGTCACCACCATCACGCTGGCGTTCCTCTCCAACGGGCACCAGATCAAGTACGTACCGATCGACTACTTCAAGCGCGCGGGCCGCTCGAAGTTCCACCCGTTCAAGGACGCCTACAACTACATCATCCAGGTCCTGCGCATGGTGATGTACTTCAACCCGTTGCGCGTGCTCATGCCGGTCGCCCTGACCCTGCTCGGCGGCACCTTCGTCAAGCTGGTCTGGGACCTGGTCGTGCACCCGTTCAGGGTGGCCACCAACACCGTCCTGCTCGGTGTCACCGGCCTCGTGATCGCCTGCCTCGCCCTGCTCGCCGACCTGGTGGTCAGGCGAACGGCGATCGACTGATCACCGTCGGCCGAACCCACACGCCGTCCCAGTCAGGAGCTCCCCAGCGATGTCGTACGCGACCGCGCTCAAGAACAAGACCCGTGAGCTGGCCCACTCGGTCAGGCAGGCGCTGCCCGTGCGGCGCGGCAACCGCCTGAAGCTGCGGCCCTGGGCGCCGGTGCGGGCAGGCGACCTCCCCGCCTCCGGCGCCTGGTGCGTGCTGTGCGGCTGGCGCGGCGAGCAGTTCCCCGGCCCGCCGCACTCCGAGGCGGCCCAGTGCCCCCAGTGCCTCGCCGTCGGACGCGACCGCTTCATCTACCTCTGCCTGTACCAGCGCGTCCCCCACCAGCGCCGGCTGCGGCTGCTGGAGACCAGCCCCCGGCTCGGCGACGGCTACCGCGAGACCATGGCGCGGCGCGTCCGCTACCTGGCCAGCGACTACGACGAGCGGGCGCACAAGGCGACCGTCAAGCTCGACCTGCAGCAGCTCGACCTGCCCGACGCCTCGATCGACGTGCTGCTGACCGCGCACGTGCTGGAGCACGTGCCGGACACCGACGCCGCCCTATCGGAGATCTTTCGGGTGCTGCGCCCTGGCGGCCGCATGCTGCTGCAGGTGCCGGTCGGGCAGGCGGCCACCGCGCCGCCACCGGAGCCGGAGTTCCACGGGGACAACACCCCGGTGTTCTGGCGCTTCGGCATGGACCTGACCGAACGGCTGCGCAAGCACGGCTTCCAGGCCTCGGTGCTGTGCACCGAGGACTTCCGCCGGCGGGTGGAGGCGGGCGACGCCCGCTGGGAGCGGGTCTTCCAGTTCCCCGAGTTCGACCAGGAGGCCCTGGTGACCGCCGCGACCGCCGAGGACCTGGTGGTGGTCGCCGACGACGCGCTGGCCCAGCGCGACGGCCTCTACCCGAGCTACCAGTTCCTCACCTGGGAGGCGGTCAAGCCCAAGCCGTAGCCGTGGTCACCGCACCATCACGGAGGTGGTCAGCGGGCGGGCGGCACGGCCGCCGACGGTGGCGGTGACGGTGAAGGTGGCGCGGCCGGCCGGTGCGGCCAGGCCGTGGGCGTCGAGGCCGTTCCAGACGACCCTGGCGCCACGGCCGATGCCGGCCCAGCGGCGCAGGACGCGCCCGTTCGACCCGGTGACCTCGACGTGCCAGCGCATCCGCTGCTTGAACCTCGAGGCGAGCGCGACCGGCGGCCCCTCGGCCGGGTCGAGGCTGGCCGCGCTCGCACCCCCGCCGTAGATCTTGGGCCCGCCCGTGGCGGCGACGGCCAGGCGCAGCCTGGTGATCTGCCGGTACACCGCCGCCCCGGGGCAGGCGGTGTAGGAGGTGTCGCGGTGCCCGCTGATGGTGCGCACCCGCACCCTGGTGCCGCGGCGGTAGCGGGTGGTGCCGCCGCCGGCGCTGGTCAGCACGGTGGTGTAGGCCGGGTCGACGTGGGTCAGGTCGAGCTTCCAGGCGAGCAGCCGGCGCAGTGCCGCCATCGCCACCGCCGGCGGGCGGGCGCTGCTGAACGTGCCGATCAGCGCCACGCAGCTCGTATAGGTGTTGAACCCGGCCGTGCAGGCACCGATCACCGGGCGGCCGACGCCGCCGGCGCGGCCCTCGAACACCTGGCCGTAGCGGTCGATCAGGAAGTTGTAGCCAAGGTCGCTCCAGCCCCTGCTGCGCACGTGGTAGAGGTAGTCGGCGCGCACCAGCGCGGCGCTCTCCGCCCTGGTGTAGTGGTTGGTCTGGCCGGTGTGGTGCACGAACGCGGCCAGCACGGTGCTGGCGTAGCGCGGCGGCCCGCGGCGCAGGCGCTCGTCGGCGCCCCAGCGGGCGCGCGTGATGATCGCCGGCGGCATGGGCATGGCGACCGCGCCGCCGCGCGGCGGGACGTCGGGAGCGACCGGGGTCAGGTCGGGCTCGACCAGGTGGGCGCTGAGCTGCTCGACGCTGGCCGCGGCGCGGCCTGGCAGCTCGATCCTGACCTGGACGGCGCGGGTGCCCGCCGCCAGCCACACGCCGTCGGTGTAGACCAGCTGCGGGTGGTCCTCGCCGCTGCCCGGGTCGGGCCCGTCGTCGGCCGGCTCGGCGGCGCTCCAGGCCGACCACCCGCTCGAGCTTGCGGTGCGCAGCCACGCCTTGGCGCCCCCGGTCGTGGTCCAGGGGGCATCGGGCGTGTTGCGCCAGGAGAGGCCGACCATGCGGGCGGCGCCCACCGGCACCGACGGCGAGCGCCAGTCGGCGGGCAGCCCGACGGCCGACCGCAGGCGGGTGGCCCCCGCCGCCGTCACGCGGCCCAGGCCGGTGAGGGTGCCGCCGGTGAACGGGAGCGGCACGTCCCGGACGGTGCCGGGGCCGGGACGGCGGGCCGCGTGCCGCGGCACGCCGACGTCGGCGACGACGGCGCCCGCGAGCGACAGGGCGAGGGCGGCCGTGACCGTGCGGCGGAGCGGCCTGAGCAGGGACCGGTGCAACGGGCGACCTCCGGTGTCGTTGTTGACGGTTCGGTCGGGCCGGGCGGGCATGGCCTCCCTCGCCCCGGGCTCAGCCGGGACCCACGGCGGTGATGCGGAACTTGGTCGACTTCAGTCCGAGCAGCCGGCGCACGGTGCCGCCGGGCAGGACCAGGTGGCGCCTGGTCCCGACGACCTCGACCGAGCGGGCACGGCCGGAGGCGTCCGCCACCCGCACGCGAAGGCGGACCACCGTGCCGACGCCGTAGCCGCGCAGCGCGGACGACATGGTGGCGGAGGAGCGGACCACCACCCAGCGGTGGTTCGGGTTGCGCCCTCGGGCTCGATCGTCCGGGTCGCTGCGCGCGGGCAGCCAGGGCAGCCGAGGCCCGCCCCAGGTGGTCGCGCCGGCGGTGTGGCCGCCCGACGACGACGAGTAGAACGCCTGCACCAGCCGGCCGTGCCAGGCGACCACCCGCGAGCCGGTGAGCCGCACCGCCGCAACCCAGCGGCCGCCGAGCCAGCCGTCCTCGTGCGCCCAGCCGACCCAGTGCTGGTCGCGCACGCTGGCGTAGACGCCGCAGTCGCAGCCGTCCCAGCGCCCGGCGCCGCGGTGCTGGCCGTGGCTGCGGACGGTGGCGAGGGCGTAGCTGCGGCCGGCGATGGCCTGCGCCTCGAGCGCCTGCAGCGGCCAGGAACTCGGCATCTCGCCCAGTCCGCGGAGGTAGGCGTTGAACGGCATCACGGCGACCGCGCGCAGCCGGAAGGCGCCCCCCTCGCGCACTAGGCCGACGTCCAGGCGCCCCCAGCGCAGCGTCCGGCCGGCCTGCGGCAACGCCAGCAGCGCCGGCTGCCGCATGCCCTGCTGGAAGCGCAGCCGCACGCCGGTCCCGGCCGAGGTCGGCCCGAAGACCCGCTTGGAGCCGGCGAACAGCGAGACGCCGCCACGGTCGGGGCGGACGGCGTAGGTGACGTTGCCGGGCAGGCTGGCGGCGACGTGCCGGTGGCGCTTGTCCACGCCGCCGGCGGCGATCGACCCGTTGGAGCGGTGCCCGGGGAGGCGCAGGCCGCGGACCAGCACCTGGGTCAGGCGCCCCCCGGTGCGCGGGTCGCGGGGAGCCTGCAGCACGCCGACGCGGACGGCGGCGGGCAGCCCCGCGCTGCGCGGTACCGCGCCGCCGTAGTAGAAGCCGAGGATGGCGGCGGCGCTGCGGCCGCGCAGGGCCATGCCGTAGGCGCCGTACTGGCCCATGCCGACGCCGTGGCCGTAGCCACCGCCGCTGAAGCGGAAGGCGGCCGGCGTGGCGCTGGGCGCGCGTCCCACCCCGGCGGCCGTGCCAGCGGGGAGCGGGCCCGTCTTGGGGGCGAACGGGTCGGCGTCGGTGGGATGGCGACCGGCGGGCCGCTGCGCGGCGGGGGCCACCGCCGCGGCGGCCGGGCTGGCTGGCTGGAGCGCGTCAGCACCGGTTGGCTGCAGCGCGTCAGCGCCGGCCGCCGTGGCGACGACGAAAGCGGCGGCGGCGAGCAGGATGCGGGTTCGTCGGCGGCAACGAGGCGGCATGGACCGGGGCCTCCCCGGCAGCTTGGCGCGAGGTCAAGCTGGAGGGTCGGCGCCCGGCCACCCCGACTTGAACTCCAGAGCGTCGGCGCCCGGCTAGCTGCCCGCAACCCGCCAGACGGTGAAGTCGACCGGGACCACGCCGGCCTTGGACGGGCGGCTGGTGTCGCTCTCTTCCCAGAACGGCAGGGTGGCGCTGATCCGGTCGACGGCACGGAGGCCGAGGTGCTCGTACCCCGGCAGCGGCTGCCCGCCCGCGCTCACCAGGAACACCGGCTGGCCGGGGAAGCCGCGCACGAAGGAGCGTACGTAGGCTGGGTCGGGCGCCCTCGGCAGCAGCGCGCTGACCTCGCCCTCCTGCAGCCAGGTGGGCGAGGCGAACAGGGACGTCGGCGAGGTGGGCCAGGCCGGGAACTGCCACAGGTAGACGCCCTGGTGACCACCGGCGAGGTGGCTGATTCGCCGGGTGATCTCGAACGAGCCGGCGAACTCGTGGTGCGGGCGTAGCGGCATGGACTGGCCGAGGTAGACGACCAGCAGCGCGGCGGTGGCGGCCGCGCCGGCGAGGCGCAGCGGCAGGCGCCAGCGGCCCCGCCACGCGAGCGCCGCGGCCAGGGCGACGGCGATCAGGATGATCACCACCGGGACCACCACCGGCACGAAGCGGCGGTTCCACCACATCAGCCGGCTCGAGTTCTGCGCCTGGTAGGCGTAGAGGGGAAACAGCAGCAGGCCGGGCAGCAGCAGCGCCCACGCGGCCGCCGCCCAGCGGCGCAGCGCGACCCATGCCAGCCCCGCCGTCATCAGCGCGAACCCGGGGAGGGTGAAGAACCACGACAGGCGGCGCAGCGCCTGCTCGTCGTAGCTGCGCAGGACGCGGCCGTTGTAGTTGAAGTAGTCGACCCCGAACAGCTTGGGCCGCAGGAAGCCGACCACCAGCAGCAGGCCGGCGGCGCCGACCACCGCGAGGCCGGCAAGGAGCTGGGCGCGGCGCTCGGCGGCGAGTCGCGCGACCCACTCGCCGAGCGGCCGGGCGAAGCGGCGCAGCGCCAGTGCGAGCGCGAGCGGCACGGCCATGGCGACCACGACCTTCGCGGCTCCGGGCAGCTTCACCGAGATGGTGTACAGCCGGGCGAAGTGGTAGGCCTGCAGGAAGCCGTGCGGGAGCGTGACGGCGAGGCCGGCGGCGAACCAGCCGGCGCGGGCGTCGAAACGGCCGGTGGCGATCAGCACGCAGCCCACCGCCACGGCGATCAGGATCAGCACCAGGCTGTCGGCCCGTGCGAGGAAGGAGAGGCCGAGCAGCAGCCCGGCGGCGCCGGCGGGGAGGCGCCAGCCGGTCCGCAGCGCCAGCACCACCCCGAGGGCCGCGCCGAGCAGCAGGAGCTGGGTGAACACCTCGCTGGTCTGGTACTTGGCCTGCCACACCTCGAGCATGTTGGCGGCCAGCAGCACCCCGGCCAGGGAGCCGGTCAGCAGCCCGAACGCCCGCCGCACCGCGCACGCGGCCAGGCACACCGCCAGCACCCCGCAGAGCGGGTTCAGGTTGCTGAGCCCGGTGTAGCCACCGGCCGCGAACGCGCTGGCCAGCGCGGCGGACCAGAGGTGGTAGAACTGCGGGATGGTGCGGTGCGGGACCTTGGCGTGCTCGATCCAGTCGCCGGCGAGGCGGGCGCCGGGTGAGGCCAGGACCACCCGCGGGATGCGCGCCTTGTCGAGCACGGGGTCGTCCATCGCCCAGTCGCCGGTGCGGGCCATCAGGATGCCCTGCGACACGTAGCCGCCCGGGTCCTTGTCCCCGACCCCGTACGGGAAGCCAGGGAAGAACAGCACCGCCGAGACCAGCGCGAGCGCCCCGACCATGGCCAGCCCCGGCGGGTCGAGGGCGAGCCGTGGACGGCCGCCCGCGCGCCAGGCGACCAGGCCGAGCAGCACCAGCGCCACGACGGTGAGGCCGACGGCGGCGGCCAGGCTGTAGCTGCGGGCGTGGGCCAGCGCCAGGCCGCTCCACGAGAGCAGGGCCAGCGCGAGCGCGGCGGCACCGACGGCGGCCTCGGCCGCGTAGAGCCGGGCGGGATGTTCCTGTTCCTGGGAAGCGTCGCCCGCCGCATCCGGCGCGGCGTCGACCTCGCCAACCTCTCCAACCGCCATGAGGCGGGAGTATACGTGCTCGTGGATGCGTACCTCGCACGGGCTCCGCGCGCCATGCTTTGTCTCGCGCGCGGCGGAGATGAGATCGTGCGCAGGCCTGGGCGCCGCCGATGGCGGTCCGCGAACGAGGGAGCGAGCGACGTCATGTTCCGAGAGTCGATCGACCGACAGCTCTGGCGGGAACGGGAGGTTTCCCCGGTGGCGGCGTGGCGGGGCCGGCTCCGCTACGAGCTGCGCCACCGCCTGCCGGTGTCGATCGGATCCCGCACGGTGATCGACTACCCCAGCCGGCTGGAGTTCCGCAACGGCGGGCACCTGCGCATCGGCATCGGCAGCTTCGGGCTGACCACGGTCAGGGACGAGACGGTGATCCGCATCCGGCCCGGTGCCCGCTTCGTGGTGGACGGGCAGGTCAACCTGCACCGCGGCTCGCGCATCGTGGTCGACGCCGGCGAGCTGGTGATCGGGCACCAGACGATGGTCAACGGCTTTACCAAGATCCTGGTCGCGACTGGCGTCACCATCGGCTCGGGTTGCAACATCGCCTGGAACGTGCAGATCCTGGACACCGACTTCCACGCCGTCCACGTGGACGGGCAGCCGCAGCCCCACACCGCGCCGATCACGATCGGCGACCACGTCTGGATCGGTACCAACTCGCTGGTGCTCAAGGGGGTGACCGTTGGTGACGGCGCCGTGGTCGCCGCCGGTTCGGTGGTCACCAAGGACGTGCCCCCCTCGACCCTGGTCGCCGGCGTGCCGGCCAAGCCGGTCAGGACGATCGAGCACTGGCAGTAACGGACCATGAGCGGGCCGGCACGCCGTGGCCAGGGCCTTCCCCCTGCCGTGCCGGAGTCCGACCGGCTGCGGCACTACCTGCCGCTGCTGCGCGGCCGCGGACCGGTATTGGTGCTCGGCCCCGACCACGAGGAGCTGGCCGCGCTGCTGGCCGCCGACGGGGTCGAGGCCAGCGGGATCGGCCCGGGCCGCGCGGGCGAGGCCGCCGAGGCGGCGCTCGCCCGCCTCGAGGCCGATCCGCCGCCTGGCCCGTTCAGGGCGGCGTTCTGCGCCCGCCTGCTCGAGCACCTGCAGCCGGACCGGACGCTGCGCCTGCTCGTGGCCGTGCGCCGGGTGCTCCGGGCCGAGGGCCGGCTGGTCGCGGCCGTGGCCAACCCGGCCTCGTACGCCGTGCTCGCGGCCGACGCCTGGCGCGATCCCGCCCTCGCCCGCCTCTACGACCCGACGCTGCTCGCCTACCTGTGCAGCCGGGCCGGGTTCCAGGTGGAGGCGTCGGAGGCCAACCCGGCGACCGGGCCGGAGGTGCCGCCCTGGCTGCTCGGCGACGAGCCGGTCGTCCACCCGGACCTGGGCGAGGCCATCGGGGGCGCGGTCGAGAAGCTCGGCCTGGACCACCGCGAGCACGGGCGCCCGGCCAGCGAGGCGCACGATGCCTCGTTCGCCTACAACCTCGCCCACGTGCTCAAGACGGTGGCCGACCGGCTCGCCGAGACGCAGGCCTCCGCGCGCGGCATCGCGCTGGCGCACCGGGCGCTCGCGCGCGCCCTGCACGAGCCCGCGGAGGTCTACGTGGTGGCGTCGCGCCCGGCCGCGGCGGCGGCCTCGGCCAGGTAGGCGAGCAGGGCCTCGCGCCACGGGCGCAGCGGTGGCACCCCGACCAGGCGCGCCAGCCGGTTGTCCAGCACCGACCATGCCGGCCGGGGCGCCGGCCTGGGGAATTCGGTGCTGCCGCACGGCTCGACCCGGTCCGGGTCCTGGCCGGTGCCGGCGAGGACGGCGCGGGCGAGCTCGTACCAGGAGCAGGAGCCGCCGTTGGTGAGGTGGTAGGTGCCGTGCTGGCCGGTGCGGACCAGGGCGCGGATGCCGACCGCCAGGTCGCGCGCCCAGGTGGGGCTGCCGACCTGGTCGTCGACCACCCGCAGGGTGGGCTGCTCGGCCGCCAGCCGCAGGACGGTGGCGACGAAGTTGCGCCCGGCGCCGTACACCCAGGCCGTCCGGACCAGGTAATGGCGGCCCCAGAGGTCGCGGACCGCCTGCTCGCCGGCGAGCTTGGAGCGGCCGTAGACGCTGGCCGGCTCGGCCCGGTCGTACTCGCCGTAGCCGTCGGGCCGGGTGTCGCGGGCGGTCCCGTCGAAGACGTAGTCGGTGGACAGGTGGACCAGCTCGGCGTCGACCTCCCGGCAGGCGAGCGCCAGGTGGCGCGGGGCCAGGCAGTTCTCCTGGAAGGCGCGGTCCAGGTCGCGCTCGCAGCCGTCCACGTCGGTGTAGGCGGCCGCGTTGCAGACCAGGTCGGGCTCCAGCTCGGCGACCGTGGCGGCCACCGCCGGCCAGCTGGCCACGTCGAGGTCGGCCCTGGCGAGGGCGACGACCTCCTTGGCGTCGCCGAAGGCGGCGGCCAGCTCCTGGCCGACCTGGCCTTGGGCTCCCGTGATCAGCACGCGCACGGCGCCAGCCTCCTCGGGTCACGACGGTCTGGGGTCGGCCGAAGCCTACACAGTGCCGCCGCGGACCTCGGCGAGCCGGCCGACCACCGCGGGGCCGCTCCCGGCCGCCTGGTGCGTCAGGCGGTAGCCGACGAAGCCGCCGAGGGCGGAGACCACGAACAGCACCACCAGCGCGAGCGCGATCAGCGCCTTGGCCCGCCGGGTGAGCCGTGGGCTGGCGAAATCGCGCGGGTCCGGCCCGCCGGCCGCCACCAGCGCGGTGATCGCCTCCTCGGCGGAGCTGTAGAGGCGCTCCCACGGCCAGCGTGACTCCTCGCCGGGCGGCGCGGGCGGCGCGCCGGGCTCGGGGTCTGGCGCCCATTCGCTGCTCGGCTCCGGCGCGACCTCGCCGGTCGCCTCGGCCTCCGGCGGCGCCTCGGCCTCCAGCCTCACCTTCGGGAAACGCAGGAGCGGCTCACCCGGCCCGCTCTGGCGTTGCCGCAACGCCCACTCGAGCAGCGCCCGCTCGGCCTCCCCCAACCGGACGTCCTCGGCCGCCACCTCGAGCTCGCCACCGGCGCCCAGCCCGTCGTCGTCGGTCGCCGGGCGGTGGTCGGCCACCCGCCCCTCGTCGCGTGCCTGCCCGCCGCCAGGTGGCTGCCCGTCGGCTGCCGGGGACGGCAGGTCCGCACTCGAAACGGAGGCGGCCGGATCACCGGTCGCCTCGTCGTGCTCCCCCGTTCCGGGCCGTTCCGCCTCGTCGTCGTCGATCATCTTGCTCCCGATTTCCTTCAACCGGGCGACCGCACCGCCAGGCGCATTGGATCGTATCGCTTTTTCAGCGCAGCAATGCGCGGAGCAGAGGGACCGCCGCGATCGGCCTGTTCCGGCCGAGCCACCGTCCGGCACGGGCGTCGGCCTGCCGGTTGACAGGCGGCGGCCTGGCGCCGATCCTTCCCGGGATGGACCTCCAGGACGCCGCCACGCGGCCGCACGCGTTCGCCCGCACGACCGGGTGCGCGCTGTGGTGCTCGTGTCCGGGGGCCCGGCGTCCGGTTCGGCTCGGCTGAGCCACCCGGCCGCTCGGGCCCGGCAACCGCCCCGAGCAGCGCCCGTTCACCACCGGAGGACCACGTCTTGACCTCGTACGACCTTGCCTTGCCGTCACGCCCCGGGCTGCACCCCGCGCTCGGCGGCGACGGAACACTCACCGCCCTCGCCACGGCGTCGACGTCAGCCGGGCTGCCGCCAACCGACCTGCCACGGCTCGCCGAGGCGGCCCGGCGCCTGGCCGCGAGCGCGCCGCGCTGGCGGCCGCTGCTCGGCGCCGCGCCAGGCCGCACCCGGCTCGCCTGGACCGCCGAACTGGAGCTGTGGCTGGTGACGTGGGCGCCTGGCGCGGTGACCCGCGCCCACGACCACGGCGGCGCCGCGGTCGCGCTGACCGTCCTCGACGGCGCGCTGGTGGAAGACTGCCTCGACGCCACCATCTGGACGACCTGCCGGCGCACCACCTTCCGCGCCGGCTCGACCACGGCCTTCGCGCCCGGTCACGTCCACCGGCTCGCGGCGGCCGGCGGTGCGCCCGCCGCCAGCGTGCATGCCTGGTCGCCGCGGTGGCCGGGCGGATTGGCTGGAGCGCGCCAGCCCCAGCTGCCCCTGGCCACGAGCGCCACCAGGACCGGCACGATCTAGCGATACGGCCGCTTGTAGGCGGTCGAGCCCTGCACGTCGTTCGGCTGGCCCGCCCACTTCAGCCTGCCCGCGTCGGACACGTGAATCGTTCCGCAATTGCGTGACGCTGGATAACGAGCGACTCAACCGCAATGTCGGACGACTGAGTGGCAATACTGCACCTATTGGTTGACACCGCCATCCAGCGCGAATACAAATTCTGCGCCAGTGTCTGGTTCCACCGGTCCGGAATCTGGAGCCACAGGACCGCGCCGGACGAGCACGACACGGTGATTCACGGGCCGCGGTTCACGGAGGGGGGGCGGCCATGAACGTGGTGCTGATTTCGCGCGACCGCCGGCTCGGAGCGATCTTGACGATGGCGCTCTCAGCACCCGAGCAGGTCACCATGCTCGACTCGGCCACGAAGGTCCCTGGCCGGCACGAGGCGGAGATCGACGCGGTGGTGCTCGACCTCCCCGCCGATTCCCGCCGGGACGCCTACGAGGAGCTGCGCCAGCGGTACGAGGGCCGCGTGGTGGTGCCGGTCGACGATGCCAGGGACACCAGCGGCTGGCCGCCCGATGCGAAGCGGCGCTTCCTCGTCCGCCCCTTCCAGGTCGCCGACCTGATCGCCGGTGTCCAGGAGCCACAGGAGACGTCGGTCGCCGAGCGCGCCGCGACGTACCGTCGCAGGTTCCGCTGGAACCGCCACCAGGGGCCGCCGGCCTTCCCCTTGGCGACCATGCCCCCCACCGCGGACAGGCCCACGGCGCCGCCACCGCGCGCAGCGGAGGCAGCGCCCGAGCCGGTCGCCGAGGAACCCGTCGCCGAGGAACCGATCCCTGCGGAGCCGACCGCCGACCAGGCGGCGGCCGTCGCGCCGGAACCGGTGCCCGAGGAGGCCGACGGAACCGGGGAGGCCGAGGTGGCGACCGAGGTCGACGACGAGCCGGCGACGGTCGAGTTCGCCATGGAGGAGGAAGCGGAAGCAGGGGTCACCGCCGAGGAGGCCGAACCCGCCACGGCGGACGGCGAGGCGGCGGACGGCGGCGAGGCCACGGACGACGAGGCCGCCGCAGCCGCCGCCGAGCAGGACGCGACCGGCGTCGAGGAGGACGCCGAGGCTGCGCCCGAGGTCGACGAGGCGCTCGTCGCGGAGCTCGAGGAGCTCGTGCTCGCCGAGACCGGCGAGGGCACGGAGGCGGCGGCTGGGCAGCCCACGCCGCTGGAAGACCTCCCGGCCGAGGAGGAACCGTCGGTGCCGCCGCTGCCGGTGCAGGCCGGCGTGGCCATGGCCGAGGCGGTCGCACTGCAACAGTGGTTGGAAGCCGAGGAGACCAAGCGGGCGCGCCAGCGGCGCCGCCTGATTCTCGCCAACATCGTCGCCGGCCTGGTACTGCTGCTGGTCGGCGTCGTCATCGGTAGGGCCATCTCCCCCGAGCCGGCACAGCCGGCGAGTACGCCGGCAACGCCACGGCAGCCGGCTACGGTCCGCACCGCGCCGCCGCCGGCGGCGTGCACGGCCGCCATGGACAACGCCGACCAGGTCATCTCTTACCTGGTCGCCAAGATCCGCGACGAGCGGCTGTCCAAGTCCATCCAGGAGTACGGCGCCAACGCGCGTGCCTGCAGGACCACGGGGAGGTAAGACCCTATGCGACGCACCCTTACGACCGTCACCGTTCTCGCCGTCGGGCTCACGCTCGGCCTGGCGCTGCCTGCCGCCGCCTCCGCCCCCAAGGACCTGCGGGTCTCGTCCACCAACTGCGGTGGCGTCGGGGTGGTGGCCGAGGGCATGCCGGCCAACTCCCAGCTCCTGCTGCTGGCCCGCAACCTGATGGATGGCAAGGTGCTGAACATGGGGGGCAAGCCCACCCCGGTCGAGTCCAACGCCAGCGGCGTGGTGAACCACTACCTCCACGCCAACCTGCGCAGCGTGCACACCGTCGACGTGAGCATCTGGACCAAGAAGGGCGAGACGCTGACGATGCAGGCCAAGGACACGGCCGTCGCCAACTGCGGGCCGCTGCCCATGACCGGCAGCTCGAACGTGCAGTGGCAGCTGCTGTTCGGTGCCCTGCTGCTGCTCGCCGGTGCCGCCGCCCTGTGGTTCAGCCGGCGCCTGCCCGCCAGGGCCACGCCGTAACCGGCCGGCCGACGCGCCCGGCCGCCGCAGTGGGCGGCCGGGCGTTCGCTCACTCGGTGATCACGCCGACGCGGGAGTGGTCGCCGAGCATCAGCCGGTAGGCGCGGGGCCGCTCGCCGGAGCGGCCGACCTCGACGTTCTTGCCGATCAGGCTCGACTCGATGCGGCGCAGGTCGCGGATGACCGACTGCTCGAGCACCACCGAGTTCTCGATCTCCGCCGAGTCGATCAGGCAGTCGAAGTAGATCGAGGTGAACGGCCCGACGTAGGAGTCGACGATGCGGGTCCGCTCGCCGATGATCGCCGGGCCGCGGATGGTGGAGCGCTCGACCACCGCGCCGGCCTGGATCACGACCTTGCCCTCGATGCGGGACTCGGCGTCGATCGAGCCGCGGTTCTCCGCCACCAGCTCGTCGAGCACCTGCCGGTTCGCCTCCAGCAGGTCCTCCAGCCGCCCGGTGTCCTTCCACCACCCGGTGATCAGGTGCGGGCGGACGTCGTAGCCGTTGTCGATCAGCCACTGGATGGCGTCGGTGATCTCCAGCTCGCCGCGCTCGGACGGCTTGATCGCGTGGGTCGCCTCGTGCACGTGGCGGTCGAACATGTACACGCCGACCAGGGCGAGGTCCGACTTCGGCCGCTTCGGCTTCTCGACCAGGCGCACCACCCGGCCGTCGGCGCCCAGCTCGGCGACGCCGAAGCGCTCGGGCTCCGGCACCCGGGTGAGCAGGATCTGCGAGTTCGGCCGCTCGGCGCGGAACTCCTCGACCAGCGGCTTGATGCCGTCCAGGATCAGGTTGTCGCCAAGGTAGACGACGAAGTCGTCGTCGCCGAGGAACTGCTCGGCGGTGCGCACGGCATGGGCCAGGCCCAGGGGCGCCTCCTGGCGGATGTAGGTGACGTCGGCCCCCCAGTCCCCGCCGTCGCCCACGCTCGCCTGGATCTCGGCGGCGGTGTCGCCCACGATCATGCCGACGTCGACCACGCCCGCGGTCACCAGCGACTCCAGCACGAAGTGCAGGATCGGCTTGTTGCCGACCGGGACGAGCTGCTTGGCGCTGGTGTGGGTGATCGGGCGCAGCCGGGTGCCGGAGCCCCCGGCCAGGACGAGCGCCTTCACGGCGTGCTGGTCGCGGTCGCCTGCGCGCTCGGGACGAAGCCGGGCGGGCCCACCGGCTGGAAGTTGGAGCCGACGGTCAGCACCAGCACGCGCTTGACGGCGGCGGTCGAGGCGGGGGCGGCCTGCACCACCTTGACCTGCGGGCCGAGCAGGGCGCCGAGGAGCTGCGCCTCCTTGGCCTTGGAGGTCGGGTAGAACAGGTAGGAGGCATTGCCGGTCGGGGTGGAGGCGTTGGCGACGTTGACCACGTTCATGCCGTACGCCGTCAGGCCCTGGGCCGCCCGCCTGGCCGCGCCCTGGGTGGTGGTGCCGTTCAGCACCCAGAGCCGCAGGCCGCGCAGGGTGGGGCCGTCCTGCCCGGAGAGGCCGAGCGGAGGCAGCACCGACGCGTCCTGCTGCAGCGCCCGCATCAGGATCGGCGCCTCCGGCGCCTCCTCCACGAACGAGGGGCCGTTGGGGAAGCTCGGGAAGGTACGCATGTCGATCGAGCTCGACGAGAGCGAGCCCATGCGCTTGGCCACGTTGAGCGCGGTGCCGGTGCTGAAGTACTGGTCGGTGGTGATGTTGCTGGAGACGATGTTGGCCAGGCTCAGCATCTTGGGGATGTTGATCAGGTTGCCCTTGTTGGCGATCTTGGCCATCAGGGCGCGCATGAACGCCTGCTGCCGGCCGATGCGGCCGAAGTCGCTGTCGATGTGGCGGGCGCGCACGTAGGCGAGCGCACCGGCGCCGCTGGCCACGCGGCAGGTCTTGGCGGGCAGGTGCAGGTTGGCGAAGCGGTCGTCCCAGTTCCTCGGCGTCGGGTTGCAGACCCGCACGCCGCCGACCGCGTCGACCAGCTTGGAGAAGGCCGCGAAGTTGATCTCCACGTAGTGGTGGATGGGCAGGCCGGTGACCTGCTGCACGGTGCGCACCATCAGCGCCGGGCCGCCCGCGTAGGCCGAGTTGACCTTGGCGGTGCGGCCGTTGATGTTGACCTTCAGGTCGCGCGGGATGGAGATCATGGCGACCTTGCGGTTCCGCGGGCTGACGTGGACCACGATGATCGTGTCGGTGCGCTGCCCGGCCGCCTCGCCGACGGCCAGGTGGTGCTTGTCCTGTTCGCTCAGCCCGACCCGCGAGTCCGAGCCCACCAACAGGATGTTGAACGGCTGCCCCGCCCCGGCCTGGGTCAGCCCGCCGACCTGGGTGCGGCCCTTGTCGAGCAGCCCGTTGGTGTAGCGGTAACCGGAGAAGACCACCACGGCCGCGACCACCATGCTGGCGGCCAGGACCAGGGCGGTCCACTTCAGGATCTTGCGGCGGCGCCGGACGCGGCTACGGGGCGACCAGTCGCGCCGCGCCGGGCGCGAGGGCGGCATCCCGGACGGTTGGCGGATCCCCCAGACGTCGTCCTCGGGCACCGGTGACAACGGGTCCTCACGCACCGGGACTGCCCGGCGTGGGCGCAAGGTGGACGTCCTTTCGTGGTTCACCGGCGAGGTCTCCCGAGTCGGGGCGGTGACGTCGAAGCGCGGGGTGCACCGCTCACGGAACTCTGGACAAGGGCCTGAGCGTAGCATGCTCCCCTGGGTTCGAACCCGAACCCGACGCAACCGATATGTTGGCGAGACAGAGGGGAGATAGCTTCCCAACCTCCTCTCGAATCATCTTCGCTCCCGAGCAGGTAGGTGTTCGCGACCTTGCAGGCTGACCAGCTTCCCCAAGCGCGACCGGCGGGGTCCACCCAGCGCCGGTCCTTCGCGGCCGCCGGCTTCGGCGCCCTGATCGAACGCCAGATGGGGCGCTACGGCGACAAGCCCTTCCTGACCCATTACGACGACGAGCGCGGCGAGCGGGTCGAGCTGTCGTACCGGACGTTCGAGAACTGGACCGCCAAGGTCGCGAACCTCCTGGTCGAGGAGCTGGGCATCGCCGAGGGCGCGCGCGTCGCCGTCTTGGTAGGCAACACCTGGCGGGCCGTGGCGATTTCGTTCGCGTGCTGGCGCGCCGGCATCGGCCTGCTGCCGCTCGACCCCGCGCTGCCCGCCGAGCAGGCCGCCGCGCGGCTCCGCGACGGCGGCGCGGCCGCCGCCTTCGTCGCCGACGAGCGCGTCGCCGGCGTGGCCGCCGCGCTCGGTCCGTCGCGGGGAAGGCCGGCGCTGGTGGCGGTCGGCGGCGGGCTGCTCGGTCGGGCCAACGCCGACCCCGCCACCGCCCTCGACTTCGGCAGCGTGGTCCTCGGCATGGGCGACCTGTTCGAGGCGGCCGGCGGGCCCGACAGCGAGGCCCTGGCCGGCACCGGGCCGGGTGGCGGCCCGACCCAGGGCGAGCTGCTCGCGACCGCCGGGACGGCGGCCGCCTGGCTGCGCCTGGACGACGGCGACCGGCTGCTCAGCGGCCTCCCCACCTACCACCGCGGCGCCCTGGCGGCCGGGCTGGTGGCGCCGTTCGCGGCCGGCGGCGGCGCGGTGCTGAGCCACGGCTGGGAGCCGGGCGGGTTCTGGAAGCGGGTGGCCGACGAGCGGGTCACCGTCGTCCTGCTCCAGCGCGAGCAGGCGCAGGCGCTCCTCGACGCCGGGACGGACCCGGCCGGCCTCGACCTGGGGCGGCTGCGCACGGTCGCCTGCGCGCCCGACCCGGCGCCGGAGGCGCTCGCGGCGGCCTGGGCGGAGCGCTTCCCGCTGCCGCTGTCCCCCACCCCGCCGCGCCTCGCGGAGGCTGGCCGGTGAGCGCGCCGAGCCTCGCGCCGCGGCGGCGCCGACCCCTGCGCACCGCCTTCAACGCGCTGGTGGTCGCCGCCTTCGTGGTGTTCATCGCCTACGCGGTCGCCAAGCGCTGGGGCGACGTGCGCCACTACGCCGGCCGGCTGTCGTGGCGGGCCGGCGGGCTCTCGATGGCCGCCGTGTTCGGCGCCGTCTGGTGCAGCTTCCTGTGCTGGAGGGCGGTGCTGGCCGACTTCGGCTCGCGGGTGCCGCTCGGCGGCGGGATGCGCATCTTCTTCATCGGCCAGCTCGGCAAGTACCTGCCCGGCAAGCTCTGGCCGATCCTCACGCAGATGCGGCTCGGCGACGAGTACCGCGTGCCCAAGCGCGCCTCGGCCGCTTCCGCGGCCGTGTTCATGCTGCTGGTGCTCGGCACCGGGCTGGTGCTCGCCGCGGCCACCGTGCCGTTCCTCGGCGGCGAGGCGTTCGGCCACTACTGGTGGACGCTGGCCGCGCTGCCGCTCGCCCTCGCCGCGATGCACCCGGCGATCCTCAACCGCGCCCTCGGGCTGGCCCTGCGCCTGGCGCGGCGCGAGCCCATGCCGCGCCCGCTGACCATGCGGGGCATCGCCACCGCGGCGTTCTGGTGCCTGCCGATGTGGGCGCTGTTCGGCGTGCACACCTGGGCGCTCGCGCTCGACCTCGGCAGCGCCAACGCCTTCGACCTCTACCTCAGGTCCACGGGCGTGTTCGCCGCCTCCTGGTCGATCGGCTTCCTGGTCGGCATCCTCCCCGCCGGCGCCGGCCCGCGCGAGGCCGCCTTCATCCTGCTGTTCGGCGCCACCCTGCCGACCGCCCAGGCGACCGTGATCGCGCTGGTCTCGCGCCTGCTGATCACCCTCGGCGACGTCGCCTGGGGCCTGCTCGCCCTGCTCGGGGTGCGCAAGCCGGCGCCAGCCGAGGCCGCGACGGCGCCACCGCCCGTCCCCGAGGAGACGGACTCGGCGCGCCGCTGAGGCGGCGGCAGGTCACTCGGGAAGGGTGGCCCAGACGGTCGTCCACGGGAACGGCGAGGTGACCTCGCGCACGTCGGCGACCGTGGAGACGAACTTCGCGAAGCTCCGCTTCGACCAGTGGTTGAGGTGGCCCGGGGTGTTCCCGAGGTCGGAGACGTAGCGCAGGGCGACCAGGTTGCAGCCGCGGAAGATCGGCTCGCGCGGCACCGAGAAGACCACGTGGCGGCGGGAGACCCGCGCCATCTCGCGCAGGCCCTGGACGGGGTCGGTCAGGTGCTCGAGCACCTCCACGGCCACCACGAGGTCGAACTGGTCGTCCTCGAAGGGCAGGTGGTGGGCGTCGCCGTGCAGGTAGCGCGGGCCGGGGTAGCGCTGCCACCAGGCACGCAGGCCGGCGTCGGGCAGGTCGAGGGCGACCACCTCGTCGGCGCGCCGCTGCAGCTTGTCGGCGATCACGCCCTCGCCGCAGCCGACCTCGAGCGCCCGCTTGGGCGCGCCCTGGGGATCGGCGGCGACCCGGTCGAACAGCTCCTCGAGGTTGGCCACCCAGCGCTGGGTGAGGAAGCGGATGGCTGGGTTCTTGGCGGTGTACTTCGGGGTGGTGTTGCCGATGACGATGCCTGGCGTCTCGGGGACGGCCGAGTCCTGGGGCACGACGTGCGACCTCCGCTCCATCTGGCCTTGGGGTGCCGGCGGCCCGGGGTCTGGCTGCCGAACCTCGGGAGCATACACGCTCGGATCAGCCCGAAGCCTGGACCTGGTTCTGCGCTTGGCTCTGGTTCGGCGGCGCGCCCGGCGCGCCCGGCCTGACCAGGTGGATGATCGAGGTGGCGCCGCTGGCCTCGCGGAACGACTCCCGGAAGCCGAAATGCTGGATGACCGGGAACATCGCCTTGACCTCCTCCTGCGACTGGCCCTGCTGGATGACCACGTGCAGGTCGTGGGCTCGCGGCCAGGCGTCGAGGAAGCGGTAGAGCTGGGTCGGGTTGGCCGGCAGGACGGTGCGCGCCGGGCCGATCGGCGGATAGCGCACCTCAGGGCCGTAACCCTGGTAGAAGCGCATGTAGTAGTCCCAGCCCTTGACCGTCATGGGGCTGAGCTGGACCACCAGGTCGTCGTGGGTGTCCCGCATGCGCAGGTCGTGGATCAGCAGGCGCAGCTCCGCGCCGAACGGCACCGGGCGGCTCTGCAGCTCGACGAGCTGCGCCTGGCGCACGCTCACCTGGTCGACCGAGACCAGGTTGACGGTCGCGACCAGGCCGACCAGGCCGAGGGCGGCCACCGCGGGCACGTGCAGCCAGGAGCGGCTCAGCAGCCAGCGCACCCGGGCGGGCGCGAGCAGCGGGCGCAGCACCGGCGGCGCGCCGAGCCACAGCTCCCAGAGGCGCCGGGACAGCCGGCGCGCCACCGGCGGCGCCGCCAGCCAGCTGTTCAGCTCGCGCTGCCGCTGCGAGAGGCGGCGCACCGCCGCCACCGTTCGGGCGACGCCGATGCCGGCCAGCAGGTAGGCGAACGGCACCAGGTAGAGGTTGGTGCGGGCGAAGCCGAACGGCCACAGGCGCATCGACGCGGCCACCAGCTGGCCGACGAGCGCGAGCAGGACCATCGAGAGCAGCACCCGGCCCGGGCGCGAGCGCAGCGCGGTCAGTACGCCGAGGACCAACGCGACCACCAGGAACGGGACGAACATGCTCGCGGCGGTCGGGCCGAACGCGAACCTGCTGGTGACCTCCGGGTGGCCGACCGAGACCTCGCCGACCACCATCCCGGGCACGTAGCTGCCGAGGCTGCGCAGGACGAAGTCGAGCTTGTCGCCGACGCTGCCCCCCGGCATGAAGTAGCCGTCCCAGTAGGGGCTGTCGCTCTGCACGGTCTGCACCATCACGAAGCCGACCAGGTGGGCGAGGGTGATGGCGCCGGCGAGGACCGACGGGACCAGGCGGACGAGCCCACCGCCACGGACGAACCGGACCAGGTCGACCAGGAGCAACGGTCCGACCACGAAGGCGGTGGCGGTGCCGAACACCGTGCACAGCCCGATGCCCGCGTAGCAGACGAGCCGCTCGCCGAGGCTGTTCTCCGGCTCGTCGGCCGCGAACCACAGCAGCAGGGCCAGCTCGGCGCCGAGCGCCTCGAGGGTGAACGGCTTGAGCTGCAGGCCGTAGGTGAGCATCCCCGAGTTGGCGACGGTGGCTGCCGCCACCAAGGTGCTGGCCACGGGACCGAGGAAGCGGCGGGCCAGCGCGTAGGTGACCGGGCCGAGGGCGACGAAGGCGAGCACCCCGGGCAGGCGCAGCGGCACCTCGGTGTTGCCGAGCAGCCCGGTGGAGAGCTTCTCGAGCGCCACCCAGCCCGCCGCCAGGGGCGCGTTGGCCTCCCGGAGCTGGCTGGAGAAGTCCGCCCCGACCAGCGAGAAGTGCCAGGCGCGCCACTGCTCGTCGTACCACAGCGGCCGGCTGACCTGCTGCCACAGGAAGTGGAGCAGCACGCCGGCCTCGGCCAGCAGGAGCGAGCCGGCCAGCGCCGGGGGCAGCCAGCGTCGCCGCTGCCGGGCGGAAGCCCCGGCGAGCGGGCGTGGTTGCAACGTGGCCGTGCGCGCCTCAGGGGTGGGCGCCAGGAGGGAGAGCCGCATGCCGCAGCGCAGCATACCGTGCCCTGGTGTATTTCGGATCGGCGGCGCCCCGACCAGGCGATGGTAGTGTTCGGGGCGCCGCGCTCCACCGGTCCGCCGTCGCCGAAGAAGAGGTCCCGCCGTGAAGCTGTCGATCGTTGTGCCGTTCTACAACGAGCTGCGGACCCTGCCCACGGTGATCGAGCGGCTGCTGGCGGTCGACTTCGCCGCCCTCGGGGTGGAGACGGAGCTGATCTTCGTCGACGACGGCTCCACCGACGCCTCCCGCAGCCTGCTCGACCCGCCACCGCGCGAGGACGTGCGCCTGATCGTGCACCAGCGCAACCGGGGCAAGGGCGCGGCCGTCAAGACCGGCCTCGAGGCGGCCACCGGGGACATCCTCTGCATCCAGGACGCCGACCTCGAGTACCACCCCGCCGACCTGCCCGCGCTGGTGCAGCCGATCCTCGACGGCGAGTTCGAGGTCGTCTACGGCAGCCGCTTCAAGGGCTCGGCCGCCGGCCTCTACTACAGCCACCGGGTCGCCAACCGGCTGCTGAACCTGATGGTCAACGTCGCCTTCAACCGCTACCTCAGCGACGTCTACACCGGCTACAAGGTGTTCACCCGCAAGGCGTTCTCCGGCCTGAAGCTGACCGCCAGGAGCTTCACCGTCGAGATGGAGCTGACCAGCCACTTCCTGCGCAAGGGGCTGGTGATCTTCGAGGTGCCGATCAGCTACCGGGCGCGCACCTACGCCGAGGGCAAGAAGATCCACTTCAGGGACGGCTTCCTGGCCGTCGGGGCGGTGCTGCGCTACCGCCTGCGCCCGGCCCCCCGGGAGCTCGGCCCGGCCGCCCGGCGTGCCCCCGACAGTCCTGGCACCACCCGCTCGCTCGACGCCGGCGCCACCATCCACACGCTCGGGCTGGAGGACCTCACCGCCGCCCGGCGCTACCGCCGCTACCTCTTCAGCCAGCTGGCCCCGTACCTCGGCCAGACCGTGCTCGAGGTCGGCGCCGGCCTCGGCGACTTCTCCGCCCAGCTGGTCGACCGGGAGCGGCTGGTGGTGGCCGACTCGGACCCGGTCTGCTTGCGGGCGCTCGAGGAGCGCTTCAGCGGCCGGCCCGGGGTCGAGGTGATCCCCGGCGACCCGGCCAAGCTCAAGGTAGAGCCGCCGGTCGACACGGTGGTCGCGATCAACCTGCTGGAGCGCCTCGCCGACGACGCCGCCGCGCTGCGCGGCATGGCCGAGACGGTGGTACCGGGCGGCAACCTGCTCGTCCTGGTCGCCGGCTACCCGCAGCTCGCCGGTCCGTTCGACCAGGCCCTCGGCCACGTGCGCCGCTACACCCCGGACGGGCTGCGCGCCGCGGTCGAGGCGGCCGGGCTGGTGCCCGAAGTCGTCCGCCCGGTCAACTTCCTCGGCGGGGTGGCCTGGTGGGCCGCGGTGCGGGTGGGCCGCCAGGGCCGCCCGACGCCGGCGCTGGTGCGCCTCTACGACCGGCTGGTGATCCCGGCGGAGCGGCTGCTGGAGCGGCGCGTGCGGCCGGGCTTCGGCCAGTCGGTGCTGTGCGTCGCCCGCGTTCCCAAGGCCTGAGCTTCCCGCCGCCCGCTCAGGGGCCGCGCTGCCGCCATGCCCAGGGCGCGGCGGCGCCGGCACCGGCCAGCAGCGCCACGCCGTGCAGGTTGCGGATGGCGGTGATGGCGGCGGCCGCGGCCAGGCAGGCGACCGCGAGCGCCCGCTCGGCGCCCCGCTCGCGGTGCGGCGCAGCGGCCGCACCGGCACCGACCACGACGGCGTCCACCACGATCGCGAAGGTGTACCAGGCCGCGACGGGCACCACGACCTTCGGCGTGCGCCTGCCGAGCGCCAGCATCAGCGCGAGCAGGCCGCCGGCCAGCCCGCAGACGGCGACGGAGTTGCCGGCGCCGTGGGGGGCCAGGCGTAGCCGGCGGCCTCCCCGGCCAGCCCGCCGGCGGCGTACTGCACGAGCCAGCGGCGGCTGCCGAGCAGCCGCTCGGCGACGGTCCCGACGATCGCCAGCGACGCGAGGTTGAACACCGTCCCCGCCAGCCCGCCGTCCTGGACGACCAGGGGGGTGACCACGCGCCACCACTCGCCCGCCGACAGCGCCGCCGGGTCACGCCGCGGGGCCGGCTCCAGGCCGGTGACCACGGCCTGCAGGGTGGACGTGGTCGCGGTGACCAGGAACACGGTGGCGGTGGCGCGCGGCACCGGCCGCCACCAGCCACCCGCTGGCCGTCCGGTCGGCGCTGGACGGGTCATCGCCCTCGCTACGGACTGCCGGCGGCGGAGCGCTCGGAGGCACCGGCGGCGGGGCGCTGCCTGGCCTTGCGGCGGTGGCTGGCCAGGCTGCGGAGCGTGGCCAGGCCGTAGACCACCGAGCGGCGGAAGTTGACCGAGCTGGCCTCGGCGAAGTAGCGGGTCGGCACGGCGATCTCGCCGATGCGGAAGCCGGCGCGGACCACCTGGCCGACCAGCTCCTGGTCGAACACGAAGTCGTCGGAGTTGGCGTGGTAGTCGATCGCCTCCAGCAGCTCGCGCGAGTAGGCGCGGAAGCCGGTGTGGTACTCGGACATCTGCAGCCCGTAGACCCGGTTCTGGGCGGTGGTGAGGAAGCGGTTGGCAACGTACTTCCAGCGCGGCATGCCGCCGGCGAGCGGGTCGCCGAGGAAGCGGCTGCCGAGCATCATGTCGGCCTCGCCGGCCAGGATCGGCGCGATCAGCTCGGGGATGCGGGTGGCGTCGTACTGGTAGTCGGGGTGGAGCATGACCACCACCTGCGCGCCCGCGGCGAGCGCGGTGTCGTAGCAGGTCTTCTGGTTGCCGCCGTAGCCGGTGTTCTGGCGGTGCACGACCACCTGGATGTCGAGCAGCTTGGCGATCGCGACGGTGTCGTCCTTGGAGAGGTCGTCGACCAGGATGACGTGGTCGACCACGCCGGCGGGAATGTCGCCGTAGGTCCGCACCAGCGTCTGGGCCGCGTTGTAGGCGGGCATGACCACGATGACCTGCGGCTGCGCGTCGTCCTTCATGCCAAGGTCCTGCCGTGCGCTCGGGGGCGTGCTCGGGCGGTCGCCACCGACACGGGTGGCGCGAGTTGGACTATACCGGGCTTGGGCTGCACGGATTCGCGCTCGGCGCGGCGGCGGCCTCGCGCTCCGGCAGGAAGCATCCGGCGGCGGTCCGGCCGGCGGCGCTCAGCCCAGCTCCGCCAGGGTGCGCGCCACCTCGGCGGGCAGCTCGGCGAGGGCGTCGGCGGGCAGCTCGGACAGGTGGCTCCGGCCGTGCCAGCGCCCGAACGCGCGCGACCGGATGGCCCCCCGCGCCTGGTTCTTGGTCACCCGCACGCCACGCCGGCCGAGGGCGGCGATCAGGCCCTCGCGCCAGGCGCCCTCCAGCGTCGCCGCGCGGTGGTCGACCAGGTGGCGCAGCACCTCCCCGACCGGCCCGTCCGGCGCCTCGGCCCGTTCGGCGGCGAGCACGGCAGGCCCACGGTTCCTGAGCCCCCCGGTGACCACCTCGACGCGCCAGGCCGAGGCAACCAGCTGGCCGACGGGCGTGTCCGGGTCGAGCAGGCCGGCGTCGCGAACGGCCCCGGCGGCGGCGACCAGCAGCAGCCGGTCGGTGGGCGCCAGCAGCAGCAGGCGTACGAGGTAGCCGCCGAGGTCGGGATGGAGGTTGACGGCGACCGGCCCGGAGGCGGACCGCTCGCTTCCGGCGGCGTACAGCCCGTGGAGAAACTCCCCGAGGCCGCGGCGCACCGGCGGTCCCGGCAGGTCGAGCGCTTCGAAGCCGTCGCCGACCAGGGTGGGCGCCCGCGTGCCGGCGCCGGCGAGCGCCGCCCGCACCGCCGCGAGCGTGGCCTCGGGCAGCGCCGCCTGCGCGGCCTCCTCCGCGTTCCTCCCCTGGGTGTAGATGCGCAGCTCGGTGCGGGACCGGCCGGAGGCGGCGGGCCGGCTGCGCCGGGTCGGCCGGCAGGCGTAGAGGGCGCTGGTCGCCCCGATCGCCTCGGCGCCCTGGTAGCGGTTGAAGCCGGGCAGCACCGCCTCGGTCACCAGGCGCAGCTCGTGCAGCACCGACTGGACCTTGAAGCCGAGCGAGGGGTGCTGCTCGCCGAAGCCGTAGCACAGCAGCACCCGGCCGAGGTCGCCCGGCCGCAGGCTCGCCAGGCCGCGTTCCAGGAACAGGCGGACGCCGGCCGGGGTGTACGGCGGGTCGGTGAACACCAGGTCGAAGCGCTCGGCGAGGCTCCGGGGCAGCTCGAAGCGGAGGTCGGCGAAGACCGGGCGCAGCGACCAACCGCGCTCGCGGGCGATCCTGGCGAGGTAGGCGAGCAGGCGCTCGTCCACGTCCACCACGGTGACGTCCAGCTCGGGGTGGACGAGGAGCAGCGCGAGCGCGGTCAGGTCGTGGTCGCCGAGGCAGAGCACGGCGGCGCCGTCGAGGTGGTAGCTCGCGGTCAGCCACAGGGCGCGCTTGACCGCGGTCAGCGGGGTGGCGGAGACGTGGTCGAGGTGGCGGCTGGGGGGCGGCCGGCCGGCCATGATGGCCGCCATCGCCGCCAGCAGCTCGGGCTCGGCGGCCGCCGCGGCGCCGGCGCCGTCGGGCGGGCGCGCGCCCGCCCGGCCGCAGCCGAAGGCCGCCCGCACGGCGTGCCGCGCCTGGCCGCTCGCCCGGACCCGCGCCCCGTCGCGCTCCAGCCAGGGTTCGAGGCGGCGGACCAGCGCCGAGACGGAGCGGTGGGAGACGCCGTGCGCCCGCACCAGCCCGTCGACGGAGTGCCAGGGGCCGGCGGCCAGCGCGCAGGCGACCGCGGCGACGCGGCCGAACTCGATCCCCCAGCTTCCGCGCAGCTCGTCCCTGAGCGCCTCGAGGTCGGGCGCGGACGCGGGCTTCTGGGTCGCCAAGCTGGACCTCACCTCGGGGTGGCGGGCGCGACACGGTACAGGACCAGCTCCTGGCCGTTCCAGGCCACCCGGGCGAGCGGGGTCGTGCCGGCGCGGGCACGGAGCGCCGGCACCTGGCCGGTCGGGTCGTCCTGCCCGCCGACCAGGACGTGGGTGACGCCGAGGCGCCCGACCGGGTCGTCCACGTTGGCGCCCGCCGGCAGCCACGGCGAGACCGTCCTGGCGCGCGTGTCGAACAGCAGCGTCGGCGCGTAGGCGCCGTACACGACGGCCCCCTGCGGCAGCCGGGCCGCGAGCGCGCGCTCGGCGCGCACGCGCTGCCCCGGCCCCGGGTCCGCCCCGGCAAGGAAGCGGCCGGCGCCCGGCGCGGCCACGGCCACGCCGAGCGCCCCGGCCACCACGGCGGCCCGCCACCTCCCACGGCCCGCCTCCCCCACCGGCGCCTGGCTGCGCCCGGCGGCGAGCCCGGCGAGGGCGTCGAGGCCGAAGCCGGCGAGGACGGCGAGCCCCGGCAGGGCGGGGACGACGTAGCGGTTGGGGGCGTAGTCGCCGATCGCGATCGCCGCCCACAGGCCGAGGCCCCAGCCGGCGGCCAGTAGCAGCGCCTCGCGCCGGCGCGGGTCGAGCGACCGCCAGCGGGCGGCCGCGGCGGCGAGGCCGACGGCGGCGGCGGCCAGCAGCGGGAGGGACCTGCCGATGGCCTGGTCGGCGTTGGCCAGGTAGTCGCCGAGGCGGGCAATGAGCGCCCCGGGAGAATGGGGGTAGTGGACCTCCGGCCAGATGCGCAGGGCGGTGCGGAGCCGCTCGAGGTTGGGCAGGGCCACCAGTCCCAGCCAGGCGAGGGCGGCGGCGACGGCCGCCGCGAGCGTTACCAGCCCGGTGCGCAGCCGCGCCCGGTCCCTGGCGGCGAGCGCCGGGAGCAGCGGGCCGACGAGGAGCACCAGGCCGGGCAGCAGCGCGGTCGCCTTGACCGAGACGGCCGCGGCCAGCAGCAGGCCGGCCAGCGCCGCGAGCGCCCGCGACGGTCGCCGCCTGACCGCGCATATGGCCACGAAGGCGGCGGTGAGCAGGACCACCTCCAGCAGCTCGACCAACGCCAGGCGGCCGTACTCCAGCGCCAGGTCGCTGCCGCCGAGGGCGGCCGCGGCGAGCAGCGCGGCGCGGCGGCCGATCGGCTCGGCCAGCCCGACGGCGAGCAGCAGCACCGCCGCCGCGAGGCTGGCCATGGAGATCGCGCGGCCGGCGGCGAGGCGCGCGCCGGTGACGCGGAACACCGCCGCCGCGACCGCGCTGTAGGCCCCGTTGGTGAGGCTGCGGTCGACGTCGCCGGTCGCGAAGCGGCCGAACAGCACCAGGTTGCGCGCGTTGGCCAGGTTGAAGCCCTCGTCGGTGAACGGGGCGTTGCTGCCGGTCAGCCGCGCCGGCGGGTCGGCCCGGGCGAACGGCGCCAGCAGGGCGAGTACGGCCAGCGCCAGCACCAGCCCGGGCAGCAGGCTCCCCCACCGGCCGCGGCGCGGCACGGCACCGGCCTCGAGGTGGTCACTCGGGGCGGACGCGAGCTCTGCGGGCATGGCTGCGGTGGTCCTGTGGCGGTGGCGGGTGGGTCGCGGGGGCTGGCGCGCTGCAGCCTGCTGGCACTGCGCCCGGAGCGGGGATTGTACGCGCGGGCCTGCCGCGACCGGCCAGGCCGGCATCATGGTACGATGCAGACACCAGTGAAATCGTTACGCTGGTGATGCCGACGATCCGATCAGGGAGCGATCAGGGAGCGATCAGGGAGACCGTGACGACGCCACCCGCCCCCCGCCGCTCCTACCGCGAGGGTGTCCGCGTGGTCGCCCCGTTCACCGTCGCCGTCACCGCGTTCGGCATGTCGTTCGGGGTCCTGGCGCGTGCCGCCGGCATGGACCGGCTGGCCGCGCTGGTGATGTCGGCCACCACCTTCGCGGGCTCGGCGCAGTTCGCGGTCGCCTCCATCCTCGGCGCCGGCGGCGGGCTCGCCGCGGCGGTGGCGGCCGCGGTGCTGCTCAACCTCCGCTACGCCCCGATCGGCCTGTCGAGCGCGCCGGCCCTGACCGGCTCGCGCTGGCGCCGGCTGGTCGAGGCCCAGCTGGTGGTCGACGAGTCGTGGGCGCTCGCCCAGCGCGACGGCGCCATCGACCGGCACCTGCTGATCGGCGCCGGCGCCACGCTGTACGGCGCCTGGGTCGGCGGCACCGTGGTGGGGCTGCTCGCCGGCAACCTGATCGCCGACCCGAACCGCCTCGGCCTCGACGCCGCCTTCCCGGCGCTGTTCCTCGCCCTGGTGGTGCCGCAGCTGCGCACGCGCACCCGCCTGACCGCCGCGCTCGCCGGGGCCGGCCTCGCGATCGCCCTGGTGCCACTGACCGGCCCCGGCATCCCGGTGATCGCCGCCAGCCTCGCCTGCCTGCTCGGGATCTGGGAGCGTTGAGCACGACCTGGGCCGCCGTCGCCGCCGTCGGCCTCGCCACCGTGGTCATCAAGGCGTCAGGACCGGTCGTCCTCGGCGACCGGCCGCTGCCGGCCTGGCTCCGCGGCCCGCTCGAGCACCTCGCCCCCGCGCTGCTGGCCGCCCTGGTGGCCACCGCGGTACTGGCACGGGACGGCCGCCTGGTGGTCGACGCCCGCCTCGCCGGCCTGGCGGCGGCCGGCGTGGCCATCGCCCTGCGCGCCCCCATCCTGGTGGTGGTCGCCGCCGCCGCCGGGGTCACCGCGCTGGTCCGCGCACTCGGCTGAAGCAGGCCCCGCGAGTAAGGAGGAGACGGTGCCCGAAGCTGACCGGCTCGCCCTGGTCGAGCAGTTCAACCGGGCGTGGAACCAGCACGACCTGGACGCTGCGCTCGCCCTGATCACCGACGACTGCGTCTTCGACAGCACCGCCCCGGCACCCGACGGGGAGCGCTTCCAGGGAAAGGCGGCCATCCGCACCGCCTGGCAGCCGGTGTTCGACAACCCCCGCAGCCACCTCGAGTTCGAGGAGGTCTTCGCCATGGGCGAGCGTGTCGTCCAGCGCTGGCGCTACACCTGGGGTGGCGGCCACGTCCGCGGGGTCGACCTGCTCCGCTTCCGCGACGGCAAGATCACCGAGAAGCTGTCCTACGTGAAGGGCTGACCCAGCGCGCGCTCAGGCGGGCGGGGCGACCAGGTTCCGCGGCCGCCCCGCCAGGAAGGCGGCCACGTTGGCGGCGGTCACGTCGACGATGCGCTGCACCGCCTCGGCCGAGTCGAAGCCGATGTGGGGGGTGACGACCACGTCCTCCCTGCCGGCGAGGAGCTGGTTCTCGACCAGCTGCCGCAGGGCGCTCTCGTCGTGCTTGGAGGCCAGCATGCGCCGGTCCTCGGTCAGCAGCTCCTCGCCTTCGAGCACGTCGAGGCCGGCGCCGCCGAGGATGCCCTCGTCCAGCGCCCACAGCAGCGCCTCGGTGTCGACCAGCCCACCCCTGGCCGTGTTGACCAGCAGGGCGCCCCGCTTGAAGCGGGCCAGCAGGTCGCGGTCGACCAGGTGGTGGGTGGCGGGCGCGTACGGGGCGTGGAGGGAGACGATGTCGGCGCGGGCGACCAGCTCGTCGAGCTCCACATAGCGGAAGCCGATCACCTCGGCGAGCAGCGGCTGGGGGCGCGGGTCGGTGGCGACCACCTCCAGGCCGAAGCCGCGGCCGATCTTGGCCACGTGCAGGCCGATGTGCCCGGTGCCGACCAGCCCGAGGACGCGGCCGCGCAGGTCGAACCCTTGCAGCCCGGCGAGGGAGAAGTCGCCACGCTGGGTCCGCACCCAGGCCTTGTGGACGTTGCGCGACAGCGCCAGGATCAGCGCGAAGGTGTGCTCCGCGACGGTGTTCTCCCCGTAGGTGGGGACGTTGGCGACCGCCACCCCCCTGGCGGCGCAGGCGGCCAGGTCGACGTGGTCGAACCCGGTCGAGCGGGTGGCCACCAGCTCGAGGTCGGGGCAGGCGGCGAGCAGCTCGTCGCCGACCCGTGAGCCGACGAACACGCTCAGGACCTTCACCCCGGGACCGAGTCCCTCGGGGAGCGGCGCGCCGCGGACGGGCTCGGGGCTGCTGGACAGCGCGGCGCCGACACCGGCGGCGTCGAGCGCGGCGCGCAGGCGGGCGGACTCCTCGGCGTCGGCCTCGGCGGCGAACACGGTCACGGGCATCGTCTCGGATTCCTCGACAGGTGGGGCTCGGACCAGCGCAGACTACCCGCCGACCGGCCCTCCTGCCCGGCGTCGGGCGATGCTACGCTGCGGTGGTGGGGCCGGGGCACCAATGCACGGGCGGCCATCCCCCGCCGAGCGCCGCACGTCCCGCTCGGAACGGGACCTTCGACCCCGTGCGGCAGCCCGGCCGGGGGCATCATTGGGGCGGGCGCCGGGTGCTGGGAGGGTGTGGGGATGGGGACGCCACCGCTGCGGGTGATGCTGGTCGACGACCACGAGGTGGTCCGCGACGGCATCAAGGCGCTGCTGGCCGGCGCCGAGGACGTCGTGGTCTGCGCCGAGGCCGGCTCGGTCCGCGGCGCGGTCGCCGAGGCCGAACGCGCCCTGCCCGACGTGGTGGTGATGGACGTGCGCCTGTCCGACGGCTCGGGCATCGAGGCGACCCGCGACATCCGCGCGCGACGGCCGGCGACCCAGGTGCTGATGCTGACCTCCTTCGCCGACGACGAGGCGCTGTTCGCCTCGATCATGGCCGGCGCGGCCGGGTACGTCCTCAAGCAGGTCAAGGGCGGCGACCTGGTGCGGGCGATCCGCACCGTCGGGCAGGGGCAGAGCCTGCTGGACCCGGCGGTGACCCGGGGGGTGCTGGACCGGCTCCGGCGGGGCAAGCACCTGCTCCGCGACGAGAAGCTGGCCCGGCTGTCGCCGCAGGAGGAGCGGATCCTGGGGCTGGTCGCGGCGGGGCGGACCAACCGGCAGGTCGGCGAGGAGCTCGGCCTGGCGGAGAAGACGGTCAAGAACTACGTCTCGAGCATCCTTGGCAAGCTCGAGGTCGCCCGCCGCGCCGAGGCCGCCGCCTACCTCGCCCGCCACACCACCACCCCCGGCGCCTAGAGCGCCTCCCGCCTGCGCTGCAGGAAGCCGCGCTCGGCCTGGTTCTCGGTGCCGGCGATCGCCGCCTCGTACGCCTGCGCCGCCTCGGCGTGGCGGCCGAGGCGGCGCAGCAGCTCGGCGCGGATGGCGTGGAAGCGGTGGAAGCCGCCGAGGTCGAGGCCGTCGACCAGGGCGAGCGCCGCCTCCGGCCCCTCGACCTCGGCGACCGCGACGGCGCGGTTGAGGGCGACGACCGGGCTCGGGGCGAGCGCCATGAGCTGGTCGTACAGCGTCACGATCTGGCGCCAGTCGGTGGCGGCCGCGGTCGGCGCGTCGCTGTGGACGGCGTTGATCGCCGCCTGGATCTGGTAGGGGCCGGGCTGGTTGCGCCGCAGACATTTCCGCACGAGCGCCTGGCCCTCGGCGATCAGGCCGCGGTCCCAGCGGCCCCGGTCCTGGTCGGCCAGGAGCACGAGGTCGCCCTCCGGCGTCGTGCGGGTGGCGCGGCGCGACTCGACCAGCAGCATCAGCGCGAGCAGGCCGATGACCTCCGGCTCGTCGGGCATGAGCTCGGCCAGCAGCCGTCCGAGGCGGATCGCCTCCGCGCAGAGGTCCTCGCGGACCAGCCGCTCGCCCGAGCTCGCCGTGTGGCCCTCGTTGAAGACGAGGTACACGACGGCCAGCACGGCCGCGAGGCGGCCGGGGAGGTCGGCCTCGTCCGGGACCCGGTACGGGATCCCGGCGTCGCGGATCTTGCCCTTGGCGCGGACCAGCCGCTGGGCCATGGTCGCCTCCGGCACCAGGAAGGCGCGCGCGATCTCCACGGTGGTGAGCCCGCCGAGCAGCCGCAGCGTCAACGCGACCTGGGCGCTGGTGGCGAGCGCGGGGTGGCAGCAGGTGAAGATCAGGCGCAGCCGGTCGTCGCGCACGGCGCCCTCCTCGACCGGTTCGTCGCGGGCGTGCAGCAGGGCGGCCTGGGCGTGCCGGTCCTCGCGGGACGCCTCCCGGCGGAGGCGGTCGATCGCCCGGTTGCGGGCGGTGGTGATGATCCACCCCGCCGGGCTCGGCGGCGTGCCGGTGGACGGCCAGCGCCGCATGGCCACGGTGAACGCGTCCTGGACCGCGTCCTCGGCGACGTCGATGTCGCCGAAGACGCGGACGAGGACGGCCACCGCGCGGCCGTACTCCTCGCGGAAGGCACGTTCGACCTCCGAGGCGGGCAGGGCCGCTCAGTCCTCCCCGGCGTGGAGCGGCCGCACCTCCACCGGCAGGGTGGTCACCTCGGTGAACTTGCGCGCCCACTCGAGCGCGGCGTCGAGGTCGGGCGCCTCGATGACGGTGAACCCGCCGACGTGCTCCTTGCCCTCGGCGTAGGGGCCGTCGGTGATGACCACGTCGCCGTCCCGGGCGCGCACCACGGTGGCGGTGCTCGGGGGGTGCAGCCCCCCGGTGAAGACCCACGCGCCGGCGTCCTTGAGCTCCTGGTTCCAGGCCTCGACCTTCTCCATGATCGGCCCGAGGACCTCGGGCGGTGGCGGGTCCTCGTCGGGCTGGTAGATGCTGAGCAGGTACTGCCTCATCGGGTGTCCCCCCCTGCCGTCGGCTCGGCCGGCTGGTACGTCGCGACCAGCACGCCGGTGCTCGTGGTCCTCGTGTCGACCAGCCGGAGCGGGGCGACTGTACCGTCCTCGGGGAACAGGCGACTCCCCGAACCGAGCACCAGCGGGTGGATCAGCAGCACGTACTCGTCGACCAGGTTGGCCCGCCGCAGCGACTGGACCAGCGCGCCGCTGCCGAGGACCACCAGGTCGTGGTCCAGCCGCTGCTTGAGCCCGGCGACGGCGTCGGCGGCGTCGCCCTCGAGCAGGGTGGAGTTCTGCCACGGCAGCGGCTCGGTCAGCGTGGTCGACGCGACGTACTTCTGGGTGTTGTTCAGCGCCTCGGTGAAGGGGTTGTCCGTCTGGTGGGGCCAGTAGCCCTGGAAGTCCTCGTAGGTCCGCCGCCCCAGGATGATGCCGCCGGTGGTCGCCATGCCCTCGCTGGCGATCCTGCCCTGGTCCGGATCGGCGTAGGGCACCGCCCAGCCGCCGTGCTGGAAGCCGTCGCGGGGGTCCTCGTCCGGCCGTCCCGGCGCCTGCATGACCCCGTCGAGCGTCAGGCTGGTGAACGCCACGACCTTGCCCATTCGATGCTCCTTCCGTGCGGGTCCTCACCCCCTACACGAACGGCGAAGGGCCGGATCGACAGCGATGCGGCGCGGTACGGCTAGCGGCGGCGGGCGGCCAGCGGCAGCGGCGGCGGGGCCGCCTCGACGCGCACGCGCGCGTCGACCACCACCGCGCCCTGGCCCCGCGGCAGCACCATCACCGGGTTGAGGTCGAGCTCGGCCACCTCCGGGTGCGCCTCGACCAGCGCGCCGACCCGCAGCAGCAGGTCCTCGAGCGCGGGCACGTCGGCGGGCGGCGCGCCGCGGTAGCCGTCCAGCAGCGGGTAGGTGACCAGCGAGCGCACCATCGCGCTGGCGTCGGCGTCGGTCAGCGGGGTGATCCGCACCTGGACGTCGCGCAGCAGCTCGACGGCGGTGCCGCCGGCGCCGCACGCGACCACCGGGCCGAACGACGGGTCGTGGACGACGCCGACCAGCATCTCCACCCCCGCGGGGAGCATGCGCTGCACCAGGAACCGCTCCACATGGTGGCCGGCGGCCGCCACCCCGTCGGCCATCTCCGCCGCCGCCGCGTGCACCCGTTCGGCGCCGGCCAGCCCCAGGCGGACGGCGCCGGCCTCGGTCTTGTGGACCAGGCCGGGCGCGACCGCCTTGACCGCCACCGGGCCGCCCAGCTCGCCGGCCGCGGCGGCGGCCGCCTCGGGCGTCCCGGCCAGGCGCCACGGAGCCAGCGGCAGCCCGTAGCAGTCGAGCAGCAGGGCCACCTCGTCGGGCGCGAGCCAGCGCGGTCCTTCCGCCAAGGCGGCGGCGAGCAGCCCGCTCGCCTCGTCGCGGCGCAGGCCCTCGAGCTCGGGCACGTGCCCGGGCGGCGTCGCCCGCCAGACGCCGTACTCCACCGCCCTCGCCAGCGCCCTGGCGGCCTCCTCGGGGAAGCGGTAGGAGGGGATGCGCCGCACCCGCCCGTCCTCCGGGACGGTGCCGGTCGGCACGCCGGACGCGGGCTCGGGGTTCAGCTCGGCGGGCACCCCCTGGGCGGACATGAACACCGCCAGCACCGGCAGGCCCTCGGCGGCGGCGGTGCCCTCGTGGATCGCCCTGGCCACCGCCGCCGGGTCGGTCGCCAGCGGCGGGATGAAGATGACGATCACCGCGTCGGCCTCGCCGCTGGACACCACCAGCTCGAGCGCCTGGCGGTAGTGCGCCGCCGGCGCGGCGGCGAGCAGGTCGACCGGGTTGGCCAGCGACGCCTCGGCCGGCAGGAAGGCGGCGAGCCGCTCGCGCAGCCCGTCGGACAGGGCGGGGACCTCCAGGCCGTCGGCCTCGCAGGCGTCCGCGCACAGGATGCCGGGACCGCCCGCGTTGGTGACGATCGCCACCCGCCGGCCGCCCGGGCGTGGCTGGTTGGCCAGCAGGGTGGCGACGTCGAACAGCTCGGCGAGGGTGTCGGTGCGGATCACGCCGGCCTGGCGGAACAGCGCGTCGACGGTCACGTCGGAGCCGGCGAGCAGGGCGCCGGTGTGGGAGGAGCTGGCCCGCGCCCCGGCCGCGGAGCGGCCGCTCTTGACCGCGACGATCGGCTTGGAGTGGCCGACCCGGCGGGCGACGCGGGCGAACTTGCGCGGGTTGCCGAACGACTCGAGGTAGAGCAGCACCACGTCGGTGCCGCCGTCCTCCTCCCAGTAGTCCAGCAGGTCGTTGCCGGAGATGTCGGCCTTGTTGCCGACCGAGACGAACGACGACAGGCCCAGGCCCAGCGCGTTGGCGTAGTCGATGATCGCCAGGCCGAGCGCGCCCGACTGGGACATGAACCCGACGCGGCCGCGCTGCGGGAGCATCGGTCCGAAGGTCGCGTCGAGCTGCACCTCCGGGGCGGTGTTGACGATCCCCAGGCAGTTCGGCCCGATCAGGCGCATGCCGGCGTCGCGGCACACCCGCAGCAGCTCGCGCTGGCGCGCGGCGCCGTCCGGGCCGGTTTCGGCGAACCCCGCCGAGATCACCACCAGCCCGCGCGCGCCCTTCTCGGCGCAGGCGCGCGCGGCCTCCACCACCCCGGCCGCCGGGACGACCACCACCGCGAGGTCGACCGGCCCGGGCACCTCCAGCACCGAGCGGTAGGCCACCACCGACTGCACCACGTCGGCGCGCGGGTTGACCGGGTAGACCGGCCCCTGGAAGCCGGCCGCGAGCAGGTTGTGGAACAACTGCCCGCCGACCCCCCCGCGGTCGCGCGAGGCGCCGACCACCGCGACGGCGCGCGGGGCGAGCATCGCGCGCATCGCGGCGACGGCCGCCGCCTGCTCGCGCCGCTCGAAGCGCTCGCGGGCCGCGGGCGTCAGCGAGGTCGGGAACTCGACCAGGATCAGCCCGGGGACGGTGTGCGTGGTCAGCGGGAAGCCGCTGTCGCGGAAGACGCCCACCATCCGGTGGTTCTCGGGCAGCACCTCGGCGACGAACACCGTCACCCCGGCCTCGCCGGCGACCTCGGCGAGCTGGCCGAGCAGGATGGTGCCCAGGCCCCTGCCCTGCATCCGGTCGGCGACCACGAAGGCGACCTCGGCCCGCTCGGGCCGCTCGGACTCACGCTCCCAGCCGGCGTGGCCGACCACCTCGCCGTCGCGGCCGATGGTCGCGACCAGCCCGTAGCGTCGCCGGTAGTCGACCTCGGTGGCCCAGCGGGCCGACGCGTCCAGGTCGGGGAAGCCGGAGAAGAACCGCAGCCAGGTCGACTCCTCCGACAGCCCCCCGAGCAGCTCACGGACGGCCGGCGCGTCCTCGGGACGGCTCGGCCGCACGTGCACCGTCGAGCCGTCCCGCAGGACCACGTCGGCCTCGCGGTGCCGCGGATACTCCATGGCCCCTCCCCACCGGACCCTCTCGCCGGGGCCAACCTACCCCGCCGGGCGCGGTGGGTGACAGCATCGTCGACCGGCCCGGGGACGAGGCCACCTGGCCTCGTGCCCGGCGCGGCCGGGCCGTCCGGCCCTTGCGGCACCGCGGCGGCGACCCTTCACTCGGGGCGGGGATGCACGCCGGTGCGCCGCTGGCGGAGGTGCGGGATGGCGACGGTGCGGGGCACGGCCCGGCGGGCGGGCGCCGGGCGCCGGCGGGCGCTCGGGACGGCGAGCGACACCGGCGCCTCGGCCGTAGGGCCGAACGGCCTGCCGACTTCCGGGACCCATGGCCCATGACCGGCAACGACAACATCGGCTGGGTCCGCAGCGGGACGGTGGCGGGCCACCACCTGCAGGTCGGCGACGCGGTCGCCGGCTTCGCGAAGGGCGCGCTGGCCAACGGCACCGCCGGGGATCACCCGGACGTGGCCTACTCCTGGTACGTCAGCTTCCTGGAGTGGATCCGCGACAGCGGCCACACCGTCCTCGGCCCGATGGTGGCCGTCGGCGAGGTGGTCATCGGCATCGCCCTGATCCTGGGGCTGTTCACCGGGATCATGGCCTTCCTCGGCGCGATCCTGAACTTCTCGTTCGTGTTCGCCGGCTCCGCCGGGATCAACCCGGCGATGATCGCCGTCGGGCTGCTGGTCATCCTGGCCTGGCGCAACGCCGGCTGGTACGGCCTGGACCGCTACGTGCTCCCCAGGCTCGGCACCCCCTGGCACCGGGGCGAGCTGTTCACCAGCTCGACGACGGCAGGCACACCGGGGCGGGCGGCGCACGCCTGAGCCCCCCGCGAGACGGACCCCGCGCCCATCGGGGAGGGCGCGGGGTCCCGCACGTGACGGGACCATCGCCACTGACGTGGCCGTGGCCCGCGAACGAGACTGGCGTCGGAGCGTTGCCCGCTGAGGATCTGGTGAACCATGGACCGCTTGACCGCGCAGGACCTCATGTCGCTCTGGCCCGAGGAGCTCGGGTGGCCGGAGGACATCGGGGCGCTCGCCATCCTGGACGGCCGGAGCCTGCTGGACGCCGACGGCCGGTTCCTGATCGAGCGGGCGCGTGAGGAGATCGGGCGAAGGCTGCACCTCGCGCCTCGCTTCCGGCAGCTCCTCTACCGGCCCAGGTTCGGCCTGGGCTGGCCGTTGTGGGTCGACGCCGCGTCGGTCGACCTGGCGCGGCACGTCCGGGTGCGCCCGCTGGGCGCCGCGGCCGACGAGGCGCGGCTGCTGCTGGCCTGCGAGGAGCTGCGGCACCGGCGGCTGGACCGCTCGCGGCCGCTGTGGGAGATGTGGTTCCTGCCCGGCCTGCCGGACGGCCGCGTCGGCTTCTTCCTCAAGCTGCACCACGCGATCGCCGACGGCGTCGCGGGGATCGCCGCGCTCGGCGCGTTCGTCGACCTGGTTCCCGACGTGCCCACGATCGAAGCACCACCGTGGTCGCCGGCGGCCACGCCCGCAACCCTCGAGCTCCTCGCCGACAACCTGCGCCGCCGCCTCGGCCAGCTCGGCCACGCGCTCGCCAGGCTCGCCCATCCCGTCCAGACCGCCCGCCAGGTCCGGCGCGGCTGGCCGGCGGCGCGCGAGGCCTTCGCGGAGGCGCGCGCGCCGCGGACGAGCCTGAACCGGCGCATCGGCAGCCACCGCCGCCTCGCCCTGGTCCGTGGCGACCTCGACCTCGTCAAGCGGGTGGCCCACGCGCACGACGCCAAGGTCAACGACGTGCTGCTGGCCGCCGTCGCCGGCGGCCTGCGCAACCTGCTGCTCGGCCGTGGCGAACCCGTCGACGGGCTGGTCCTGCGGGCGTTCGTGCCCGTCTCCCTGCATACCGAGCGACCCGGGGAGGCGCGCGGCAACCAGGACGGCGGGATGATGGTGCCGCTGCCGATCGGCGAGCCCGACGAGGGGCGCAGGCTCCGGCTGATCGCCGCCGACACCGCAAGGCGGAAGCGCACCTACCGCCCGCAAGGCGGCGCGCTGTTCCGCAACGTCCCGATCCAGCGGGCCGCGCTGCGGCTCGCCGCCCGCCAGCGCGTCATCAACACCTACGTCACCAACGTCCCCGGCCCACCGGTGCGGCTGTTCTTCGCCGGCGCCCCGCTGCTCGAGGTGTTCCCGGTCGTGCCGATCATGGGCAACGTGTCGCTCGGGGTCGGGGCGCTCTCCTACGCCGGACAGTTCAACGTCACCGCCGTGGCCGACCGGGAGCGCTGCCCAGACATCGAGGTGTTCGTCGAGGGCGTGCGCGGATCGCTGGACGCACTCGCCGACTCCGTGCTGGCGCGTACCGCCGGGCACGGGTGATCCAGGGGGCACGCCGGTCGCCGTCGTAGCGGCGTGAGAGCATCGAGCCCATGGCAGCCGAACCCAGCCTTGCCGGGCCGACGGACGCCTACCTCGAGGTGGGGACCAGGCGCGTGTTCGCCTGCGCGCTCGCCTGGCCGGGCTGGGCGCGCTCGGGCAAGACCGAGGCGCTCGCGCTCGAGGCGCTGGCGGACTACGCCCCGCGCTACGCGGTCGTCGCCGAGCTGGCCGGGGTCGCCTTCCCCGCCGGCACAGGGGACGAGCTGCGGGTGGTCGGGCGCGTCCAGGGATCGGCCACCACCGACTTCGGCGCGCCCGACCGGGTCGCGCCCGGCGACACCGACCCGGTCGACGAGGCCGAGGCGGCACGGTCGGCGGCCCTGCTGCGGGGGTCGTGGGCGCTGCTCGACGAGGTCGTCGCGGGCGCCCCGGCGGAGCTGCGCAAGGGCCCCCGCGGCGGCGGGCGCGACCGGGACAAGATCGTCGACCACGTGGTCGGCTCCGAGGCCGGCTACGCCCGCATGATCGGCGTCAGGCAGCGGCAGCCGGCGATCGACGACCGGGCAGCGGTCGCCGCCCTGCGCGACGCGATCGTCGCCGTGCTCGGCGCGCCGAGCGACGGCGCACCACCGCGCCCGAAGGGCTGGCCGCCCCGCTACGCCGCCCGGCGCTTCGCCTGGCACGTCCTCGACCACGCCTGGGAGATCCAGGACCGCTCGATTCCCGCCGGCTAGCGTCCGCCAGGGTCGCCGCTCGGGGGGACCTCCCCGGCCGGGCGGCGGCGGGCGAGGAGGCGGCGCAGCCACTTGTCGACCTCGACCGCGGCGAAGGCGGTGGTCGAGGCGACGAGCACCACCGCGAGCTGCACCGGGTGGAGCGGCTCGGTGCCGAACACCGAGCGCAGCGGCGGCAGGTACACGACCGCGAGCTGCAGGGCGCCGAGGCCGAGGACCGCGGCCAGCAGCAGCGGGTTGGAGCGGACGCCGAGGCTGAAGAAGCTGTCCCGCTCGGAGCGCACCGCCAGCGCGTTGCCGAGCTGCAGCAGCGCCAGGGTGGTGAACACCATCGTCTGCCACGGCCAGCCGGCCGCGCGCGCGGCCACCAGCATGCCGAGGCAGACCGCCGCCATGGTGAGCCCGACCCAGAGCGCGTTCTGCCACAGCCCACGGCCCAGGATCGACTCGTCGGGCGGGCGCGGCGAGCGCTGCATGCTGCTGCGCTCGGCCGGCTCCAGGCCGAGCGCGATCGCGGGCAGGCCGTCGGTGACCAGGTTGACCCAGAGGAGCTGCACCGGCAGCAGCGGCACGGGCAGGGCCAGCAGCGAGGCCAGGAACATCACCCAGATCTCGCCGGAGTTGGTGGCCAGCAGGTAGCGCACGAAGCGGCGGATGTTGTCGTAGATGCGCCGCCCCTCCTCGACCGCCGCGACGATGGTGGCGAAGTCGTCGTCGGCCAGGACCATGTCGGCCGCTTCCTTGCTGACGTCGGTGCCGGTCACGCCCATGGCCACGCCGATGTCGGCGCGCCGCAGCGCCGGCGCGTCGTTGACGCCGTCGCCGGTCATGGCGACCACCGCGCCACGGTCCTTCCACGCGGCCACGATGCGCAGCTTCTGCTCCGGGTTGGTGCGCGCGTACACGCTGGTGGCGTCGACCCGCTCGCGCAGGCCGTCGTCGTCGAGCCGTGCCAGCTCGCGGCCGGTGAGCACCTCGCCGCCGTCGAGGATGCCGGTGCGGCGGGCGACCGAGCCGGCCGTGCGGGCGTCGTCGCCGGTGATCATGACCGGCGTGATCCCGGCCTGCCGGCAGGAGGCGACCGCGGGGGACGAGGCCGGGCGCGGCGGGTCGGCCATGGCGACGACCCCGAGCAGGCGCAGGTCGTCCTCGGCCGCCGCCGGCTCCTCGGGCAGCGCGCCCAGGCGCCGCTCGGCGAGGGCGAGCAGCCGGTAGCCGTCGGCCGCCCAGCCCGCGGTCACCGCCTCGGCCCGCCTGGCCAGCGCGGCGTCGGCGGCGCGCAGCAGCGGCAGCAGCACGTCCACCGCGCCCTTCACCGCCACCCGGACGCCGTCGCCCGCGCGGTGCAGCGTGGTCATGCGCCGCCGGATGGGGTCGAAGCCGACCTCCGCCACGCGGGGGTGCTCGCGCTCGACCGCCTCACGGGTGACGCCGAGCTTGCCGGCGAGCGCCAGCAGCGCCGCCTCGGTGGGATCGCCGCCCGCCGCCCAGGCGGCGTCCGGCCCGCCGGCCTGGAGCAGGGCCGCGTCGTTGCAGGCCGCCGCGACGAACGCCAGGCGCCCGAGGTGCCGGTCGCCGTCCGGCGAGGCATCGCCGTCCGACCACGGGTCCCCGCCGCGGGCGTCGCCGGTGCCGCCCCCGCCGTCGCGGGTGACGGTGCCGACCGGGGCGTAGCCGTCGCCGGTGACCCGGTACGTCCCCGCCGGGGTCCAGACCCGTTCCACCAGCATGCGGTTCTCGGTGAGGGTGCCGGTCTTGTCGGAGCAGATCACCGTCACCGAGCCGAGCGTCTCGACCGCCGGGAGCTTGCGGACCAGGGCGCAGCGCCGGGCCATGCGCCGGGCGCCGAGCGCCAGCGCGATGGTCACCACGGCGGGCAGCCCCTCGGGGATGGCGGCGACCGCCAGGCTCACCGCCGTGAGGAACATGCGCTCGACCGGCTCGCCGCGGGCGATGCCGGTGCCGAAGACGACCACGCAGACCACCAGGCAGGCCGCTGCCAGCCAGCGGCCGAGCACCGCCAGGCGGCGCTGCAACGGCGTCGGCTCGGACGGGTGGGCCTGCAGCAGCTCGGCCAGGCGCCCCAGCTCGGTGGCCATGCCGGTGGCCACGACCACGCCGGCACCGCGACCCGTGGTGACGGCGGTGCCACGGAACGCCAGGTTGCGTTGCTCGGCCGGCATCGCCGGGTCGGCGTCCGGCAGCGGGTCGGTGGTCTTGAACACCGGCTTGGACTCGCCGGTGAGCGCCGCCTCGTTGACCCGCAGCGCCTGCACCTCAACCAGGCGCAGGTCGGCGGCGACCACGTCGCCGGTGGCGAGCTGCACCAGGTCGCCCGGCACCAGCGCCGCGGCGGGGACCTCCGCGACCCGTCCGGAGCGCAGCACCCGGACGGTCGGCACGGTCATCGCCTGCAGCGCGGCCATGGCCTGCTCGGCGCGGTGCTCCTGGGCGTAGCCGATCAGCCCGTTGAGCACCACGATCGCGAGGATGACCAGGGTGTCCTTGAGGTCCCCGACGACCAGCGTGACGACCGCGGCGAGCAGCAGGATGACGATCATGGTGTTGGCGAACTGCTCGGCGAGCAGCCGCCATGCGGGCTTGCGCGCCCGCTCGACCAGCTCGTTTGGCCCGTAGCGCTGCAGCCGCAGCGCCGCCTCCGCGTCGGACAGGCCACCGGCCGCGTCGACGCCGAGCGCGCCGGCGACCTCCTCGGCCTTCAGCGCCCACGGGCGCGCCGGAGGGTCGCCGGTCAGACCGGTGGGCATGCCGCTGGTCGGCATCGCATCCCCCCGAGGGCTCTCGCGCGGGTCACGGCGGCCCCGACGGCCGGCGGCCACGCCGGGTCGGACCCGTCACCATGCAAGCCTACGCGGCGGAGGGAGCGCGCGGCCGGCCGAACCTTCACCCCGTCGGCAGGTGACCGGCGAACGCCTCATGCCTGCCGGCACCGCTGGGCGCGCGGGGACGCTACCGTAGGGCCATGACCGCCACCCTCCCGCTCGACCGCCTCGATGCGGTCGTGTTCGACACCGACGGGGTGCTGACCGACACCGCCTCGGTCCACTCCGCCGCCTGGAAGCGGCTGTTCGACGAGTACCTGCGGGCGCGCGCCGAGCGCCTCGGCGAGCCGTTCCGGCCCTTCGAGAACGAGGACTACCTCCGCTACGTGGACGGCAGGCCGCGCTTCGACGGCGTCGCCGCGTTCCTGGAATCGCGCGGGATCGACCTGCCGGCCGGGAGCCCGTCCGACCCGCCGGAGGCGGAGACGGTCGGCGGGCTCGGCAACCGCAAGAACGGCTACTTCCTCGCGCTCGTCGCCGAGGACGGGGTGCGGCCGTTCCCCACCTCGCTGGCGCTGGTGCGCGCGCTGCGGGCGCGCGGGGTGCGCCTGGCGGCGGTCTCGGCCAGCCGCAACTTCGCCGCCGTGCTGCGGGCGGCGGGGATGCACGGCCTGTTCGACGCGGAGGTCGACGGTCTCGACGCCGCCCGGCTCGGCCTCGCGGGCAAGCCGGACCCGGCCCTGTTCCTGGAGGCGGCGGACCGGTTGGGGGTGCGCCCCGAGCGGGCCGCGGTGGTGGAGGACGCGCTCGCCGGCGTGGAGGCCGGGCGGCGCGGCGGCTTCGGCCTGGTCGTCGGCGTCGACCGCGGCGGCCTGGCCGAGGAGCTGAAGGCGCGGGGAGCCGACGTGGTGGTCGCCGACCTGGGCGAGCTGCGCCTCGACGACGGGCCCGCCGGGACGTGAGGAGGACGGCGATGGACGACCGCTGGGTGCTCGCGTACGACGGCTTCGAGCCCGGCGAGGAGGGCCTGCGCGAGGCCCTGTGCGCCCTCGGCAACGGCTACTTCGCCACCCGCGGGGCGGCGCCGGAGGCGCACGCGGACGAGGTGCACTACCCGGGCACGTACGTGGCCGGCTGCTACGACCGGCTGGTGACCGAGGTGTCCGGGCGCGAGGTCGAGAACGAGGACATCGTCAACGTCCCGAACTGGCTGCCGCTGGCGTTCCGTCCCGCCGGCGGCGAGTGGTTCGCGCCGGCCACCGCCCGGCTGCTCGACTATCGCCAGGTGCTCGACCTGCGCCTGGGCGTACTCAGCCGCCGCCTGCGATTCCAGGACGACACGGGGAGGATCACCGCGGTGACCCAGCGTCGCTTCGTGGGCATGGCCGACCCGCACCTGGCCGGCCTGGAGACGACCTTCGTGGCGGAGAACTGGTCGGGGCGCATGGAGGTCCGCTCGGGCCTGGACGGGACGGTGACCAACGCCGGGGTGGAGCGCTACCGCAAGCTCAACGGCGAGCACCTGGTCCCGCTCGAGACCGGGACGGTCGGCGACGACGGCATCTGGCTGAAGGTCGAGACGACCAGCTCGAAGATCCGCATCGCCGAGGCGGCCCGTACCAGGGTGCTACGCGACGGCCAGCCTGCCGCCGTCGAGCGGCGCGTCGAGCAGGAGCCCGGCCGGGTGACCCACGAGGTGACCGTCGAGATGGAGCGGGGACGGCCGGTCACGGTCGAGAAGGTGGTGGCGCTGTTCACCGGTCGCGACCCGGCGATCGCGGAGAGCGGCCTGGCCGCCCGCGAGCGCCTCGTCCAGGCCGGCAGCTTCGACGAGCTGCTCGAACGCCACGTGCTCGCCTGGGGCCAGCTCTGGCGCCGCTGCCACCTGGACGTCACCGACGGCGACAGCGACACCGCGCTGGTCGTCGACCTGCACATCTTCCACCTCCTGCAGACCATCTCCGCGCACAGCGCCGACCTCGACGTCGGCGTGCCGGCACGCGGGCTGCACGGCGAGGCGTACCGGGGCCACGTCTTCTGGGACGAGCTGTTCGTGTTCCCCTTCCTCAACCTGCGCTTCCCGGAGGTCACCCGGGCGCTGCTGCGCTACCGCCACCGGCGCCTGCCGGCGGCGCGGCGGGCGGCCCGGGAGGCGGGCTACCAGGGCGCGATGTACCCGTGGCAGAGTGGCAGCGACGGCCGCGAGGAGACCCAGCGGCTGCACCTCAACCCGAAGTCGGGGCGCTGGCTGCCCGACAACTCCCACCGCCAGCGCCACGTCGGCCTCGCGATCGCCTACAACGTCTGGCAGTACTACCAGGCCACCGGGGACCTCGACTTCCTGTGCGAGCACGGCGCGGAGATGCTGCTGGAGATCGCCCGCTTCTGGGCCAGCGCCGCGGTCTACGACCGCACCCAGGACCGCTACGAGGTCCGCGGGGTGATGGGCCCGGACGAGTACCACGACGCCTACCCCGACGCGGAGCAGCCGGGGCTGGACAACAACGCCTACACCAACGTGATGGCGGTGTGGGTGATGCTGCGCGCCCTCGAGGTGCTGGAGCTGCTCCCCGAGCCGCGCCAGGAGGAGCTCACCGAGCTGCTCGGGCTGCGCCGCGAGGAGCTGGCCCGCTGGCAGGACGTCACCCGCAAGATGCGGGTGCCCTTCCACGACGGCGACGTCATCAGCCAGTTCGAAGGCTACGAGCGGCTGGAGGAGCTGGACTGGCAGGGCTACCGCGAGCGCCACGGCAACATCCGCCGCCTCGACCGGCTGCTCGAGGCCGACGGCGACAGCACCAACCGCTACCGGGCCTCCAAGCAGGCCGACGTGCTGATGCTCTTCTACCTCCTGTCAGCGGACGAGCTGCGCGGGCTGCTCGAGCGGCTCGGCTACCACCTCAGCAGCACCGCCCTGCTGCGCACGATCGACTACTACCTGGCGAGGACCTCGCACGGCTCCACCTTGAGCGGGCTGGTCCATGCCTGGGTGCTGGCCCGCTCGGACCGCACCCGATCCTGGGCGTTCTTCGCCGAGGCGCTCGGCAGCGACCTGCACGACGTCCAGGGCGGCACCACCAAGGAGGGCATCCACCTCGGCGCCATGGCGGGCACGCTCGACCTCGCTCAGCGCTGCTACACCGGGCTGGAGATGCGCGAGGACGTGCTGTGGTTCAACCCCGCCCTGCCGGAGGAGCTCAGCTCGCTCGCGATGGAGATCCACTACCGCGGCCATTGGGGCGTGCACGTCGACGTCACCCACGAGCGCCTGCGGGTCAGCCTGCCCCCGTCCGAGTGCGCGCCCATCAGGGTGGCCCTCGGCGACAAGGTGGTCACCGTCGACCCTGGCGGCGCTTGGGAGTTCCCGCTCACCTCGTGATCCGCCGTCAGGCCCGCTCCTGGTTGCCCAGCTCCGCCGCGCGGGACTCGAGGTAGCGCTGCTCGGGGATGCTGAGGGTGCGGCGGGCGGCGAGCCGGTAGTGGGTGCGGGCCGCATCGCGGTCGCCGGCGAGGTCGAGCAGGTGGGCGCGGACGGCGTGGAAGCGGTGGTGGCCGGCGAGGGCCGGGTCGGCCTCCGCGGCGTCGAGCTGCTCCAGGCCGGCCCGGGGGCCGTGGACCATGGCGACGGCGACGATGCGGTTGAGGGTGACCATCGGGCCGGGCGCGACGCGCTGCAGCAGCTCGTACAGGCCGAGGATCTGTGGCCAGTCGGTGTCCTCGGCGCGGGTGGCCTCGTCGTGCACCGCGGCGATCGCGGCCTGCAGCTGGTAGGGGCCGATGGGGGCGCTGGCCAGGGTCTGGGTGACCAGCGCGGTCCCTTCCGCGATGGCGGCCGCGTCCCACCTGCTCCGGTCCTGCTCGGCGAGGGGGACCAGGGTGCCGTCGGGGCGGGTGCGGGCCGGGCGGCGGGCGTCGCTGAGCAGCATCAGCGCCAGCAGGCCGGCGACCTCGCCGTCGCCGGGCAGGCGCTCGCGTAGCTGCCGCGTCAGGCGGATCGCCTCGCTGCTGAGCTCGACCCGGTGCAGCGCGGTCCCGGAGCTGGCGGTGTAGCCCTCGTTGAAGATCAGGTACAGCACGTGCAGCACCGCCGCGATCCGCTCGGAGCGCTCCTCCGGCGGGGGCAGGCGGAACTCGGCGCCGCTGGCCTTGATGCGCTGCTTCGCCCGGCTGATGCGCTGGCCCACGGTGGCCTCCGGGACCAGCAGGGCACGGGCGATCTCGGCGGTGGTGAGGCCGCCGACCGCCCGCAGCGTCAGGGCCACCTGGGAGCCCGGGGTGAGCGACGGGTGGCAGCACAGGAACAGCAGGATCAGCGAGTCGTCGCGGTCCGAGGCCGGCCGGTCCGCCGCCGGTGACAGCCACTGCTCGGGCAGCGCCCATGCGGCCACCTTGTCCTCGCGCTGCCGCCGGGCCTGCTCGCTGCGGAGCAGGTCGGTGAGCCGGCGCGAGGCGACGGTGATCAGCCAGGCCCGCGGGTTGTCCGGCGTACCGGCGTCCGGCCACTGCTGCGAGGCCGCCAGCAGCGCCTCCTGGACGGCGTCCTCGCAGGCGTCGAAACGCCCGTAGCGGCGGCACAGGGCGCCGAGCACCTGCGGCGCCAGCTCGCGTAACAGCTCCTCCACAGCGCAGACGCTAGTCCGTGGAACAGGCCCGCCGGTGGTCAGGTTGCGCTGATCATGCCTGTAGGACCCCTCCCCGACAGCCTGGTCGAGCTGCTGCGGCGGCCCAATCCCGCGGTCATGGCGACCGTCCGGCCCGACGGCGCGCCGATCTCGGTGGCCACGTGGTACCTCTGGGAGGACGGGCGGGTCCTGCTCAACCTCGACGCCGGCCGCAAGCGCCTCGAGCACCTCCGCGCCAACCCGCGGGTCTCGCTGACCGTACTCGACAGCGACTC
>DASUZB010000146.1:0-14643 GCA_036377075.1 Actinomycetes bacterium | reverse complement strand
GGGCTCGTGGAGTGAATGGGGCCTGCACCACAGCCGCGCGTCGTCGGCACACCGCAGGCGCCCTGCCTGCGGGGCAGCCGCGGTAGCCTCCGGAGGATCAGGGCGGCCAGGATCCGTCGGAGGATCAGGAGGTCGTGCATGGAGCAGTTGTGGAAGGGTGAGACGGAGAAGGCGGTCCGCAACTTCCCGATCTCCGGCGAGCGGGTGCCGCTCGGCGTGGTGCGCATGCTCGCCCGCGTCAAGGCGGAGGCCGCACGGGTCAACGCCGAGCTTGGCGACCTCGACGCGGACCGGGCGGGGCGCATCGCCGCCGCCGCCGAGGCGGTCGCGGCGGGGGAGCACGACGACCAGTTCCCGATCGACGTCTTCCAGACCGGCTCGGGCACCTCCACCAACATGAACGTCAACGAAGTGGTGGCGAGCCTGGCGGGCGCGGACGTGCACCCCAACGACCACGTCAACATGGGCCAGTCGTCCAACGACGTCTTCCCGACGGCGGTGCACCTGGCGGCCCTGGCGGCCCTGACCGGCGAGCTGCTGCCGGCGCTCGAGGGCCTGCACCGCTCGCTCGCCGCCAAGGCGACCGAGTTCGCCGAGGTGGTCAAGCCTGGCCGTACCCACCTGATGGACGCCGTGCCCGTGACGCTCGGCCAGGAGTTCGCCGGCTACGCCGCCCAGGTCAGGGAGGGCGCCGACCGCGTGACCGCCACCCTGCCGCGGCTCGGCAAGCTGCCCCTCGGCGGCACGGCCGTCGGCACCGGCCTCAACGCCCACCCGCGGTTCGCCGCCATGGTGCGCGAGCGCGTGGCCGCCGCCACCGGGCTGACCCTGGCCCCGCCAGCCCACCCGTTCGAGGCCCAGGGCGCGAGGGACGCCCTGGTCGAGGCGAGCGGGGCGCTGAAGACGGTCGCGGTGAGCTGCACCAAGATCGCCAACGACGTCCGCTGGATGGGCTCGGGGCCGCGCGCCGGCCTCACCGAGATCTTCCTGCCCGAGCTGCAGAAGGGCTCGTCGATCATGCCGGGCAAGGTCAACCCGGTCATGTGCGAGGTGCTCGCCCAGGTGTCGGCCCAGGTGATCGGCAACGACGCGGCCATCACCGTCGGCGGGCTCTCCGGCGCCTTCGAGCTCAACGTCTACATCCCGCTGATGGCCAGGAACCTGCTGCAGTCGGCCAGCTACCTGGCCGCGGCCTGCCGCCAGTTCGCCGCCCGCTGCGTCGACGGCATCGAGGCCAACCGGGAGCGTGCCCGTGCGCTGGTCGAGTCCACCCTGGTGACGGTGACGGCCCTCAACCCGGTGGTCGGCTACGACGAGGCGGCCGCGATCGCCAAGGAAGCGGCCAGCTCCGGCCGTTCCCTGCGCGAGGTGGCACTCTCCCGCGGGGTCGCGGCCGAGGTGCTCGACAAGGTCCTCGACCTGCGCGAGATGGCCCGCGGCAACGGCTTCGCGGGGTAGCCGGCTACGGCGCCTCGGGCAGGCGCACGCCGAAGCCCTTCACCGCCAGCTTGAGCACCACCTGGCCGGGGGCGACCAGGTCGGCCACGCGCGCCGCCGCCAGCCGCTCGAGCTCGGCGAGCCTGGCGCGGTAGGCCACTTGGCCGACCCGCCTCGCCTGGCTGAGCAGCCGCGTGTTGGTCCAGACCTTGGCGCGGGACTCCTTCAGGAAGCGCTTGGTGCCGAGCCGGTTGAGCGGCGCCAGCAACCGGTCGGTGCGGCTGCGCCCGATCGACTGCAACTCGGCGTCCTCCGCGCCGACGCGGGCGACCAGCACGTCGTCGATGTGCCGGTGGTCGGCCTCGCGGCGCGCGACCAGCTCCGGGTCGTCCAGCTCCTGGTCGCTGATCACCGCGAGCAGGGACTGCGCCAGGTCATAGTTGATGTGGGCGTTCATCCCCAGCAGCAGGTGGCGCAGTGGCGGGAGCCGGTCGGCGGCGGCCGCCCCGAAGGCGACCGCCCACGGCTCCGGCGGCCTGCGGCCGGCCTGCTGGATCTCCAGGGCGTCCAGGTACAGGTCGGCGAAGGCGACGTCCCAGCGCTCCACCCAGGCGCGGTCGAGGAAGCCGCCGGCGGCCAGCTCGGCCTTGACCGCCTTGGTGGTGCGGAGGTAGGTGCCGAGGAAGTGGCGGTTGGGGTCGCGCCGCTCCCGCAGCGGTGCGAGCAGCGCCTCCATGCGACCGATCAGCGCGTCGATGTCCCTCGATCGTTCCATCTCACCACCGGGTTCGTCGCGGGTCGGGTCACTCGGCGCAGCCGCGGACCGGCACCGGGGCGTTGCGGCCGGCGGCCAATGCCAGGTCGGCCCGCAGCTCCGCGTTGGTGAGGGCGTAGCCCTCCTGGTCGGTGACGGTGGAGGCGGCGAACACCACGCCGAGCGCGTGGCCGTTGCGGTCGACCAGCGGGCCGCCGCTGTCGCCCTTGCGGATGACCGCCCGCAGCACCCAGATCTGGCGCCGCACCAGGGCGCGCGAGTAGATGTCGCGGCCGACCGCGATCGTCTTGCTCACCAGCAGCGCGCCGACCACCTTCTCGCGGCCGCCGCCCGGGTAGCCGATCACCGCGCCGGTGGTATGCGAGCTGCTCGGATCGGCCAGCGGCAAGGGGCGCAGCCCGAGCCCGGGCACGCGCAGCAAGGCGATGTCGCGCCTCGGGTCGAACAGGACCACCGTCGCGGGCAGCCTCGCCCCCTGGCTGGTGATCACGCGGTGGTTGTTGGTGCCGGCGACCACGTGGGCGTTGGTCACGACCAGGTTGTTGCTGCTCACCGGGAAGCCGCTGCCGAACAGCAGGCCGCCGCAGCCCTCGCTCTCGATCTGCACCGTCGCGGCGCTGGCGCGCCTGATCCCGCTGGTGAGGGCGATCGCCGGCGGCGAGCCACTGCTGATCGGCGGGCGCAGGCTGGCAAAGGCGTCGGGGAACGGCGAGCCGTTGAGCAGCCGGCGCAGCTCCGACACGGCCGCGGGCGGCCTGGGGGCGTGGTGGTCGATGGCGGTGAGGATCACCGAGTTGCTGACCGCCCGCGCCACCACGGGCATCGAGTCCGACATGGTCAGGGCGACGAACCAGAGCGCGATGGCCGCCACCGCGCTGGCGACCAACGCCCCGCCGAGCGAGTCGAGGCTGCTGGTCCACTGGCCCACCAGGGCGCCCTTGACGGACCGGCCGGCGCGGATGGCGAGGCTGTGAAAGATCGCCGCGACCAGGAAGAAGACGCCGATGCCGATGAAAATGCGGCGCAGCGACTCCTCGGTCGAGACGACCAGGCCGATGCGGGTCGCCGCCCAGGCCCCCACCGCCAGCCCGATCAGCAGCCCGGCGTAGCCGAGCACCACCACGGTGAACCCCCGGCGCCAGCCGCTGACCGCGGCCACGACGAGCACGATGCCGACCAGGACGTCCAACGGGTGGGTGCGGAGCAGCATGCGTGACGGTTGCCTTGTCGTGGGGTTGTGGCGACGCGAACGGTGGTGGATCCAGTTGACCACCATCGCCACCGCAAGGCGAGCCCAGTCGTCATTCCGTGCCGGATTCGCGCACCGATCGTGCTCAGGACCGCGCCGCCCTCGCCGATGTAGGAGTCGTCGAGAGCTTGAAGTGAGCCGGTCCGGGGGCGCGCAGCGATGAGCGGAGCGATCGAAGGTCCCGAGCAAACCTTCACCCTGGCCGCGGCCCGGGCGTTGTTCCGAGCGCCGCAGGCCGATGACACCTGCTGGGCCGACGTGCACCAGCCCGATGGGACGGTGCGAGCCTGCGGCCGCCCCGAGGCGTCCACCCTCGGCCTGTGCGCGGACCACCGCGCCGAGCTGTTCGGCCTCGACCCGGGGCGCTGAGCTCCTCAGCGGCAGTCGGCGAGGGTGTCCTCGATGCGCTCCGCCGCCTTGCCGGCGGCGATCAGCACCGGGTCCCACACCGGCGAGAACGGCGGTGCGTAGGAGAGGTCCAGGTTGATCATGTCGTCCACGGTCATGCGGTTCCACAGCGCGGTGGCGAACACGTCGATGCGCTTGGCCGCGCCCTCCTTGCCGACGATCTGGGCGCCGAGCAGGCGGCCGGAGCGCCGTTCGGCGATCACCTTGATGCGGATGGGGGCGGCGCCGGGGAAGTAGCCCGCCCTGGTGGTCGAGTCGACCGTGACGGCCTCGTACTCGAGCCCGAGCGGGCGCAGCTCCGCCTCGGACAGGCCGGTACGGGCCACCTCGACCGGCCACACCTGGGTGACCGCGGTGCCGAGGGCGCCGGGGAAGGTGGCGTAGCCGCCGCCGACGTTGATGCCGCAGACGCGGCCCTGCTTGTTGGCGATCGTGCCGAGGTGGTAGTTGACCGGGTGGCCCGAGACCAGGTGGCGGGTCTCGGCGCAGTCGCCGGCGGACCAGACCCCCTCGTGGCGGGTCTGCATGCGCGGTCCCACCTCGATCGCGCCGCTGCGGCCGAGGGCGACGCCCGCCTCGCGGGCCAGGGTGACGTTCGGGCGCGTGCCCATGCCGAGCACCACCAGGTCGGCGGGGAGGGTGCCGCCGGCGGTGCGCACCGCGCGCACCCGGTCGTCGCCCTCGATCGCCTCCACCTTCTCGTTGGTGTGCAGCTCCACCCCGGCCTCGCGCAGCGCCCCGCTGACCAGCGCGCCCATGTCCGGGTCGAGGGTGTTCATCACCTCGGGCCCCCGCTCCACCAGCGCGGTCGGGATGCCGCGGTAGACGAGCGCCTCGGCGGCCTCGAGGCCGATGTAGCCGCCGCCGATCACCACCGCCCGCTCCGGCCTGGCGTCGACCGCGCGGCGCAGGTCGAGGCCGTCCTGGAGGATCGCGAGCCCGTGCACGCCGGGCAGGTCGAGGCCGGGCACGGCCGGCCGCACCGGCTCGGCGCCGGTCGCGATCACCAGTACGTCCCACGGCTCGTCGAAGCCGCGGCCGCGCTCCAGGTCGTGGACCCGTACCAGGCCGCGGTCCAGGTCGATCCCCTCGACCTGGTGGCGCACGCGCGCGTCGATCTGCCGCGCGGCGAACTGCTCGGGGGTGCGGACGACCAGCCGCTCCCAGTCGTCCACCATGCCGCCCGCGTAGTAGGGCATGCCGCAGGCCGAGTAGGAGGTGTGCGGGCCGCGCTCGAAGGCGACGATCGCGAGGTCGTCGGCCGGCCGCCGACGGCGAGCCTGCGAGGCGGCGCTCATGCCGGCGGCATCGCCGCCGATCACGACCATCCGGGTGCGCGTCATGAGCGCTCCTTGAGTCAAACGGCGTAGGGGCGATGGGGACGAAGGTTGTGCCCACCACGTAGTCTGCCCCTTAGTACGGTAGCCGCACTTGCCAGCCCTTCGGCGTTCGTGGCCGGCGCAGCGCGGTGGCGCAGCCTGCCGACCTGACGCTTCCTGATGCCAGGTTCGCTGGTCGCGGCAGGGTCGCGCCGAAGTGCGGCTACCGTACCAAGCGTCGGCAACGCGGCGAATGCGATCCACAGGCGTCGGGAGGGGCAGGCATGGCCAGGATGCTGTTCCACTGCAAGCACGGCGCGGACGACCCCGAGCGCGCCATCGTGCCGTTCATCGCGGCCAACGTCGCCGCCGCCGCCGGCCAGGAGGCGGTGGTGCTGCTCACCATCGACGGCGCCTGGCTGTGCCGGCGCGGCTACGCCGATGGCGTGCGCCTCGAGGGCTTCCCGGCGCTGGCCCAGCTCATGGGCGACTTCGTGGAAGCCGGTGGGGAGATCTGGGGGTGCAGCGCCTGCACCACCCCCCGCGGGATCACCGAGGACCAGCTCGTGCCCGGCGCCCGTATCGTCGGCGCCGCGGCGATCGTCGAGGCGGTCGCGAACGGCGCGGTCCCGGTCGCGCTCGGCTGAGTGCCTGATTCTGAACCTCAGCCGGGGGCGGCGAGGCGCCGGGTCATGAGGGTGATCATGGCCGAGTGGCTTGGTGGGTGGCGGCGAGGCGTTCGCAGTCGCTGGGGCAGCGGCGGTGGGTGGTGATCTAGGCCGGGGCACCAGCGTAGTTGCGGACTGCTCACTCGGCGGTGAGCAGGGTGGCGGCGAGTGTTTCCTCGAGCCAGGTGGCGTATTCGCCGGTGGTCCAGCCCTGGACGTCGCACAGCATGCGCCCGACGTCGGGGCTGGCCAGAGCCCAGACGATGTGCGCGGCGTGGTCTTCGGGGACGCGCAGCGTGGCCCGTTCCGCGAGCCAGGCCACGATCGTGCGCATGTGCTGGAGGCGGTAGGCCTCCATCTCCTCGCGGACCGCCGCCATCTCGGGCTCGGCGGCCTTGGCGGTGCGCAGGACCTCTGACACCGGGCGGACGCGCTCGGACATGGCGGCGTAGTCGCGGGCGAACAACCGCAGCAGCCGCCGCGGGTCACGCTCCTGGCGGAGGGCCTGCATCTCCGGCCGGTCGAGGACGCTGGCCTGCCCGCCGGGGGCGAGCCGGATGTCGAGCAGGGCGGTGAGCAGCCGGGCCTTGCTGCCGAACGTGGCGTAGACGGTATCGGGCGCCACCTGGGCCGCGTCCGCGATCTGCCGTATCGACGTCGTTCCGTACCCCTGCCGGACGAACAGGTCCCCGGCGGCGTCCAGGATCCGCTGCCGGGTGCGGGCGGCTTGCTCACGCCGGACGGGCGAGTTGTAGCTGCGGGTCTTGACGGGCTCCGACATTTCGTCCTACAGTCGCTTGTGTCAATAAGGCATTGCTCAGGCTAATACTACGGCATGGCGCCGGGCGCCGGCCACGGGCAGGGGGGATCATGAGCGAGACCGAGAAGTTCCTCGAGGCGACGATGCCGCGGCTGACCGAGGCGGAAACCGCTATCCACAACGGGGACGCGGGCCAGTGGATCGCGATGTGGTCGCGCCACGAGCCGGTGACCTTGTTCGGCGCGGCGGTCACCCGGGCCGGCGGGGCCGAGGCCCGCCGCACGCTCGAACGGCTCGGAACGTTGCTCTCGGACTGCACCGCGTTCGAGATCGAGGTCGTCGCGGCCGGGGCGAGCGGCGACCTGGCCTACCTCGTGGCGTTCGAGCACATCACCGGGTCGGTGAACGGCGCACCGCCCGAGCCTTACACGCTGCGGGCCACCACCGCATTCCGCCGCGAGGACGGCGAATGGCGGGTTGTCCACCGGCATGGCGATTCGCTCAAGTCCGTGGCTGGCCACCGGCTCGCGGAACAGCTGCAGGCCAGCGACCGCTAAGCCGCCGCAGCCGACCAGGGATCGTCAGGAGCGAGTCGAGCCGGCCGGTTCATCCACGCCGAGCTGCGCCGCCAAATGGGTGACGCTCTCGCGCATGGCGGCGTGCCGCGCGGGCTTGCCCGGGCCGAAGAAGGCGAGCACCACCGACACCTCGCCGTCGGCGAGCAGCGGTACGGCGGCGCCGCTGCGGAGGCCGGCCCTGGTCGCGGCCGTCGGCCTGGCGAAGTGGGGATCGTCGGCCAGGTCGAGGACGAACACCGGGCGGCGCTCGTGCCAGGCCCTGCCGGGCAGCCCGGTGCCCGGAACGAACGCCAGGCGCTCGGTGGGGGAGCGGAAGTGGCGGCCGCTGTTGGCGTCGCCGTACCACAGCGGGTGCAGCTCGAGCGTGCCGGTCTCGGGAGCTGGCACCCACACCTCGGCGTAGGTCCAGCCGCCGCGCCGGCAGGTCTCCCGCAGGACGTCGACCAGGTACGTCCCTTTCGGGGTCGTGCCAAGGTGCGGGAACAGGTCGCCGTGCTCGTCAGCGTCCAGGAGGCCCTCCCCGGCGAGGCCGGGCCGCGGCGAGGGGCCGAGGACCGGCAGCTCCTTGTCCCCCGATCGTACGACATGAACGTACCGAAAGCCTAGACCGGAGCGAAGCCGGCAGGGATCAAGCGGGCGAGAAGAAGCCCACCAAGGCCTGCTTCAGCAGGAGCAGGCCGATCGCGACGATCGCCATCACGACCAGGACGGGCCAGAGGCGCCAAAGGCTACTCATGACGGACCACCACCTTCCTTCGGCCCGAACGCTACGGGTCGGTTCGGGCGCCGTTGAAGGGCCGTTGGTCTCGACCGCGTTGGGGCCAGGGGTGGAATTCGCGCTCGCCGGTCCTAGGACCCTCTCGCGCACGGAGGGAGCGCTGACTACCGCTCCTGCGCATCGGCGCCGGGCGCGACCGGCTCGGCGGCAGTGCCTGGCTGCAGCGCGTGAGCCCCCTCGACCGCGCGCAGGTCCAGCTCGGCGGGGGAGACGCTCGCGCCGCAGCGGGTGCACGACGAGCGCGTCAGCACGCGCCCGCCGCAGCCCGCGTGGATGGCCTGGGCGGAGGACGGCTCGCCGTAGTGGTGGATGCCCCAGGCGGCGAGGCTCGCGAGCACCGGGGCGAGGTCGCGGCCCTTGGCGGTGAGCCCCCAGCAGCGCTTGGTCGAGGCCCGTGCGGCGATGCCCTCCTCCTCGAGCAGACGCAGGCGCTCCACCAGCAGGTTGGAGGGGATGCCGGGCAGCGCCCGCTCCAGCTCCGCGTAGCGCGCGGGGGCGAGCAGCAGCTCGCGGACGATCAGCAGGGTCCAGCGGTCGCCGATCATCTCCAGCGAGCGGGCGACCGGTCCAGGAAGTGGGTAGCGCCTCGGCACGTCCGCACCGTAGCACCCCGACCGGCTGTGAATCACTTGACTTTTTCAAGCAAGCCGCCGACTCTGCTGGTATGGCCAATCTTCCGGTGGTCCCCGCCACCCCCCTGGACGAGCTCATGGCCGAGGCGCGCCGCATCCGCGGCGCAGCGACCGGCAACCGCGTCACCTACTCCCCGAAGGTCTTCATCCCCCTGACCATGCTCTGCCGCGACCATTGCGGCTACTGCACCTTCGCCAAGCCGCCCGCGCGCCTGCCACGTACCGAAGGGGCCGCCGAAGGCGGCGCCTACCTGAGCGTCGAGCAGGTGCTCGAGATCGCCAGGGCCGGCCGCGACCACGGCTGCCACGAGGCCCTGTTCACCCTCGGCGAGCGGCCCGAGGAGCGCTACCCGGTGGCGCGCCGCGCGCTCGACGCGATGGGCCACGGCTCCACCGTCGACTACCTGGCGGAGGCGTGCCGCCAGGTGGTCGAGGAGACCGGCCTGCTGCCCCACGCCAACGCCGGCGCGCTCAGCCCAGACGAGCTCGCCCGGCTGCGGCCGGTCACCGCCAGCCAGGGCATGATGGTCGAGTCGCTCGCCGAGCGGCTCCACCAGCCGGGCGGCCCCCACCACCGCTGCCCCACCAAGCTGCCCGCCCGGCGCCTGGCGACCCTCGAGGCCGCCGGGGAGCTCGGCATCCCGTTCACCACCGGCATCCTGGTCGGCATCGGCGAGACCAGGCAGGAGCGCCTGCAGGCGCTGGCCGCGATCGACGCCGCCCACCGCCGCCACGGGCACGTCCAGGAGGTGATCGTCCAGAACTTCCGGCCCAAGCCGGGCACGGCCATGGCCGCCGCTCCCGCGCCGGCGCTCGACGACTACCTGTGGACGATCGCGGCCGCGCGGTTGGTGCTCGACCCCTCCATCCACCTGCAGGCACCGCCCAACCTCACCGAGGACTTCGGCGTCCTGCTCGAGGCGGGCATCGACGACTGGGGCGGGGTCAGCCCGGTCACCGCCGACCACGTCAACCCGGAGCGGCCCTGGCCGGCGCTGGAGCGCCTGCGCCAGGTGACCGAGGCGGCCGGCATGGTGCTGGCGCCGCGGCTGACGATCTACCCGGAGTTCGCCGCCGAGCCGGGTCGCTGGCTCGACCCGGCGATGGCCTTCCCGGTGCTCGACCGCTCCGACGCCGAGTCCCTCGGCCGCGACGACGGCTGGGCCGCCGGCGAGCAGGTCCCGCCGCCGCTGCTGGTCGACGCCGGCCCGCGGCAGGACCCCGCCAGACCGGCCCGGTTGCCCGCCTCGCCCGGGCGGGGTGGCCGCGTGGCGGAGATCCTCGCCGGGGTGCTCCACGGGCAGCAGGTTGGCGAGGACGAGGTGGTCGACCTGTTCGCGGCGCGCGGTCCGGAGGTCAGGGCGGTCGCCGAGGTGGCCGACGAGCTGCGCCGCCGTGAGGTCGGCGAGGTGGTCACGTTCGTCCGCAACCGCAACCTCAACTACACCAACGTCTGCACCTTCCGCTGCCGCTTCTGTGCCTTCTCCAAGGGGCCGCTCAGCCTCAACCTGCGCGGCGCTCCATACCTGCTGGGCCTCGACGAGGTCACCAGGCGGGTGGTCGAGGCGGACGCCCGCGGCGCCACCGAGGTGACCCTGCAAGGCGGCATCCACCCGAGCTTCGACGGCGACTACTACATCGACGTCGCCAGGGCCGTGCGCGAGGCGGTGCCGCGCATGCACATCCACGGCTTCACCGCGCTCGAGGTGCACGAGGGTGCCCGCCGGCTGCAGGAGCCGCTGCGCGACTACCTGCTGCGCCTCAAGGCGGCGGGCCTCGCCTCGCTGCCCGGCACCGCCGCGGAGATCCTCGACGACGAGGTCAGGGCGATCATCTGCCCGGACAAGATCACCACCGACGAGTGGCTCGAGGTCCACCGCACCGCCCACGCGGTCGGCCTGCGCTCCAACGTCACCATCATGTTCGGCCACGTGGAGACGCCGCGGAGCTGGGCGAGGCACATGCTGCGGACGCGGGCGCTGCAGGCCGAGACCGGCGGCTTCACCGAGTTCGTGCCGTTGCCGTTCGTCCACATGGCCGCGCCGATGTACCGCAAGCGCCAGTCCCGCCCGGGCCCCACCTTCCGGGAGGCCCTGCTGATGCACGCCGTCGGCCGCATCGCCTACGCGGGCAGCATCCCCAACATCCAGGTGTCGTGGGTGAAGATGGGGCCGGCCGGGGTGCGCCAGGCGCTCGCGGCCGGGGTCAACGACCTCGGCGGCACGCTGATGGACGAGAACATCAGCCGCGCCGCGGGCGCGAGCCACGGGCAGATGATGGAGGAGGACGACTTCCGCTCCCTGGTCGAGCCGCTCGGCCGCCGCCTGGAGCAGCGCACCACCCTGTACGGGCGGGTCCGCACCCACCCGGACCCGGTGACCGCCGCCTAGGTCCATTGGGCTCTGGCGTCGCACCGGTGGGCGATCATGGAGCCCGACCAGGAGGTGCCGGATGCAAGGTGGGGTTGAACACCGGACGCCGCAGGTCTGCCCCCGATGCGGCAACCAGTTCCTCTGGTCTCCCGGACTTGGGCGCTGCCCCTATTGCGACCTGAGCCCCGAGGAGCGCACGAGTCGACCCTCCGGGGAGGCGATTCCCTGCCCTCCGGACTGCTGCCGGCCAGAAGCGTCATGAGCCGGCGCCGCGCGCCATCCACCGGGGTGCGCTTTTCCGGGACGACACCTGACGTAGTGCCGTAGGCTTCGCGGCAGCTGGGCGGGTCGGGCCGCGTGCGCCGATCTTGTCGGATGCTTCCTCTAGGTTCGTGGTGGGAGGTGGGGCACTGTGGCCGACGGCAGCAGCATCGAGTGGACGCAGGCCACGTGGAACCCCACCACCGGGTGCGACAAGGTCAGCGCTGGCTGCGACAGCTGCTACGCGCTGACGCTGGCCAAGCGACTCAAGGCCATGGGCGCCGAGAAGTACCAGAACGACGGCGACCCTCGCACGTCGGGCCCCGGGTTCGGGATCACCGTCCACCCGGACGCGCTGGACCTGCCGTACACCTGGCGCACGCCGCGGCTGGTCTTCGTCAACAGCATGAGCGACCTGTTCCACGCCCGGGTGCCGCTCGCGTTCATCCGACGGGTCATCCAGGTGATGCAGGACACGCCGCAGCACACCTACCAGGTGCTGACAAAGCGATCGCGCCGCCTGCTCCGCGTCGATATCGACTGGCCATCGAACATGTGGGTGGGGGTCTCCGTTGAGGACGCTAGGGTGCTCAGCCGGGTCGACGATCTCCGCCGCGTGCCAGCCGCGGTGCGCTTCTTGTCGTGCGAACCGCTGCTCGGACCGCTCGAGGGGATCGACCTCGCGGGCATCCATTGGGTAATCGCCGGCGGCGAATCCGGACCCCGGGCGCGACCGCTGGATCCGAACTGGGTCGCCGACCTCCGGGATACCTGCCAGCGGGCAGCGGTGCCGTTCTTCTTCAAGCAGTGGGGCGGTCGCACGCCCAAGGCGGGGGGCCGCACGCTCGATGGGCGGACCTACGACGAGATGCCCGAGCGTCTAGCTGCCTCGGCCTGAGGGCGCTCGACCACGAGCTCGCGGACCTTCGGCCCCTTGCCCGTGGACGGCGTCCGGCCCTCACGGTGCAAGGTCTTGATCGCCTCACGGACCAGGGTCTCGCGCACCTGCCCGTAGTACGTGCCGAAGACCCGGGTCGTGTGGTCGACGACTCGGAACGACGGGTACTCCTGCAGGAGGCGCTCAAGGTTGGCGACGATCTCGGCCAGGGCGCGGCCCTTGATGGTCTCGAGCGATGGCCGCTCGACCTGGGTGAGGGGGAAGAGCCGGTACGGATCCTCCTCGGTCGTCCGTTCCTCGCGGGTGTCCCACCATGCCTGCGTCGCCTGGGCGACGCTGTCGCCAAAGGCCCACAACCCATGCTGGGCCCGCGTCCCGAACACCAGGTGGTACAAGGGCTTCTGCCTCGGTGCCCGGCGCACCGGCACTGGGACGATGTTCATGTTGCTGTCGTTGCCGAGCGCCTCGACGAACTGGGAGACGACCGCGGCCACGGCCTCATCGGTCACCCCGCCGGTGAACGCCGCTCGCCACCAGCCGCTTCCGACCGCCTCGTCGAGGCGGCGCATGGTGGTCTCGCTGCCCTGCTCTGAGCTGACGTGGCCGCCGATTCGACGCACCGCCTCGAGGCTGAAGTTCAGCAGGACCTCGGTCGGCGGCCAGACGGCCCGGCGCTCCTCCCGCAGGAGCGTGACCAGGCGCTCGTACGGGATGCCGAGCCCGCAAGGGTCAAGGAAGAGGAACAGCGGGTACCCGACCGCCGCGCGGACAACCTCGCCGAGCACCCCAAGCACCGGGCCCCGGTGCGCGGTGGCGCTGACGCCCTGCCGCGCGTACTCGCCCACCACCCTGGCCAAGGCGGTGGCGGACTCGTCCTCCAGCTCGACGAAATAGCAGGTCCACGCCACCGTGCCCTTGGTGCCCTGGCGTTGGGCAATCCTCAGGATGCGCTCGGCAGAGGCAGGCTCGCCGTCTCTGTAGCGGCCGCGGCCGGCGTAGCCGTCGAGGAACACGACTCGGTTGGCGGTCGCCTTGGAGCCGGTCATGCCGGCGAACTGCGGGACGTACTTCTCCAGGAGGGTGTGCTTGAAGACACTGGGCAAAGCCGGGCCTTCCCAGTAGTGGTCATCTGCTCCCCTCGGCACGAGTTCTCCCTGGCCCGACTTCTTGCCCTTCCGTGCTGAATGGTGCGAGTGAATGGTAAGGGATTACGACCGCAATCGTCACTAACAGTGCCTAATCACTCGCTTACGTCAGGCCTGCCAGGAGCGCGTGGGGATGCCGGTTGATGCCTTCCGCTAAGCCTGAATCCACCGACGCTCGAATTGCTGGCGGGTTGGAGCGCTTACGGGGCCGTTTGGACAGGGTTGTGGGGGTGCTGGAAGCATGACCAGAGGCCATAGCGGCCGGTTGGGGCGATCCGGGGACGCGGGCTGCTGGCCGTGCGTGGCCGGGCAGGCTGGCGCTGGCCCGGTCGGGCCTGGAGGGCTTGCGCGGGCCGGTAGTGGTGGTCAGGTGGCGTAGGCCACGCAGCGCAGCCGCGCCAAGGCCGGCGCAAACCATGGGGCCCATGGCCAGCCGGCGGGCAGGTGCAGGACCAGGCGGCGGGCGGAGCGGGTCAGCCGCCCGAGCAGGCTGAGCAGGGTGCGGCGCAGCGTCTTGGCCACCACCGGCTCACCGTGGGCGGCCAGCCCGATGGCGGCGACCCAGCGCAGCAGGTTGTAGGCCAGGGTGGCGGCCAGCAGCCAGGCGGCGTTGGCGTTGAACTTGCCCGAGGGGCAGTGCCGCAGCCCGACGCCGGCCTTGAGGTCGCGGATCGCGAGCTCGACGACGGCGTGGCGGCGGTGATCCTGGTCCAGCCACACCGTGGTGCCGACCCGGTCGGTGACCAGGGCGTGGGAGCGCCAGTTGGGGAACAGCTGGGCCTGGGCGCCGACCAGGCGGGTGCGGCGCACGACCAGCCGGTCGCCCTTGTAGCGGGTCTCGGCGACCTGGGCGACGCCACCGTCGGGGTAGACGATCGGGTCCAGGCGTCCTCTTGGATGCTGGCGCTCGCGGCCGGGATCGGCTTGGTCTGGCGGACCGTGATCGAGTAGCGGATCTGGTGGCGGCGGCAGGCCCGGATGGTCTTGGCCGACCAGAACCCCGGGTCCATGCGCACGGTCAGCTCCCCCGAGGCGCCAGCGCGGCGCACCCGGGCGGCCAGCTCGTCGACGAACCTGGCGGTGCCGCGGGCGGTGTTGGCCCGGCCGGTGCGCTGGCGGGCGTGCGGCACCTCGCCGGTGTCGGCACGGGTGGCAACCAGCGGGTGGTAGCCAAGCCGATGGGTGTAGCCGTAGGCGGCGCCCTGCTTTGCGTGGCCGTGCACTGGGCACGCCGTGGAGTCCAGGTCCATGGTCACCGGCCCCGTCGCCTGGCCCGGCACCGGCCGCCCACGCCCTGGTCAGGATCCGTTCGGTGAGCCGGTCGAGCTGGCGGACGTGCCGAAGGTGAAGGCGCGCAGGAAGG
>DASUZB010000145.1:0-35785 GCA_036377075.1 Actinomycetes bacterium | reverse complement strand
CTGGCCGGCCACCTCGGCATCAGGCCGTTCGCCAACGAGGTCCCCACCGTGCTCGCGCAGCTCGGCCAGCACGTGCTCGGGAGCTCCAGCGCTGGCCGGGCGTTCTTCTACCTGACCCAGGGGTCGACCCTGCTCATCCTGGTGCTGGCGGCCAACACGTCGTTCTCGGGCTTCCCGCTGCTGGCCTCGTTCGCGGCGGGGGACGCCCTGCTGCCCCGCCAGCTCCGCAAGCGCGGGCACCGGCTGGTCTACTCCAACGGCATCCTGGTGCTCTCCGCCATGGCCATCCTGCTGGTGGTCGCCTTCCACGCCAGCACCTCCGCGCTGATCCCGCTCTACGCCATCGGCGTGGTCATCTCCTTCACCCTGTCGCAGGCCGGCATGACCAAGCGGCACTGGAAGGTGCGCGAGCGCGGCTGGCACTACGGCCTGGTCGTGAACGGGATCGGCGCCGTGGTCACGTTCGTGGTGCTGGTGGTGATCGTGGTCGCCAAGTTCACCGAGGGCGCCTGGATGGTCTGCCTGGCGGTGCCGCTGCTGGTCACGTTCCTGCTGCGAACACAGAAGACCTACCGGTCGGAGGTCAAGGAGCTGAAGGTCGAGGCCTCCCAGCGCCTCGCCCCGCCCAAGCCCCGCCACGAGGTGATCGTGCTGGTCGAGGACCTCGACCAGGCGACCCTGGCCGCGCTGCAGTACGCGCGCCAGCTCAATCCGCTGAGCATCACCGCGGTGCACATCGCCATCGACCCGGACCACGCCCGCAGGCTCTGCAAGCTCTGGGCCAAGGTGCACATCCCGGTCGCGCTCGAGGTGGTGGACAGCCCCGACCGGAACCTGCTCGCCGCCGTCGAGGAGACCGTCGCCGAGCTGGTGCGGCCGGACACCGAGGTGACCGTGCTGATCCCCAAGCGCGGCTACGCCAAGTTCTGGCACCGCATCCTGCACGACCGCACCGCCCTCGGCGTGTTCCGCGTGCTCGGCGAGATGGACAACGTCAACGTCACCATCGTCCCGTTCCGCCTCGGCAGGCGCCGCAGCCTCGCCCCCGTCGGCCGCGAGGACCTGCGCCGCTACGTCCGCAGCTAGACCCTTTGGTGTCAGGGCGAGGGTGTCAGGGCGAGCGGATCGCCAGGAACTCGCTGGTGTCCTCGTCCTTGCGGCCCGGGCCTCCGTCGACCCGCTGCTCGGCGAGCCGGCGGGTGCGACCGGTCTCGGCGAAGCGCCGCACCAGGTACGGCTTGAGCTGGGCGAACACGTCGGCGTAGGACTCGATGCGTTCCTCGGCCTCGTCCGCGGCGGCCGTGCGCACCTCCTCGACGAAGGTGGCGGTGCGCGCGAAGTACAGCGGGATCAGCGAGGCGAGCAGCTCGTCCTGGCCGATCACCTGGGCGTTGTAGGCGAGCAGGTAGTCGTAGCAGATGCGCGTCCACAGCTCGACCGGCAGGACGAAGCCCTCGGGCCGCTCGCTGGCCTCGCGGATCGCCACCTGCACGGCGGCCCAGTTCTCGTCGGCCAGCACCTGGGTCCAGATGCGCTCCCAGGTGACGTAGCCCTCGATGAAGCGCCACACCAGCCGGTTGGTGTCGACCCGGATCTCCTCGGTGGAGGTGGCCGAGCGGAAGCCGAAGGTCGGCACCGGCCGGATCGCGCCGCTGCCCATCCAGTGGTCCACGTACCGGCCCGCCAGCGCGAACAGGCTGCCGACCACCTGCCGGAACATCGGCCCGAGGTCGCTTCCCGGGTCCTTGGCCTGGTGCAGCTTGGCCCCGAGGTAGGACTGGCAGACGTTGAACCCCTCGCACAGCGCCACCGTGGTCATCCAGATGTCGACGCCGAAGCGGGCCACGTCGGTGTGCCAGACGTGCTTGGCCGCCCAGTGCCCGGCCAGGCGCCCCGAGAAGCCGAAGTCGCCGCCGATGGGCTGGCGCAGGCGGCGGCCGTAGAGCGCGGCGGTGATCGGGAAGGCGATCGAGTTGGTGATGGTGCCGTCGAACTTGTGCCTGGCGTAGACCGGCGCGACGAAGTCGTAGTCGTGGTAGAGGACCGGGCCGATCAGCCGGTCGACCCATGCGGGGCTGACCGATCGCAGGTCGGCGTCGAACACCGCGCAGGCCTGGGCGTCGAGGTGGCTCGCCACCGCGAAGATGGCGCGAAACGCCGAGCCCTTGCCCGACGTGCCGGTGTAGTCGAAGGCCACCTTGTCGGGCACGTCCGTCTTGGGGTCGAGCAGCAGCCGCTCCTCGTCACCCGCCGTGGTCGCTTCGCAGGCGGCCTGCTTGGTCCCGTCGGTGGAGTCGCCGTCGGAGATGACGATCAGGCAACGACGGTCGGGGAAGTACTTCCGCAGGCCCGCCTCCACTGCCTTGACCACGTGGCCGATGGTGGCGGCGTTCTGGTACGAGGGGATGCCGACGAGCACGTCCACCGTGTCGTAGGCGTCGAAGAGCTTGTCGCCCTCCTCTCTCATGACCTCGGATAACGCGACTGTCACCGGCCGACCCCCCTCGTGGCGAACACTCTACTTGTCGATTTTCCTCCGCCAGGCAAGCCTGACGGACGGCCGTGCGCTCCGGTCTGGTCATTCATAACCACATGCGAACCACCCAGATGGACTATCCGCCGGTGGGTTTGGAAGACGATGCAACCACCGTGCGGCGCCCGGGCTGAGGGCCGGTGCAGAAGGGAGCGGCGGCCCCGATGCACCCCCTCGCCCGGGCGCTGTTCTCCCACCATGCGCCGCATCGCCCACCTTCGCGAAGCCTACCGCCGATGACTACCCAGGTACTCGCGCGGCGAAGCCGTCACCCGACGGACCGACCACCCGCTCCGGGGTGGCGGGGACCAGGGTGAGGAGGCTCGCCTCCGGCCGGCAGCCGAAGCGGAACGGCGCGAACTTGCTGGTGCCGAGGCCGGCGCTGACGTGCAGCCAGCTCGAGCCCCAGCGCGACAGGCCGCGCGCCTGGTCGAGCGGGAGGTCGCAGTTGTCGACCAGGGCGCCGATCCCGGGCAGGCGCACCTGGCCGCCGTGGGTGTGCCCGGCGAGCACGAGCTGGTAGCCGTTGCGCTCGAAGGCGTCGAGCGCGCGGCGGTAGGGGCTGTGCACGATCCCGATGCGCAGGCCCCACGAGCCGTTGGCGGCCGGCACCGGCACGCTCAGGTCTTCGCGGCGGATGTGCGGGTCGTCCATACCGGCGAGCTCGACCTCGCCGAGCCGCCCGCGCGCGTTCGACAGCACCAGCCAGCCCAGCTCGCGGAGGCCGTCGACCAGCTCCTCGTACGGGTTGCGCTCGACGCCGACGCGCAGCTTGCGGCCGCGGCGGAAGTAGGCCAGGTAGTTCTTGGGCCGGGGCGCCCAGTAGTCGTTGGAGCCGAGCACGGCGACGGCGCCCAGCCGCGGCCGGAGCGCCGCGAGGGTGTCGAGCACCGGTCCGAGCGAGGACGGCTCCCCGAGCAGGTCGCCGGTGAGCACCACCAGGTCGGCGGGGAGCGCTGCCAGCCGCGCCAGGAAGTCCCGCTTGGCCCGGTCGCCGGTGACCATGTGCAGGTCGCTCACGTGCAGCAGGGTGAGCGGCTCCTGCCCGGGCGGCAACAGCGGCACGCGCTCGTGCCGCAGCCGGAACCACCTGCGCTCCACCAGCACGCCGTAGGCCACGCAGGTGGCGCCGGCGACCGCGAGCGCGCCGGCCGCCTGGACGGCCGTGGACGTGCGCATGCAAGAGCCCCTCTCTGACGGACCGGTAAAGCGATGGATTGTACGCGCTTCCGGTAGGCTCGCCGCATGCTCACCGACGACGTCCAGGCGGCGATGTACGCGGCCATGAAGGAGCGGCGCGGCGACGAGGCCGCCGCGCTGCGGCTGGCCCTCTCCGCGCTCAGGTCGGCCGCCATCGAGGCCCGCCGCGACCTCTCCGACGAGGAGGCGGTGGCGGTGCTACAGCGCGAGGCGCGCAAGCGCCGCGAGGCCGAGCAGGCCTACCGCGAGGCCGGCCGCGCCGAGCGGGCCGACCAGGAGGCCTTCGAGCTGCGCGTGATCGACCGCTTCCTGCCGGCCGCCCTCGACCCCACCGAGCTGACCCGCCTGGTCGACGAGGCGGTCGCCGCCAGCGGCGCCAGCGGCCCCAAGGAGCTCGGCAAGGTCATGGGCCAGGTGATGCCGAAGGTCAAGGGTCGCGCCGACGGCAACGAGGTACGCCGGCTGGTGCTGGAGCGCCTCCAAGGGGGCGCCTGACGCCCGGCCAGTGGGGCCGGGGCGCTAGAAGCCGACGCGTCGGCCGATGACCAGGAGGACCTCGCTGCCCCTGGGGACGTGGCTGCCGCCGCTGGGACTCTGGTTCACCACCCTGCCGACGTCGCCCTGGTTGCGGACGACGACGAAGGTGGTCCGGGGTCTGAGCCCGGCGCGCCGGATCTCGTCCGCCGCGCCCTTGGCGTTGTGGCCCACCACGTTGGGCACGACCACGTCGCCCTGCGGGCCGCCACCACGCGAGACCGCCAGGTTCACGGTGGTGCCCTTGGACGCGTCCGACCCGCCGCTCGGGCTCTGCGCCACCACCTGGTCCTTGGGGGCGGGGTTGTCGACCTGGGTCACCGAGACGCCGAAGCCTGCCTTGGTGAGGATCTTCTTCGCGTCGCCGAGCTTCTTGCCGACGACGTTGGGCACCTTCTCGCCGGTCGGGTTCTGCGGTCGGCCCTCCGGCGGTGGCGGGAAGTTCACGAACGGCTTGCCCGCCAGCGCCGCCGTCATGAAGTCATGGAAGATCAGGGCCGGGAAGGTCCCGCCGAAGACGTGGCCGCCTTGGAAGTCGTTGCGCATGGAGATCAGGCCGCTGCGGTGGCCCACCCAGACCGAGGTGGCGAGCTGCGGTGTGAAGCCGGAGAACATCGCGCTGGTGAAGTCCTGCGCGGTGCCGGTCTTGCCGGCGACCGGGCGGCCGCCCAGTGAGGCTCGCCAGCCGGTGCCGCCACCGGTGGTCACCGTACGCAGCATGTCCACCACCTGCCGGGACACGCCCTGGGGGATGACCCGCTCGCAGCTCGACTTGTTGCGGTCGAGCAGCAGCTTGCCGTCCCGGTCGCGCACCTCGGCGATCGAGAAGGGCTGGCAGCGGACGCCGTCGTTGGCCAGCACCCCGAAGGCGCTGGCCATGTCGAGCACGCTGATGTTGCCGGTGCCGAGCACCGACGAGCAGATGTTCCAGTTGTTGGCGTAGTCCGCCGTGCCCTGCTTGGCGACCTCGATGCCCATGCGGCGCGCCACCTCGACCGCGTTGTGCGGCCGCACCATCTTCATGAGCTGGGCGAAGTAGGTGTTCACCGAGTGCTGCACGCCGGTGTACATGTTGAAGGTGCCGCCCTCGCTCTGCTCGGCGTTGCTGACGTGCCAGCCGCCAGGGCAGGCGTCGTCGTTGATGGTCATCTGCGGCGGGGCGTGGAAGGTAAGGCTCGGCTTCAGGCCCTGCTCCAGCGCGCTGATCAGGTAGAACACCTTGAAGGTCGAGCCGGAGTGGTAGCCGGTGCCGCCCTGGCCGAGCACCGCGAGGTTGACCTGGTTCTCCTTGAAGTTCTTGCCGCTCACCATGGCGATGATCTTGCCGGTGTCGGGCTCCACCGAGGCGAGCGCGCCGTCGGGGCTCTTGCCGGCGAGCTGCGCCTTGACCGTGCTCTCGGCCGCCTGCTGGGCGACCGGCTGCAGGGTGGTGTAGATCGACAGGCCGCCCTCGAACACGGCCCTGCGCCTGGCGTTCGTGCCGGCGGGACCGAGGGTCTTGTCGTAGGCCGGGTCGTGGAGGAGCTGCTGCTTGATGAACTCCACGAAGTACGGCTGGCGGGTCTGCAGCTTCTTGATGTGGATCTTGAGCGGCTGCCGCTTGGCGAGGGTGACCTCGCGCTGGTTGGCGTAGCCGAGCTGCAGCATGCGGTCGAGCACGAGGTCGCGCCGCGGCGCGTTCTCCTTCTCGTCGGTCGGCTTGAAGCGCTCCGGCGCCGCGATCGTGCCGGCCAGGGCGGCCGCCTCGGTGAAGCTGAGCTTCTTGACCGACTTGGAGAAGTAGTGCTCCGCGGCGGCCGCCACCCCGTAGGCGCCCTCGCCGAAGTACGCCTCGTTGAGGTAGGCCGCGAGGATGTCGTTCTTGCTCATGCGCTTCTCGAGCTGGACCGCGTAGATCGCCTCGCGGATCTTGCGGTCCATGGTCTTGGCGTTCCCGGTCAGCACGTTCTTGATGTACTGCTGGGTGAGCGTGCTGCCCCCCTGGTGGACGTCGCCCTGGCGCAGGTCCTCGACCATGGCGCGGGCGATGCCGCGGTAGTCGATGCCGCTGTGCTCGTAGAAGCGGTAGTCCTCGATGGCGATGACCGCCCGGCGGATGCGCATGCCCATGTCGTGCAGCTTGACGATCTTGCGGTTCTCGTCGCCGTAGAGGGTCGCCAGCACGGTCTTGTGGTCGGCGGCGTAGATCACCGAGCGGGCGGCGGGCTTCGGCAGCGCGGCCGCCAGCGGCGGCACGTCGCCGAGGTGGAGGCTGGTGTCGCGCACCAGCGCCCCGGCCGGAACCACCAGCGGCAGGACCACCAGGGTGGCGAGCAGCGCGAGCGCGACGATCAGTGCGGTGCCCACCACCAGGCGGCTCCCGGCCAGGCCGGCGAGCCGCACGGGGTTGAGGCGGGGGAAGCGGGGCTGCGGAGCTGGGACGTCAGCCATGGGCATCACTGGGCACCGGAGCGGGGCGGTCCTGCCCGGCTGGACCAGGAGGGATGATAGGTTCGGCCGTCGCCATGGGCAACTCACTGCTGCTCGCGGCCGGCCGCGGCGCCGGCCTCCTGGGGGTGCCGGTGGCGCTCCCGCCAGACGGGCTGGGCGGTGCCTTCCGGGGCTTCGCCGAGCGACTCGTCGCCAAGGTCCCCAACCTGCTCACCGCCGTCGTCTTCCTGGTCGTCACGGTCCTCGTCGCCCGCCTGGTGCGGCGCGGGGTCGACAGGGCGCTGCGGCGCACCTCCACCGAGGCCCACGTCAACCTGCTGGTCGCCAAGCTGGGGTACTTCGGCGTGGTGCTGCTCGGGGCCGTGGTAACGCTGTCGATCGCCGGGGTCAACCTCAGCGTGATGGTCGGCAGTCTCGGGCTGGCCACCTTGGCCCTGGGCTTCGCGTTACAGGACATTCTCAGCAACTTCGTCGCTGGCATCGTGCTCCTCCTGGAACACCCGTTCACAAAAGGTGATCTGATCGTTACGCCCGATGCCTCGGGGGTCGTGGAGGACATCCAGGTGCGCGCCACCAGGCTGCGCACGGTCGACGGTCAGTTGGTGGTGGTACCCAACAAGCTCCTCTTCACCCAGGTGCTGGTGAACTCGACCGCCAGCACCGGCCGGCGCCTGCAGGTCGAGCTGTGGGTGCCGCAGGGCCAGGACCAGGAACGCCTGCGCGAGGCCCTGCCCGCCGCCGCCAAGGCGGTCGACGGCGTGCTGGCGGAGCCGACGCCCCAGCTGCTCACCAGCGACCTCGGCGCGAAGGCCCGCCAGCTCCGCCTGCTGTTCTGGGCCGACCCGCGCGCCAGCGACCTGCAGCAGGTGCGCAGCGCGGTGCTCGACGCGGTCGAGCGCACCATCGGCGACCTCGGCGTGCGGGCCGAGGTGCGCGCGGCCGCGGACGCGCCCCCGGTACGGCCCGCCGACGCCGAGCCGGAGCCCTGACCCGGCGCTACGCGAACAGCTCGGCGCCCAGGCGGCGCAGGCCGGCCAGGTCGTGGACGTCGTCGGCCAGCAGCGGCACCTGCACCGCCGGGAGGGACGGCAGCGAGGCCATCAGCGCGCGCACGCGGCGCTGCTCCGCCGCGGCCAGCGCCTCGATCGTCTGGTGCTGGGCGAGCAGGTCGGCGAGGAGGCGGGCGTCGGCGGCACCTTCGGCGAGGCGGCTGGTGACCGCCGCCGGCACCGCCGGCACCGGTCCCGCCTGGTGAACCCGGTTGACCACCAGGGCGCCGATCGGCATGCGGTCGGCGGCCAGCCGGCTCGCCAGGTAGGCGGCCTCGCGCAGGGCGGGCGCGTCGGGCGTCGCCACCACCACGAACTGGGTGCCCGGGTCCTTGAGCAGGTCGTAGACGCGCTGCGCGCGGCTGCGGAAGCCCTCGTACATGCCCTCGAAGGCGGCGAAGAACTCGCCCACCTCCGCCAGCAGCTCCGAGCCGGTGAGCCGCCGCACCATCCTGGCCATGGCGGTGGTGGCCAGGTTCAGCCCGCGCAGGTAGCCGCGGCCGATGCGCTGCGCCGGGGCGATCAGCACCCGGAACATGCGCGCGTCGAGCAGCTCGTTGAGGTTGTCGGGGGCGTCGAGGAAGTCCAGCGCCGAGCGGGTCGGCGGGGTGTCGACCACCAGCAGCTCCCAGCGGCGCGACTCGTGCAGCTCGTACAGCTTCTCCATCGCCATGTACTCCTGGGTGCCCGCCAGGGTGGAGGAGACGCGCTGGTAGAAGCGGTTGGCGAGGATGCGGTCGGCCTGCTCCTGGTCGCGCGCGTAGCGCTCGACCAGCTCGTCGAAGGTGCGCCGCATGTCCAGCATCATGGCGTCGAGGCTGCCCGCGCCGCGGAGCCGCTTCGCGACCGGGCTCGGGGTGTTGGACAGCAGGTCCAGCCCGAGCGCCTGGGCCAGCCGGCGGGCCGGGTCGATGGTCAGCACGCAGGTGCGCCGGCCCCGTTCGGCCGCGCCCACGGCGAGCGCCGCCGCGGTCGAGGTCTTCCCGACCCCGCCGGAGCCGCAGCAGACCACGATGCGGGCGGTGCGGACGACCTCGTCGAGCTGGGAGCGGTCCGCGGCCGGCGGCGTCCCGGTCGCGGGCGGCCGGCGCGCCCGCCGCGGCCTCGACGGGCTCATGCACGCACCCGGTCGGCGCGCGGCGCCGGGCCGCTCGCGGTCAGCCGCTCGGCCAGCAGGGCGACGTCGGCCGCGCCGTTGACGCCGTCGAGCAGCAGGGGCAGCTCGACCACGGGCAGCTGCGGCAGGCCGGCGCGCAGCTCGCGCAGCAGGCGGCGCTCGGCCTCGACCCGGCGGCGCTGGTCGCGCGCCTCGCCGACCAGCAGCGCCAGGGCGTTCCCGTCCAGCTCGGCGCCTGCCTGCCTGGCGGCGTCGGCGAGCGGTCCCGGGTCGCGGGCCAGGGCGGCGAGCCGCCCGCCGCGGGCGCCGAGGCGGTCGGCGCTGACCCGGTTGGCCACCACCGGCCCGAGCGGCAGGCGCGCCGCCCGCAGCAGCGAGGCGCTCTCCAGCGTCTCGGTCACCGGCAGCTCCTCCGGCAGGCAGACCAGCACCACGCGGGTCAGCGCCGGGTCGTCGAGCAACTCCCTGACGCGCTCGGCCTGGTGGCGGATGGGGCCGACCCTGGCCAGCTCGGCGACCGTCTCCGGGGCGCGCAGGAACGGCACGATCCGTCCGGTCGGCGGCGCGTCGAGCACCACCAGGTCGTAGAACCCGGACCCTCTCTCCGGGGGGCTGCCGCTTCGCTCCTTGAGCCCCCCCGCCGCCCGCTGCCGGGTGGTCGCCTCCCAGACCTTGCCGACCAGGAGGATGTCGCCGAGCCCCGGCGCCGCCGCGGTGATGAAGCGGGTCAGCCGCGCCCAGGAGAGCAGGCGGGTCAGCGGTGCCGCGCCGTAGCGGCCGAGGTACTCGCGCAGCGACTCCTCCGGGTCGACCGCGAGGCCCATGACCCCGTCGGCGAGGATGCTCTCCCGGTAACCGAGCGAGGAGCGGCCGAACAGCGCCGCCAGGCCCTGGCGCCCCTCGACCTCGAGCACCAGGGTGCGCCGGCCGCGGCGGGCGGCGGCGATCGCGAGGGCGCCGGCCACGGTCGTCTTGCCGGTGCCGCCCTTGCCGGTCACCACCAGCAACCGCGCCTGGTCCAGCAGCCCACTCAACATGGGATGAAGCCTTCACCACCGTCCCGAGTCGTTGCCGCACCCGCGCTCGCCTCGCCTGCGGGCATCCGCGCCATCCTAGTCGGGCCGTCTTGGCGGGGGCGTCCCGGCCTGGTGGACAATGGCCGGCGCCATGCGACGTCGCCTCTCCGTGCTGCTGCTCATCGCCCTCGGCGTGCTCCTGCTCGCCGGGGTCCCGCCGGGCGTGGCCGGCGCCGCCCAGAGCGCCCCGCGGGTCGAGGTGTTCGAGGCGTCGGGCGTGATCGACGCGAGCGTCCTCGGCGCGCTCCGGCGCGACCTGGCCGGCGCGCAGCGCCGCGGGGCGGCGGTGTTCCTGATCCAGCTCGACAGCTTCGGCAGCCTCGGGGTCCACCCGGCCGACCTGGTCAAGGCGCTGGAAGACGCCTCGGTGCCGGTGGCGGTCTGGGTCGGGCCGCGGGGCGCGCACGCCGCCGGCGCGGCGACCTTCCTGCTTCCCGCCGCGGACGTGGTCGCGGTCAGCCGCGACGCGCGCATCGGCCCGGCGCTCCCCGCCGAGCTGGGACGGGGCCGGCGCGCGGCGGCGGAGGCGAGCCTGGTCGCGGCGACGCGCCTGCCGGCGCAGGTGGTCGGCGGCGCCGTCGGCGGGGAGCAGGCCGAGACCATCGGCCTGGCCGACTACCAGGCCGAGTCGCTGCCCGACGCGGTGTCGCGGCTGGACGGCCGCCGCGTGGACCACGGCCGCACCCTGGAGGTCTCGCGCTTCCAGGTGCGCTTCCTCTCCCGCTCGCTGCTCGACCGGGTGCGCCACGGCCTCGCCAACCCCAGCCTGGCCTACCTCCTGCTGCTGGCCGCGGCGGCCTGCCTGGCGTTCGAGTGGTTCCAGCCGGGCTTCGGGGTGGCCGGCGCCTGCGGCCTCGTGGTCGCCCTGCTGGCCGCGTACGCGCTGGTGATGCTGCCGACCAACTGGCTGGCGCTCGGCGTGCTCCTGGCCGGGTTCGGGCTGTTCGCGCTCGACGCGGCGGTCGGTGGGCTCGGCCTCGGCACCGCCGCGGCCACCGCGCTGACCGCGGCCGGCTCCTGGTGGCTGTTCTCCAGCCCGAGCCCGCTGCTGCGCCTCGACCGGCGCCTGGCGGTGGCGGGGGTGGCCTGGTCGGTGCTCTGGTTCGTGGTGCTCCTCACGGTGCTGCTGCGCTCCCAGCGGCAGGTGCCGCTCGGCACCGAGGCCCTGGTCGGGGCGCGCGGGGTGGTGCGCAGCATGCTCAACCCGGGGGGCATCGTCACCGTCGAGGGTGCCATGTGGCGCGCCGACCTGGTCGGCGGCGGCTCCCTCGCCACCGGCCAGCGCGTCACCGTCGAGGCCGTGCGCGAAGGCATCCTGCAGGTCAGGGCGGACGACCCGGCCGCCGTCCGGCCGTCGCGGCGGCGCGGCCGCCGCCGCCCACCCGCCTCGGCCGAGCCCGCGCAGCCGCGCGACTGAGTGCCCCTCACGCCGGCCCAGCGTGAATGAGAGACTTGGTCCACATACCGTCGGACGAGGAGTTCACGTGAGCGGCATCGTCTTCGGCCTCCTGGTCATCCTGGTCATCCTGGTCGCGATCGCGCTGCTGTCAGGCGTCCGCGTGGTCCAGGAGTACGAGCGTGGCATCGTCTTCCGGCTGGGCCGGGTGGTGACCCGCCCGAAGGGACCGGGGCTCTTCTTCATCCTGCCGTTCGGCATCGACCGCATGGTCAAGGTCAACCTGCAGACCGTGGCCATGAACGTGCCGCCGCAGGACGTGATCACCCGCGACAACGTCACCGTGCGGGTCGACGCGGTCATCTACTTCCAGGTCGTCGACCCCCTCAAGGCGGTCGTCGCCATCCAGAACTACCTGTTCGGCACGAGCCAGGTCGCCCAGACCACCCTGCGCGCCATCCTCGGCCGGGTGGACCTCGACGACCTGCTCAGCGAGCGCGACCGCATCAACGACGAGCTGGCCAGGGTGATCGACGACCTGACCGAGCCGTGGGGCGTCAAGGTCACGCTGGTGGAGATCAAGGACGTCGACCTGCCCGACACCATGCAGCGGGCGATGGCCCGCCAGGCCGAGGCCGAGCGCGACCGCCGCGCCCGCATCATCTCGGCGGAGGGCGAGTTCCAGGCCTCGCAGAAGCTGTCCGAGGCGGCCGAGGTGATGGCCCGCAACCCGCAGGCGCTGCAGCTCCGCTTCCTGCAGACGGTGGCCGAGGTGGCGGCCGAGCGGAACTCCACCCTGGTCATGCCGATCCCGGTGGAGCTGCTCAGCTTCTTCCGGGGCATCGAGAACGGCCTCGGCGCGCTCGCCGGCGGGCCGGCGCCGGCGCGCAAGGAGCCCGGCAGCGAGCCGATCGGCGCGAGGACGCTGCCGATGCCGCTCGAGCGTCCCGGGTCCGAGCGGCCCGACGCGGGCCGCAATCCCGAGCGCCCGGGCTGACCCGAGCCCCGCTGCCACGTCCCGGCCCGGGCGGCGTCGCCGCCCGGGCCGCCGCCTTGGCCGCCGTGGCGGGTCCGATCCGCCAGGCCTCTCGCTGAGCAGTGTCTTTATGCCGGATTGACCATCGATGTGGGATACCCGGTGGACGCAATGGAAGCGTTACCGACCGGACACGAAGCGGATGGCTACGACCTGCTACTAAGGAAACCATCATGGCCAGGCCAGGGGACCTGCAGGTGGGCTGGCAGTACCGTGCGGCCTGCAAGGGTCCACAATCCAACCTCTTCTTCGCTCCCAACCGGATCGAGCGCAAGCAGGAGCGACTGCAGCGCGAACGGGCCGCCAAGGCGATCTGCCGCCACTGCCCCGTGCTGCAGGAGTGCCGCGAGTACGCGCTCATCGTCAGGGAGCCGCACGGCATCTGGGGTGGCCTCAACGAGTACGAGCGACGCCAGGCGCTGGCCCGCCGCGCGGGCTGAGCGGGGCGCCGGCCTCGGCGGGGCGCGAATCCGCTAGCCTTGGCAGCCGTCAGCGCCGCCGACGCCGAGAGGACCCGCGATGACCAGGTGGGAGTACGCCACCGTTCCGCTGCTGCCGCACAACACCAAGCAGATCCTCGACAACTGGGGCGAGGACGGCTGGGAGCTGGTGGCCGTGCACACCGCCGAGGTCGGCGGCACGGTCGCGTTCTTCAAGCGCCCCAAGGCGTCGGCCTGAGCTCACCGCCGCGCGGTCAGCTCCGCTCCGGTGGCCGCCACGGCAGGTCGAAGCGGAACACCCGGAACGGCTCGCCGTAGCGGAACGGCTGGTCGGCCGCGAAGAACTCGGCCATGCCGGCGACCCACCCGGCCTGCTCCTCCGCGGGGTCGTCGCCGACCTGGGAGACGTGGCAGCGCAGGCTCTCCAGCTTCTTGTCGACGTAGTCGCCGATGTCGACCACCAGGTTCGGCTGCTCGTTCATCATCAGCCACACCGCGGTCAGCTTGACCGGCTCGAGGCCCTCGTGGAGCAACTCCGGGTAGGCGAGCCGGGTGTCGGACCCCGGGATCACGGCCGCGAGCGTCGCCTCTCCCGCGGCCCGGTGGTCGGGGTGGTTGATGTAGCGGTCGCCGAAGAAGCGCGCGGTCGGGTCGGTGGTGACCACCACCTCGGGCCGGCGCCGGCGGATCAGCCGCACCACCTGCTCGCGCACCTCCAGGGTCGGCTCGAGCAGGCCGTCCTCGTAGCCGAGGAAGTCCACGTCCTCGACGCCGACGACCTTGGCCGCCGCCCGCTGCTCGGCCTCGCGCATCTCGGCGAGGCGCTGGCGGGTCAGCTTCGGGTCGCTCGAACCGGCGGCGCCGTTGGTGAGCAGCGCGTAGGTGACGCGGGCGCCCTCGGCGACCCAGCGGGCGACCGTGCCCGCGCAGCCGAACTCGATGTCGTCGGGGTGCGCCGCGACCACCAGCGCGCTCGCAGGGGTCCAGTAATCCATCGGGCGGCTCCACGCTCGTGAGGCGATCCTCGACCTGCGTCCGCCACCGTAGCGGCAGCGCGCGCCCGCACGCATCATTTGGGACCCGTGGATCGCCGCCGGCGGATCGACACGGGGAGCCTTTAGAGTTGCCGCTGACACTTCCGGGGGGTCCGGGGGGCTCGAGAGCAAGGCCGCAACCCGAGCGGCGGGCGGCCACGCAGAGCCGAGCGGTAGCCCCCCGGTGAAAGGGCTGCTTGCCGGGAGGGGGTCGGATGGACCTGGACGCGGCCTTCGGCGGCCTGCCCGGGCTGACCCCGAGGGAGGCCCAGCAGCGCATGGCCGCCGCGGTCGCCGAGGCCCTCGACGGCGGCGCCCCGCTGCTGGTCCACGCGCCGACCGGGGTCGGCAAGTCGCTCGGCTACCTGGTGCCGATCGCCACCGCCGGCCGCAGGGCGATCGTGGCCACCGCCACCAAGGCCTTGCAGTCCCAGCTCGTCGAGCGCGACCTGCCGCTGCTGGCGGAGGCCTACGGCACCACCTTCGCGCTGGCCATGGGCCGCGGCAACTACGCCTGCCTCGCCAGGATGGACGCCCTGGTGGCGGCGACCCGGCTGGCGGCGACCGCGCAGGAGGAGGCCGCCCTGGAGCTGGTCGCCTGGGCGGTCGAGTCGGACACCGGCAGCCGCCTCGACGCCCCGCCGGGGACCCGGGACGACGCCTGGGACCTGGTGGCCACGTCCGGGGAGGACTGCCCCGGCCAGAAGGGCTGCGCCTTCCACCGCCAGTGCTTCGCCGAGCGGGCGCGGGAGGCCGCGCGCGAGGTGGACGTGGTGGTCACCAACCACCACCTGCTCCTGCTCGAGCTGGAGCTGCGCTCGCTGTCGGACGCGCCGGGGGTGATGCTGCCCGAGAGCGACGTGATCGTGGTCGACGAGGCCCACCGGCTGGCCGGGCACGCCGCCGACCTGTACGGCGTGACCGTCACCGCGGCGAGGGTCGGCCGGGCCGGCGCCGCGGCCGACGCCTCGGCCAAGGCCGCCGGCCGCCCGTCGGACTGGGCGCGCCGGCTCCGGGCGGCCTGGGAGGACCACGCCGGCGGGCTGCGCCCCGGTCCGGTCGTGCCCGGCTCGCGCGCCGCCGCGGACCTCGCCAGCGCGCTCGCGCCGGTACGCGCCCGCGCCGAGGAGGCCGCCGCCGCCCTCAAGGAGCTCGGCCCCGTCGGGCCGGAGCTGGAGGCAGGCGTGCAGGCCGCCAGGCGGCGCCTCGGCGGCCTCTGCCGCGACCTCGGCCGCCTCGCCGACCCCGAGGCGGCCGGCGCGGCGGGCGACCCCGCGCGGGCCGCGCCGGCGGGCACGGACGGCTCGGCGGAGGCGGCCGGCGACGCCCAGGACGCCGGCAGGGCGCGGGAGCTGGCGGTCTGGGTCGAGGAGGGCAGGGGCGGGAGCCGCACGGTGCGCTCGGCGCTGGTCGAGCCCGGCCCGGTCCTGGCCGAGCTGCTGTGGGACCAGGCATGGGTATCCGTCGCCTGCTCGGCAACGCTGGCCGTGGCGGGCAGCCTGGAGACCGCCGGGCGGGCACTCGGCGTGGCGGGCGCGAAGGGCCTGGTGACGCCGTCGCCGTTCGACTTCCGCCGCAACGCCCGGCTCTACGTGCCGGTCCGCGTGCCCCTGCCGACCAGCGAGCGCTTCCAGGGCGCCGCCGAGGCGACCCTGCGCGGCCTGGTGGGCGCGTCGGAGGGGCGTGCCCTGGTGCTGTGCACCTCCTGGAGGGCGGTGGAGTCGTTCGCCGCCGCCCTCGCCGAGCTCCCCTACGAGCTGCTGGTCCAGGGCGACGACACGCCCGCGCGGCTGACCGCCCGCTTCCGCGACCAGGTGTCCAGCGTGCTGGTCGCCACCCGGACGTTCTTCGAGGGCGTGGACGTGCCCGGCGAGAGCCTGTCGCTGCTGGTGCTCGACCGCCTGCCATTCCCGAGGCCGGACGACCCGCTGCTCGGCGAGCGGGGCCGGCGGGTGGAGCGACGCGGCGGCTCGCGCTTCTCCGAGGTGTGGCTGCCCGAGGCCGCCATCTCCCTGCAGCAGGCCCTCGGGCGGCTGGTCCGCTCGGAGTCCGACCGGGGCGTGATGGCCGTGCTCGACCGCCGCCTGGCCGACTCGGCCTACGCCGGCGTCCTGCTGGCGAGCCTGCCGCCCGCCCCGCTGGTGCGCTCCCTCGACGAGGTGCGGGCGTTCTTCGCCCGAGCGGTGGCCGGGTAGGCTTGCCGCCAGACCACACCGAGCGACCAGGGAGCCGCCATGCCATCACCAGAGGAGCGCCTCCGCGAGCTGGGTATCGAGCTGCCGCAGCCGGCCGCGCCGGTGGCCGCCTACGTGCCCTGCGTCCGCACCGGCGACCTGCTCTACGTCTCGGGCCAGGTGCCGTTGGTCGACGGTCGGCCGGGCTGGACCGGCCGGCTCGGCAGCGGCGGGCTGGGCGTCGAGGAAGGGGTCGATGCCGCCAAGGTGTGCGCCGTCAACGTGCTCGCCGCGCTCAAGGCGGAGCTCGGCGACCTCGGCCGCGTCCGCCGCGTGGTCAAGGTCACCGGCTTCGTGGCGTCCGAGCCTGGCTTCACCGACCAGCCCAAGGTGATCAACGGCGCCAGCGAGCTGTTCGGCGAGGTGTTCGGCGAGGCCGGCCGCCACGCCCGCGCCGCCGTCGGCGTCGCCGCCCTCCCCCTCGGCGTCCCGGTGGAGGTGGAGGCGATCGTGGAGGTGGCGGGCTAGCACCGCCGACGGCGGGAGTAGCCTGCGCACCGCCATGGCCGCGCCGCTCCGACCGCTCTGGGTCGCCGTCGCCTTCCTGACCCGCCTGCCGGTGCCGGGGGTGGCGGCGTCCACGGCGGACGCGCCGGCGGGGCGCGACTCGCTCGGGGCGGGTGAGCTGCGCCGCGCGTCGGCATGGTTCCCGCTGGTCGGGCTCGGCGTCGCCGGCGTCGGGGTGGCGGTCAGGGCGGCGGCGGAGCCGCTCTGGGGCGGGGCGGTCGCCACCATCGCCGGGCTCGCGGCGATGGTGGCGGTGACCGGGGCGCTGCACGAGGACGGGCTGGCCGACTCGGCCGACGGCCTCTGGGGCGGTTGGGACCCGGCCGGCAGGCTCGCGATCATGCGGGACAGCCGCGTCGGCACCTACGGGATCGTCGCCGTGGTCACCGTGCTCGCCCTGCGCACCGCCCTGCTGCTCCCCCTCGGCCTGGCCGACTTCGCCCGCACGGTTGCCTGCGCCGAGGTCTGCTCCCGGGCGGCGCTGCTGCTGGTCGCCAGGGCGCTCCCGCCGGCGAGCGCCGGCAGCGGCGCCGAGGTCGCCGGGCCGCTGCCGGCCGGCGGGGTGGCGCTGGCGGCGTTGGTGACGGCGGCGACCCTGGCGCTCGCCGCCGGGCCGTGGGCGCCGCTGCCGCTGCTCGCCGGCCTGCTGGTCTGCGCCGGCTGCATCAGGCTGTTCCGCCGCCGCCTCGGCGGCTTCACCGGTGACACCCTGGGCGCGGCGCAGCAGCTCGTCGCCCTGGCGGTGGTGGCGGCGCTGGCCGCCCTCGTCCGGGGTGGGCGGCTTTGACCAGCGCGCCGGCACGGCTCGTGCTGGTCCGCCACGGCGCCGCCGAGGGAGCGGGGGAGCGCTGCGTCGGCCGGGGCGGCGCGGTCGACCCCGGCCTGAGCGCCGCCGGCAGGCGCCAGGCCGCCGCCGCCGCCGAGCGCCTCGGCGGCCGCTTCGACCTGGTGGTCTCCTCGCCGGCACGGCGGGCGCGCGAGACCGTCGCCGCCTGGAGCCTGCCGGTCACGCTCGACGAGCGCCTCGCCGAGCGCTGCTTCGGCGCCTGGGAGGGGCGCCCGTGGGAGGAGCTGTGGCCGACCGCCCCGGCCGCGGTGCGCAGCGACCCGGCCGCCTGGGCCGCCTTCACCCCGCCAGGTGGCGAGACCCTGGAGGAGGTGACCGCCAGGGTCGGCGCCTGCGTGCGCGAGCTGACCGCCGTGCCCGGCCGGCGGGTCCTGGCCGTGACCCACGCCGGCCCGCTGCGGCTGGCGGTCGGGCTCGCGCTCGGCCTGCCCGGCGAGCGCGCCCTCGGGCTCGGCGCCGACCACGGCGCCGCCGCCGTGCTGGAACGCTGGGGCGAGAACTGGCTGCTCGAGCGCCTGAACGCGTAGTAGGGAGTCGGTCATGTATCGGTGCCGCGCCGCTCTTACCTACGCGACGGTATGCGGGTGACGGCGCGCACCGCGGATACGTGACCGGCTCCCTAGGCCTACGCCGACAGGGCCTCGACCAGGTGCTCCTCCAGCCAGCCGAGGTAGGAGAGGAGGTGCTTGGCGGACGCCTCCGGGTCGTCTGGCGCCACCACGCCGTCGAAGTCCTCGGTGATCTCCAGCCGCACGCCGAGCGCCAGCCGCAGGTCGTTGAGCACCCCCAGCCAGGCGAGGGCCTCCTCCTCGGTCAGCTCGACGGTCCAGCGCCGCTGGCGCAGCTCGCCGCGGTCGAGGGTGGCGGTCACCATCTCGAGGTTCGCCAGCTTCGCGGCGAGCAGGTCGTCCTGGACCAGCCGCCGGTACTCCTGCTGCCGCTCGCGGTCCTCCGGGTCGCGGTAGGCGGTGGGGAACAGCCGCTCGGTGACCGGGTCGGGCTCGTCCGCGTCGAGCACCGCGCGGAGCTGCGCGGGCAGGCCGCGCAGCACCTCGACCTCCTGGGGACTGAGCCGGAAACGGTAGCGGTCCTTGCCGACCCGCCTGAACGCGCTGGCCACCGCTAGCGGTCCTTCTGCATGGTGGCCCAGAGCCCGTGACCGTGGAGCCGGAAGACGTCGAACTCGGCCTTCTCCCGCGGCCCGCTCGACACCACCGCCTTGCCCTTGTGGTGGACGTCGAGCATGAGCTTGGTCGCCTTCTCCCGCGAGTAGCCGAACAGCTTCTGGAACACGAACACGACGTACGACATCAGGTTGATCGGGTCGTTCCAGACGATCACGATCCAGGGGACGTCCGGCTCGGCGACCTCGTCGTCCTGCTCGGTGCGCTCGCGCACCGGTGCGGTGGTGCTCATCTCCTTATGGTGGCAAATCTCGCGGCGGAGTGGGAGCAGGGCAGCGGTGGCGTACCATCCCACGCCGTGAACGCAAGCACGGTGGGGATCGTCGGTGGTGGCGTGATCGGGCTGGCCGTCGCCCGCCACCTGGTGCGATCGCGGCCGGGCGTCAAGGTGACCGTGCTGGAGAAGGAGGACGCGCTCGCCCGCCACCAGACCGGCCGCAACAGCGGGGTGGCCCACGCGGGCGTCTACTACGAGCCCGGGTCGCTCAAGGCGAGGCTGTGCCGCCGCGGCATCGAGCTGCTCGCCGCCTACTGCCACGAGCACGGCGTGGCCTACGACGAGTGCGGCAAGGTCATCGTGGCGGTCGAGGAGGCGGAGCTCCCCAAGCTGGAGAACCTGCACCGGCGGGCCAGCGCCAACGGCGTTCCCGGCCTGCGCATGCTGGACGCCGAGGAGCTGCGCGAGGTCGAGCCCCACGCCAGGGGCGTGGCCGCGCTGCACTCGCCGCAGAGCGCGATCGTCGACTTCACCGGCTTCGCCCGCTGCCTGGCCCAGGAGGTGGCCGCCGCCGGCGGGGAGATCCTCACCGGCTCGCGCGTGCGCGCCATCGAGCAGGACGGCTCCCGCGTCCGGGTCGAGACCGACGGCGCCCGCCGCCTGCGGCGCGACTTCGAGCAGCTGGTCGTCTGCGCCGGGCTGCAGTCCGACCGGGTGGCGGCCCTGACCGGCGACGACGCCGACCCGCGCATCGTGCCGTTCCGCGGGGACTACTACCTGCTGCGACCGCCGCGCCGCCAGCTCGTCCGCGGCCTCATCTACCCGGTGCCCGACCCGCGCTTCCCCTTCCTCGGCATCCACCTGACCAGGCGCATCGACGGCGAGGTGCTGGTCGGCCCGAACGCGGTGCTCGCCTTCGCCCGCGAGGGCTACCGGCTCGGCACCTTCGACCGTCACGACCTCTGGGAGACGCTGGCCTGGCCCGGGTTCCGCAGGATGGCCAGGCGCTACTGGCGCGTGGGCCTGGCCGAGATGTGGCGCTCGGCCAGCCGCAAGGCGTTCGTGGCCGAGGCCAGGCGCTACGTGCCCGAGCTGGCCGCCGACGACGTGGTCAAGGGGCCGTCGGGGGTGCGCGCCCAGGCGGTGGCCAGGGACGGCAGCCTGGTCGACGACTTCCGCATCAACGTGCGCGACCGCGTGGTGAACGTGCGCAACGCCCCCTCCCCCGCGGCCACCTCGTCCCTCGCCATCGCCGAGGCGATCTGCGAGCAGTTGTAGCTGCCGGGATCAGAGCAACCTGCGCTGGTCGCCGTTGCGCACGGTGACGCCGCTGCGGTCGAGGTACTCCAGCAGAGGTATCGCGGTCTTGCGGGTGGTGCCCATCGCCTGCTTGGCGTCGGCGGCGGTGAAGCTGCGGCCGTCGGGGAAGGCCTGGCGCAGGCTCGCGACGGCCCGGTCGAGGGCGTCCTTGCCGAGGTGCAGGCCGGCCCCGACCCGCACCAGCACGCCGAGGCGCACCAGCGCGTCGAGCAGGCGCCGGTCGGCGCCGAGCGCGCCGAGGGCGGCCTCGCTCTGGACGTTCACGCCCGCCTCGGCCACGGTGGCCTCCACCCGGGCACGCACCGCCTGTTGCGCCGGGTCGAGCCGCACGCCGTGGTCGGGCAGGCGCGCCACCGGGCCGTCCGCGACCAGGTCGCCCGCTGCCACCAGGGCGTCGACCACCTCGGCGCCGGCCGTGGCCCAGGCTGCCGCGGCGCCGTCGCGGTTGCCGCCGCCCGCCGGCCGGGCGGCCGCGCGGGCGAGCTGCGCCGGCATGCCCGCCGCCAGCGGCTCGGCCCGGTGGTGGGCGGCGACGGCGCGCAGCACCGCCTCGCTGGCCTGCTGCCAGGTCTCCGGCGCCCAGCCGACGGCGCGGCCGCGCAGCGCCAGCCCCCGCTCGACCGCGGCGGTCAGCGCGGCGTCGACCTGGCTGCCCGAGGCGCCGGCGAGGGCGGGCAGGTCGGCGAGCGCGACCAGGCCGCGCTCGGCCAGCACCCTGGCGAGCAGGCCCTCCCTGCCCACGGCCTCGCGCGCCTCGAGCTCCTCGAGGCGTCGCACCCGCGCGCTCGTGCCGCGCACCGGCTGGGGCGGGAAGGGGTCGAGCACGAGCCCGCCGCCGACGGTCTCGTCGCGGCCGCTGTCGCGCAGCACCACCGGCTCGAACGGGTCGAGCACCAGCGGGGCGTCCAGGTGCAGCCGGACCAGGGCGTGCTCCCCCGGCCGGACCTCGTCCGCGTCGAGCGGCTGCAGGCGCACGGCGACCTCGGCCGCGCCGGCGTAGAGGAGGTAGGCGCCGCGCGGGCGCAGCGGCTGCCTGCCAGGCAGGCAGCGCAGGCGGCAGTCGGCCGTGCGGGTGGGCCGCCACTGGCCGGGCAGGGCCAGCACGTCGCCGCGGGCGACCTGGGCGACCGCCACGCCGCCGAGGTTGACCGCCAGGCGCCTGGCCGGGGTGGCGCGGGCGATCGGGCGGCCGTGGGCCTGCAGGCCGCGGACGCGGACGCGCCGCCCGGCCGGCAGCAGCACCGCGTCGGCGTCGGCGTCCAGCGCGCCGCCGCTGAGCGTTCCGGTCACCACCGTGCCGCTGCCCCTGATGGTGAACACCCGGTCGACCGGCAGGCGGGGCCGCCCCCGGTCGGGTGGCTCCGCCACCTGGTCGAGCACCCGGTCGAGCTCGGCCCTGAGCTGGTCGACGCCGAGCCCGGCGGGCGCCGCCGTCTCGAGCAGCGGCGCGCCGGCCAGGGTCGTGCCGGCGAGCCGCTCGCGCACCTGCACGGCCACCTCGGCGGCGCGCTCCGGGCCGGCCAGGTCGACCTTGGTGAGGGCGACCACCCCGGTGCCGATGCCGAGCAGGTCGAGGATGGCGAGGTGCTCGGCGGACTGCGGCTGCCAGCCCTCGACCGCGTCGACCACCAGCAGGGCGCAGTCGACCTCGCCGACCCCGGCGAGCATGTTGTGCACGAAGCGCTCGTGCCCCGGCACGTCGACGAAGCCGACCTCGCGCCCCGACGGCAGGGTGGCCCAGGCGAAGCCGAGGTCGATGGTCATGCCCCTGGCCTTCTCCTCCGCCAGCCGGTCGGGGTCGGTGCCGGTGAGCGCGAGGATCAGCGCCGACTTGCCGTGGTCGACGTGCCCGGCGGTGCCGACGACGTGGGGCATCAGTCCCGCCCCCGCAGCGCCTGGAGCAGCGCCTCGGCGACCAGCTCGTCCTGGTCGGGCGGGACCGTGCGCAGGTCGAGCACCACCCGGCCGCGCTCGGCCCTGGCGACGACCGGCGGGTCACCGGCGCGGAGGCGGGCGAGCACGGCCGCCTCCGACGCGGGCGCCGGGTCGACCTCGACCAGCACGCTGGGCAGGCCCTCCCCCGGCAGGCTGCCGCCGCCGGCCACGCTGACGCCGTCGCGCAGGGAGGCGGCCGCGCCGAGCCGGGCGGCCAGCGCCGCCGCCCTCGGGCGCAGGTCCTCGGGGCCGAGCTCGAGGGCACGCCACGCCGGCAACTGGTCGCGGCGGCCGGCGGCGTGCGCCGCCAGGGTGACCTCGAGGGCGGCCAGGGTGAGCTTGTCCGCGCGCACCGCGCGGGCAACGGGGTCGCGGGCGGCCCGCTCGACCAGCTCGGCCCTGCCGACGATCAGGCCGGCCTGCGGACCGCCGAGGAGCTTGTCGCCGGAGAACAGCACCAGGTCGGCGCCGGCGGCGAGCGCCCCGGCGACCGACGGCTCCTCGCCGAAGCTGCCTTCGAGCAGGCCCGAGCCGGCGTCGTGGACCAGTGGCAGGCCGTGGTCGTGGGCGAGCGCGGCCACCTCGGCGAGCGGCGGGCGGGTGGCGAAGCCCTCGACGCGGTAGTTGGACGGGTGCACCACCAGCACGCAGGCGCTGCGCTCGCCCAGCGCGGCGGCGTAGTCGGCCAGGTGGGTGCGGTTGGTCGTGCCGACCTCGACCAGGTCGACCCCGGCCGCCTCGACCACCGCGGGCAGGCGGAACTCACCGCCGATCTCGATCAGCTCGCCACGGGAGACGATCGCCTCCCGACCCCTGGCGAGGGCGTGCAGGCACAGCAGCAGGGCGCCGGCCGCGTTGTTGACCGCCAGGCCCGCCTCGGCCCCGGTGACCTCGCGCAGCAGCGCGGCCGCCTCCGCCCCGCGGCGCCCGCGGGTGCCACGGGGCAGGTCGTACTCGACGGTGGCGTAGCCGGCGGCGGCGACCACCGCCGCGACGGCCGCCTCGGAGAGCGGCGCGCGGCCGAGGTTGGTGTGCAGCACCACCCCGGTGGCGTTGACCACCGCCCGCATGCGGCGGCCGGCGCGCCGCTGCAGCTCCGCCGCGACCTGGCCGGCGAGCTCGTCCAGCCCGGGGACGGGCGTGCCGGTGGCGGCCGCCCGGCGGCTGGCGTCGAGCGCGTGCCGCGCCGCCGCCGTCACCGGCCCGCGGCCGAAGGCGGCGGCGGCGCTGGTGACGGCGGGGTGGGCGAGCAGCGCGTCCACCGCCGGCAGGGCACGGCGAGGGTCGGTCGTCATAGGCCCCCATTCTCCGCCAACTGCGGGGGGCTCCGCCCACCGCATCCCCCCGAAACCAAGGCCTAGCCGTTGTGGGGATGGCTCGGTGGTCCATGCCCGACCCCGGCTGGCGCCGGGGTCGGCCCGGGTTGAATAACAATCGCGCATAGCTGGCAACTCGCCGAAGGACGCATTTGGCGCTCCCCGCGAGCAAATCAAAAAAGCGGCATGTTCGCTACAGCGGGCAGAAAATTTGAGTTCGGGGGAGGTGTTTCGTAAAGTTGGTGACAGTCGGCGCGCCCCGTCGCGCGCGCCCGCTGAAGAAAACGGGGTCGTCATGATACCCGCCCATGAGGCCGTCCCCAACGCCCCACTCCGGCGCCAGCGCCTGCGGCGCGGCTGGTCGCTCCAGCGCGTTGCGGACGAATTGCAGAAATTATGCGAGAACGAGGGTCGCCGTGTCGGTGTAACCGCCAGCATGGTGGGTAAGTGGGAGCGGGGTTTCAAGCGCCCCAGCCCGTTCTACCAGGAAAAACTCTGCTCCCTCTACGACCTCACGGCCGAGGAGCTCGGCCTGGTCGCCGCTGCGGAGCAAGCGGCACCGACGTGGTTCGACGACAACGGCACGCTGGCCGATACCCTCGAGTCGTGGAGACATGACGTGGAGCGCCGAGCCTTCTTCCGCCACCTGAGCAGCTTCGCCGGCGCGGCGATGGTCGCCCCCGCGATCGACGCGCTGGGCCCCCAGGAGCCGCACGAGCGCCTCGCCCAGGCACTCGACCGTCCCAGCCGGGTCGACCAGGCGACCATGGGCCACGTGGAGACGGTCACCGACCAGTTCCGCCGCCTCGACGACCGCATCGGCTCGCGCGACCTGCTCGGTCCCGTGCTCGGGCACCTGCGCTTCATCACCCGCCTGCTGCAGGGCTCGCAGCCGACCCAGGTGCACCGCCGCCTGTGCGTGGCCGCGGCGCAGGTCGCCCAGCTCGCCGGCTGGCTGTCGTTCGACGCCTACCTGCACGCCGACGCCCGCGCCTACTACGACGTCGCCGTCAAGGCGGCCGACGAGGGCAACGACCAGGCACTCAGCGCCTACGTGCTGGGCTGCAGGGGGGTCGTGGAGATCTACGGCGGCCAGCCCGAGAGCGGGCTGCAGTTCGCCGAGGCGGGCCTGCACCGCGGCGGCTCGGTGGTCACCGCCACCACCCTGGCCTGGCTGTACCGGGTCCAGGCGCTGGCGCTGGCGGCGCTCGGCGAGGCCGACAACTGCACCGCCGCCCTCGACCGGGCCGAGCAGGCGATCGAGCGCTCGTCGCCCGACGAGGACCCGCCGTGGATCTACCACTTCGACCGCTCCCAGCTCGCCGGCCAGAAGGGCGCCTGCTACGTGCGGCTGCACCGCCCCCAGGCGGCCAGGGAGGCGCTCGGCGAGGCCCTCACCACGCTCAGCCCGGAGTTCGTGCGCGACCGCTCGCTGCACCTCACCCACCTCGCCAGCGCATTTGCCCAGCAGGGCGAGATCGAGGAGTCGTGCCGGCGCGCGACGCAGTCGCTCGCGATCGTCACCCAGACCGGATCGGCTCGGGAATTGCGGCGGCTGCGTGAATTCCGCCGCGAGCTCGACCCGTTCAGCGATACCCGGGCGGTAAAAGACCTCGACGCGCAACTGCTCCTCGTCTAGCCCGCGCCATGGTCCGGCCAAGCGATTTCGCGACCTATTTTCGCTGAGCAACGACGACGAAATAGCCCCGACGGGCTAGTACCTCGCGATGATTCCTGTCCCCCTTCTAGGGGCCGTGCGACTACGACAGGATCGCCGGCGCGCCCGACGCGACCGCCATGATCGGCGCCGGGGCGGGGGGCGACACCTCCGGCAGCGGCCTGTCCAGCCCGCGCAGCCAGCGGGTGGTGGCGCCGCCCGGGTGGCGGCTGGGCGCGGCGAGCACGTAGCCACCGCGCCCGTGCCAGTGCAGGCGCCCGCGCGGCCCGGGAGCGTCGCCGCCGGGCACGGCGGTGTCGCCCAGGCCGGTCGGGGCGACGAAGAAGTGGTGGCGGCCGTCGCCGGTGATGGCCGCCGGGCCGGCCGGGGTGGTGCTCTGGGGGATGCCGAGCGCGCCGGCCGTCCCTGGCACGTCGAGGACGTCGAACACCACCCCGGTCACGAGCCCGACGTTGGCCCGTGGGTGGCGACCCCAGCAGCGCTCGACGCGCAGCGGGTCGGTGGTCGCCTCCTCGCGCCAACGCGGGGACAGCGGATGGGCGCCCGGATGCGGGCAGCCGAGCTGCTGGCAGGAGCAGTCGAGGTTGCTCCAACGCCCCGGCGCCCAGTGGTTCGCGGGATGGTGGCAGGGGAACACAGGGATACCCCGCTCGGCGTACTCGAGGGCCGACCTGAGCAAGCCGTTGCTGATCCACCGCCGCATCCGGACTCCTCACCAGCCCCCAGGCAAGCCATGCGGCCAGCCTGATGATCCGCGGTCCCGACCGCTCGATCCAACACCCGGCGGCGGCGCCGGCACGAGAGTCTCCGGGGGTCCAGCCGTTGTCCTTCCGTGGCACCGCACGCCGAAATCCCGCCCGGGCCCGCGACCGCACCCCCTTCTGCGAGACTGTAATGGGCCGTTCGGGCTGATCCTCCGGAGCGACTGGCCGCCGGCTGGACCCGGCCCGGCCGCCGGGTAGCATGGCTGTATGGGTATGGAGGAGACGCGTCCCGAGCCCGTCGCCCCGCGCCCGGCGGCGACCGTGGTGGTGCTGCGCGACGGGTCCGCCGGCCTCGAGGTCTACCTGCAGCGGCGCACCCGCACGATGGGCTACGCGGCGGGGCTCTGGGTGTTCCCCGGCGGCCGCATCGACGCCGCCGACCAGGACCCGGCGGTCGACGCCTGCTGGGCCGGTCCCAGCCCGGGGACCTGGGCGCGCCGCCTCGGGCTTCCCGTCGACCAGGCCAGGGGCGCGGTGGTCGCCGCCGGCCGCGAGTGCCTGGAGGAGGCCGGGATCCTGCTCGCCGAGCGGGCGCCGGCGCCGGACGCGCTGGCCGCCGCCCGCCAGGAGCTGCTGGCGGGCCGGGAGCGCCTCGCCGGCGTGCTCGACCGCCTCGGCGCGCGGCTCGACACCTCGCGCCTGTCCTACTGGGGGTGGTGGGTCACGCCCGAGGCCGAGCCGCGCCGCTACGACACCCGCTTCTTCGTCGCCGCGCTGCCCGACGGCGCCGCCGCCACCATGCACGCCCTCGAGGCGGAGCGGGAGCGCTGGTTCCCGGTGGCCGGCACCGCGCCCGACCCGCTGCGGATGCTGCCGCCCACCTTCTGCACCCTGCGTGAGCTGGCGGCGTTCGGCTCGGTCGCCGAGGTGCTCGCCGCCGCCGAGGGGCGGACGGTCGAGCGCATCCTGCCCGTCCACGTCGACGACGTGGTGGTGCTCCCCTCCGGCGAGCGCATCCCGGTCCCGCCGCGGCCCGCCACGGCCGAGGCGCAGGGGGGCGCACCGTGACCGAGGTGGTCGAGCGCTGGAGCGAGCGGGTCGTCCGGGTGCTCGCGCCCAACCCCTCGCCGATGACGCTGGAGGGCACCAACACCTTCGTGGTCGGCGAGCCCGGCGCCGACGCCGTGGTGGTGATCGACCCCGGCCCGGCCGACGGCGCGCACGAGCAGCGCGTGCTCGAGGCCTGCGCGGGCCGGCGGGTGGAGCTGGTGCTGCTCACCCACGCCCACCACGACCACGCCGAGGGCGCCCCCGGCCTGGCCAGGCGTGCCGTCGCACCGCTGGCCGCGCTGCACCCGGCCTGGCGGGGACCTGGCGCGCCGCCGCTGGTCCCGGGCAGGCAGCTCGTCGCCGGCGGGCTCGCGCTGGTGCCGGTCCCGACCCCGGGGCACTCGGCCGACCACTGCTGCTTCCTGCTGGCCGCCGAGCGTGCCATGTTCACCGGCGACCACATCCTCGGGCGCGGCTCCACCGTGGTCGAGTGGCCGAGTGGCGACATGGGCCACTACCTGCGCTCCCTCTCGGCCCTGCTGGACTACGACCTGGAACGCCTCTACCCGGGCCACGGGCCGCTGGTGGACGACGCCGAGGCCAAGATCGACGAGTACCTCGACCACCGCCACCAGCGGGAGCGCCAGGTGCTCGACGCCCTGGCCGGCGGCGACCGCACCCCCGCCGAGGTGGTGGCGCGGGTCTACGCGGACGTCGACCCGGCGCTGCACGCGGCCGCCGAGCTGTCGGTCCGCGCCCACCTGGTCAAGCTCGTCCGCGAGGAGCGGGTCAAGGCCGTCGGCGACGGCTACGAGCCGATTCCCTGACCGCCAGCGGCGTGACCGGCGCCGCCCCACGCCCCTACCGGCGCCCGCCGGCCATGGCTTCGGCGTAGGCGTCGGCGTAGGCGCGGGCCGCCGCGCGCGTGCCGAAGCGGGCGATCGCCGAGCGCCTGGCCGCCTCGGCCAGGCGCTGGGCACCCTCGGGGTCGGCGACCACCTCCTCGACCACCCGGGCGAGGGCCGCCGGCTCGCCGGCGGCGAAGGTGCGGCCGCTGTCGCCGTCGCGGACCACGTCGACCAGCCCGCCCGAGGCGGCGGCGACCACCGGCGCGCCGGCGAGCTGGCCTTCGACCGCGACCAGGCCGAGGCCCTCGTCGCGGCCGGGCACCAGCAGCGCGGCGGCGCGGCGGTAGCGCGCGGCCAGCTCCGCCTGGGGGAGCCGCGCCTCCCAGAGCAGCCGGCCGGCGACGCCCAGCTCGTCGGCGAGCCGGCGCAGGCGGGCCTCGGCCGGCCCGGCGCCGACGATCCGCAAGGGCAGCACGGCGGCCTGGCCGCGCAGCCTCGGCAGGGCGCGTAGCGCCGTGTCCAGGTCCTTCTGCTCGTCGAGGCGGCCGACGAACAGCAGCTCGTCGCGCCGCTCCTCGCCCGGGGCGAACAGGGTCTCGTCGACCGGCATGGGGGCGACCCTGACCCGGTCGGCGCGGTCGGGCGCGAAGCCGGCGACCTCGTCGGCGAGCCAGCTCGAGACGGCGGTGACCACGGCCGAGGCGCGCAGCACGCGGGCGCAGGCGGCGCGCGCCGCCGGCCGCGAGCGCGCCAGCCGCACGTCGGTGCCGTGCACGGTGGTGACCAGCGGCCGGCGGCCCGCGGCGAGGGCCTGCAGGCCGCCCGGGAACCACCAGTGGGCGTGGACCAGGTCGGCGCCCGCGGCCTCCCGCCGCAGCGCCCAGGTGCCGGCCGCGAGCAGCCCGGCGAGCGCAAGGGCCCCCTTGGGGCTGGCCGCGCGCGCGTGCATGGTGCCGTGGTAGGCGAGCGTCTCGGCGCGCCTCGGGGCGTAGCGGTAGCGGCGCACCGCCACGCCGGCGAGGCGCTCGCGGGCGGCCAGGCCGGCGGCTGCCGGCGCCACCGCCCGCACCTCGACGCCCTCGGCGGCCAGGGCGCCGGCGAGGGTGAGCAGGAAGTGCCCGGTGGGGTCGTGCTCGCCGCGGGGGAAGGCGTGGGCGACGAAGACCACCCGCAGCGGCCGGCGCCGCTCGGCCGCCGCCCGCTCCGCGCCAGTGCCGGTGGTCATTCCCTGATACTCGTCCGGGTGGCCGGCTGGCGACAAGCCGGCGCGGCGCCGCTTGCGGCCGCGGGGAGGCGGGTCTACCCTGGTGGCGAGATAGTTCGCATAGCTAATTAGCTTGGCTAAGAGGGTCTGGGAAGGCGGGAGCGACGGCATGGCGGCGGTCAGGAGCGGCACCATGGTCGACCACGAGCTGGTGGTCCGGCTGCGCCTGTCGGTCGGGCGCCTGGCCAGGCGGCTGCGCCAGCAGGCGGGCGGTGAGATCACCCCGTCGCAGTACTCGGCCCTCTCCAGCGTCGCCCGGCTCGGCCCGGTCACGCTCGGGGAGCTGGCAGCGGTCGAGCAGGTGCGCCCGCCGACCATGACGAGGATCGTCGCCTGCCTGGAAGAGGCCGGGCTGGTCGAGCGGCGCGCGCGGCCGGGCGACCGCCGCGTGGCCCAGGTCGAGCTGAGCGCCGCCGGCCGCCGCCTGCTGGACCGCGGCCACACCCGCAAGGACGCCTTCCTGGCCAAGCGCCTGGCGCGCCTCGACGCCGACGAGGTCGAGGCGCTCGACCGGGCCGTCGCCGTGCTCGAGCGGCTCCTCGAGGACGGCCGTTGACCCGGCTGGCCGAGCTCGCCACCAGGCGTACGTTCCGGTCGCTGCGGGTGCGCAACTACCGGCTGTTCTTCTTCGGGCAGCTGGTCTCGGTCAGCGGCACCTGGATGCAGCAGGTCGCCCAGGACTGGCTGGTGCTGCGCCTGTCCGGGCGTGCCCTGCCGGTCGGGATCGCCACCGCCCTGCAGTTCCTGCCGGTGCTGCTGTTCGGATTCTGGGCGGGCCTGGCGGCCGACCGCTTCGACAAGCGGCGCCTGCTGGTCGCCGCCCAGAGCGCCATGGGGGCGCTCGCGCTGGTGCTCGGGGTGCTGACCGCCACCGGGTCGGTGCGCCTCTGGATGGTCTACGTGCTCGCCTTCCTGCTCGGCTGCGGCATGGCCGTCGACATGCCGGCGCGCCAGGCGTTCGTGGTCGAGCTGGTCGGCCCCGACAACCTGGTGAACGCGGTCAGCCTGAACAGCGCCATGTTCAACTCGGCCCGGGTGGTCGGGCCGGCCGCGGCGGGCGTGCTGATCTCCGCCCTGGGGCTCGCCCCGGCGTTCTTCGTCAACGCCGTCTCCTACCTCGCCGTGATCGCCGCCCTGCTGGCGATGGACCCGGCACGGCTGCAACGCGGCAGCCCCGTTCCGCGCCGCCCCGGCCAGGTGCGCGACGGGATCCGCTACGTCTGGACGACGCCGGTGCTCCGCTCCACCCTGCTGCTGGTCGCGGTCGTCGGCACGCTCAGCCTGAACTCCCGGGTGGTGCTGCCGCTGCTCGCCCGCTTCACCTACCACGGCGACGCCAGCCTCTACGGGACGCTGGCCTCGGTGATGGCGATCGGTTCGGTGGTCGGCGCGCTCGCCGTCGCGCGCCGGGCGCGCCCGACCCGGCGCCTGCTGCTCGGCGCCGCGACCGCCTTCGGGCTGAGCGCCAGCCTGGCGGCGGTGGCGCCCTCGGTCGGCACCGAGCTGGTGGCCCTGTGCCTGCTCGGCGCGACCAGCATCACCTTCCTCGCCACCGCCAACTCCACCCTGCAGCTCGGCTCGAGCGCGCGCATGCGCGGCCGGGTGATGGCCCTCTACGGCCTGCTCTTCCTCGGTACCACCCCGCTGGGCAGCCTGCTGGTCGGCTGGCTCGCCGAGCACTACGGCCCCCGCTCCGGCCTGGTCCTCGCGGGCGCGGGCGCGCTCGCCGCGGTCGCCGTCGCCGCCCTCTCGGACCTGCGGCACGGTCGCCGCGACGCCCTCGACCTGCCCGCCGGGCAGCCCGCGATCGCCGACAGCTCCGGCGAGGCCGCCTGAGGCCGAGCCCCATGGCGGCCGCGGGCTGGGCCGGCCGGCTCCGGCCGGTTCGGCAGACGGCGGGCGATCGTGGGAGGCTGGCGGCCACCAGGCCGGGGGAGCGTCCGGTCAGGCACCAGGGAGGGGCATGGCGGTCAGGTTGGCGCGCGCGTGGCCGGCGTCGCTGGTCGGCTGGGCCGGGCCGTCCACGCCGCCGCCGGGACGCGGCGAGCCGCCGCGCCGGCTGCTCGCCCCGGCGCTGGCCGGCGCCGCCCTTGCCGCCGCGTTCCTGCTCGCCACCCTGGCGCAGGGCGGCTTCTCGGTCACCGTGCCGTTCGCCGTCGGCGAGCGGTTCGGGCTCGGCGGCGAGCTGGCCGCGCGGGGCGTGCCGGTGGCGGTCCAGCCGGGGGTCGGCTACGACGGCCAGTGGTACCTCGCCATGGCGACCGACCCGCTGCTGCGCGGCGGCATCGCCGCCCGCTTCGACGACCCGCGCTACCGGGCGGGCCGGCCGCTGCAGGCGTGGGCCGGCTTCCTGCTCGCGCTCGGGCGGCCACGGCTCCTGCCGGCGGCGCTGCTCGCCGTCGGGCTGCTCGCCGTCGCGACCGGCGTGGCGGCGACCGCCCGGGTGGCCTCCGCGTTCGGGCGCAGCCGCTGGTGGGGGCTTGCCTTCGCGCTCGTGCCCGGCGTGGCGGTCGGGGTCGGCTCCGCCACCGCCGAGCCGCTGGCGCTCGCCCTCGCCGCCGCCGGCCTCGCGCTGGTGCTCGCCCGGCGCCTCGGCCTGGCCGGGCTCGCGTTCGCCGCCGCCGCGCTGACCAAGGAGACCTACCTGGCCTTCGCCGTCGCCGCGGCGCTGCACCTGCTCCTGGAGCCGGAGCCGGCCAGCCGGCGGCTGCGCCGCGCCGCGGTGGTGCTGCTGCCCGGCGCGATCGCCCTGGCGGCCTGGTGGGCGTACCTGGTCGGGCGGGTTCCGGCGGTGCCGGGGCGGGTCGGCGCCGTCGGCGCCGTGGTCGCCTTCCCGCTCAGCGGCTGGCTGCGGTGGTTCGGCGCGGTGCTCAGCGGGCACTACGCGCGACCGTTCGTCCCCGATGCGCCGGGACCGGCCGGCGCCGCCTTCCAGCTCGCCACCCTCGCCCTGGTCGCCGCCGGCCTGGTGGCCGGCCTGCGCGGCCGTGGCCTTCCCGCCCGCGCCGGCCTCGTCCTCGGCTGCTACGCGCTGGTGCTCGGCGACGCGCTCACCTGGCTTTTCTACTCCGCCATGCGGGTGCTCGCCCCCTGCGTCCTCGCCGCGCTCCTGGCCGTGCTCGCTTGGCCAACCGCCGAAGATCCCCTCCAGGGGAGGGCGGTGACGCCCGGGCCGGTCAGGCGCTGGCCGCGCGCAGGTCGGTGAGGCGCACCAGCAGCTCGGCACGGGCGGCTTCGAGGCCGGCGAGCGGGGTGGAGATGGCCTCGTCGACCTCTCGGGTCACCGCGCGGTCGAGCTCGCCGGTGAGCCGGTCGGCCCAGCGGCGGCCCTGGCGCCGGGCGCTCGCGGCGAGCAGCCGGGCGAGCAGCCAGCCGGCCGCCAGCCCGCCGGCGACCAGCAGCAGCGGCACCGGCACCCGCGCGAGGGTGGGCAGGTCGGGCAGGTCCGCGTGCGCGTTGCCGGCCAGGTAGAGGGTGAGGTACCAGAGCAGGCCGGCGGCCAGCGCGGCGGTCGCCAGGAGCTGCAGCGCGCCGACCACCGGCCAGAGCAGGGAGCGGGGCGGGGTGGCGTGGTCGACCCCGGCACGGGCCACCGCCTGGTCGACCGCCGCCGCGAGCCGCTCCTCCAGCCGGTCGGGCGCGGCGCGTGCCATCACCCCGGCGCGCAGCTCCGGCGGTGCCGCCACGGCCGCGCGCCGCAACAGCTCGGTGACCGGGTTGACGGTGCGGCTGAAGGAGGCCCTGGTGCGCCAGCCGCGCGCGTAGGCGACCGGGTCGAGCGAGCGCGCCGAGCCCGGCCCCTGCGCCGCCCGGCCGCCGCGCAGCCTCGCCGCGGCGGCGAGCAGGCGGCCGAGCGGCCCGGCGCCCGCCGCCCTGGCGTCGGCACGGGTGCGCCGCCGGCAGGCGCGGCGCACGCCGTCGACGTCGACCGCGTCCCTGGCGGCGGCGACCGCCTGGCGCCGGGCCTCCAGCCTGGCCGCCTGGTCGACCAGCGGCCGGCTCGCCCCCGGGCCGTCCATGCCCGCCCGCCTGGCCAGGGCCGCGCCGGCCGTGGCGCAGTCGGCGGCGACCCGCCCGGCCACCACCGCCTTGGCCTGCATCCGGCCGCTCACCCAGGCGCGCAGGTCGGCCAGGTCGCCGTTGCCGAACCCGGGCGGCGGCGCGGCCGAGACGGCGAACACCGGCCGTTCGGAGATGCCGTCCGTCGCCAGGCGGCGGCGCAGGTCGGCGACGACCCGGCGCACCTGCTCGTCGTCGCCGACCACGTCACGGCGGTTGAGCACGAACACCGCCCGCTCGGCGTGGTGGGCGAGCGCCCGCAGGTAGTCCTCGTGCAGCACCCGGTCGGCGTACTTCTCCGGGTCGAGCACCCAGCAGACCGCGTCGACCCGCGGCAGGATCTCGTCGACCCGGGCCCGGTGCGAGCGCTCGACCGAGTCGTAGTCGGGCAGGTCCAGCACGCACAGGTCGGCGAAGGCGTCGTCGGCGTGGCTCACCACCTTCTCCACCCCGACCCATGCGAGCAGCGGCCGCAGCTCGGTGGCGGCATCCGCCGGCACCCAGGCGACCGGCTCGTCGGTGACCGGCCGCAGCGGACCCGGCCGGCTCACCTCGCGCCCGGCCAGCGCGTTGAGCAGGCTCGACTTGCCCGCGCCCGTGCCCCCGGCCAGCGCCAGCACGAACGCCGTCCCGGGGAACCCGAGCCGCGCCCTGACCGACTCGAGCGTCCGGCGGGCGTCGCCCGCGTCGAGCCCGAGCCGCTCGGCCGCGTCGGCCACCTGTTCCAGCGCGGTCAGGCAGCCCGCCAGGTCGACCGTTGCCATCGCCTCCTCGGTCCCTCAGGGGCCGTCCAGGCCGGCGAGCAGGCGCTCGGCTTCGGTGACCACCCGGGCCGCGGCGGCCCGCAGCTCCTCCGGCTCGGCCTCGCCGGGGGCGAGCAGGTCGAGGAAGCGGGCACGGTCGGACTCCAGGCCGGTCCGCAGGCTGGCGCGCAGGTCGCGGTCGGCGGCGCGGACGATGTCGGCCACGGCCGCCTCGCCGATCAGGGCCTCGAGCAGCTTCTGGTTGAGCACGGCGGTGCCGCCCGCGATCGCCAGCTCGCCGCCGGTCAGCCCGGCGCTGTGGGCGAACACGGCCAGCATCGCGACCACGCCGATGGCGTTGACCCCGAGCGAGGCGACGAAGGCGAACGCGCGCCGGTCCTGGCCGCGCTCCTCCACCACCTTGGCCAGCCGGCCCAGCCAGGCGGTCAGCCGCTCGCGCGCCTCGGCGGGCAGCCGCTCGCCGTGGCCCCACAGCTCCGGGTGGGCCTCCAGCAGGACGGCGCCGGCGGGGTCGCCGGACCAGGCGGTCGCCGCCTCGGCCGCCGCCGCGTCGGCGTGGCGCACCAGCGCGGCGGCAAGCTGCTCGAAGGCGCGTTCCTTGGCCTGCTCGATCGGTGCCTCGGCGATCCGGGGGCGCAGGCGGCGGGCGAGCCAGGCGCGCACCCGCCCGACCCCGCTGGACAGCCAGCGCGCGACGTCGCCGACGCCGACGAACTCCTGCCAGGCGCGCATCACCTCGCCGCGCAGGAACTCCCCGCCGGCCAGGCGATCGTCGAGCTTGGCCTCCTCGGCGGCGTAGGCCCGCTCCGCCGCGGCGCGCAGCGCCGCCGCCCGCCGCCGGTCGCGTTCCAGGTGGCCGGCGAGCCGCTCGACGGCGTCGGGCAGCCCGGCCATGGCACCACGGAGCGCGGCGGCCTTGACCGCGCCGAGCGCCCGGGGGTCGGCGGCCAGCTCCTCGAGCGCCCGCCGCAGCGGCTCGATCGCGGCGGCGTCCAGGCCGTCGACGGTGGCGTCGCGGGCACCCTCCACCACGCCGAGGAAGGGCAGCTCGCCGCGGGGGCCGGCACCCTCGAAACCGGCCTCGGCGAAGCGCCTGCGGCAGTCGGCCATCACCGCGTCCCGGTCGGCCTCGCCGCGCGGCAGGCGGTTGAGCACCACCATCAGGGGCACGCCGCGCTCGCGGGCACGGCGCAGGAACTCCCACGGCACCGCGTCCGCGTAGCGCTGCGCGGTGGTCACGAACACGCACAGGTCGGCCGCCTGCAGCAGCTCGTCGGCGGCGAGCTGGTTGGCGGTCTCCACCGAGTCCAGGTCGGGCGCGTCGACCAGCACGATCCCGGCGAAGGCGTGCTCGTCCACGGCGAGCCCCAGGCGGTCGTCGTCGGCGAGGGCGGCCAGCACCCTGCCGCCCATGAACGCGTCGACCTGGCCGGGCGCGAGCAGCGCCAGCGGCCGCACGGTGGTCGGCCGGATCACCCCGCTGGGGCTGACACAGCGGCCCGCAAGACCGTTGAGCAGCGACGACTTCCCCGCACCCGTCGAGCCGAGCAACACGGCGACCAGCGGCGCCTCCAGGTCGCGGACCCGCGGCAGCAGGAATTCCCGCAGGTGCCAAACGAGCCGGCGGCGCTGCTCCTCACCGCCGTCGCCCGGCTCCGGGGCGCGTGGCGTGGCCGCCGCGACCAGCTCGCCCAGCTCGTCGAGGGCGCGCTGCACGGCAGCAGTGTCGATCATGGGCCTATTCAATCGCTTGGTGGCCTACCTAGCTGAATACCCCACTCGGCGGAGTTACAGCCGGGTCATGGGACGGCCACGCCGTCGGCGTCGCCGCGGCTGCGGCGGGTCGCGAGGATGCGGGCGGCAAGGGCACCGGCGCCGAAGCCGTTGTCGATGTTGACCACGGCGACCCCGACGGCACAGCTGTTCAGCATGGCGAGCAGGGCGGCCAGCCCCTCGAAGGCGGCGCCGTAGCCGACGCTGGTCGGCACCGCCAGCACCGGCACCCCGACGAGC